>JAPPOR010000347.1 GCA_028817905.1 Myxococcales bacterium
GCGGCCAGGGCGGGCACTGGCGCAGCTTCTTCGACGTGGCAGCCGAGCAACGATACCGGGCGCTGATCGGGAAGCTCACCACGGATGAGGTCGACGGCTGGGCGCACCGCGGCAGGACCCACTCGGTGGACGAACGACCGTGACCGCTCGGGCAGACCAAACGAGCCAGGTCTGCTGATTTGACGACGTGGATGTTTCACCCCGTCGAGGGGTCTCGCATGGACTCGACATAACACCGCGTTCAGCGGCTGAACGAGCATTCGCCACGTGCTCTAGCCCGCACCCATCACCCGTTTCACCAAGGCACGTGATGATCGTGCAAGTGATCGGCTTCGCAGGGCATTCGGTGAGGGAAGGGAATACTCCCTGTATTCTCGACTGAAGCGAAAGCGGTGCGGAGTCGAGCAGTTGTGCGAGGGCGCGTGATTTGGTGATGGATGCGGGCCAGGGAAAGCGGAGGCTCGGTAGCGTCGAGGACCAAGCCAGGTGGCAGAGGTGACCAATATGTCCTGACAAGCCCGCCGAAGATACCGATGGCGCGGTCCGTGGCTGTGAGACCGGAAAATGTGCCTGCCGCAACCGGTCGCCGAACGATGATTCATTGTGTCCCATCGCGACGAGCGAGCGACGGAGTGAGCCCATGCAGCAGAGCAGACCAGTCCCACAGCAGAACAGACGAGCCGGCGACAGGCGTGCGTGCGAGGTCCGCCGCCAGTCGCTCGGCGCCCCGGCCCTTGTCAGCCTGCTCGGGCTCTGCGCGTGTGTCTCCTCCGAACCCGAAGAAACCGCCGTCGAGCTGAGCACCCAAGCGGTCATCATCGGCGGCGAACCCGCGGGAACGTGCGCGTGGCCAAGCACGGTACGGGTGAACGGGGCTACCGGTTGCACCGGCACGCTGATCCATCCCCGCGTGGTCACGACGGCCGGCCACTGTCTGCGCAGCCGGCAGAGTGAAGCGACCATCATATTCGGCGAGCGGGGGCAACCGGGAAGATTCTCGCTCACCGGCGAATGCACCGGGGGCGGAAGCGCCTACAATACGCCGCGCGACTGGGCCTACTGCATCCTTCCGGATGACCCGCGGCTGGACCAGGTGCCGATCACGCCTCCGCTGGTCGGCTGCGAGGCGGACCGTTTCCTCAAGCCTGGCGCCCGCGGTTGGATCGTGGGCTTCGGAAGGACCTCTCCCAGGGGGGGCGGTCGCAAGCACGAGGTCGAGGTCGAAATCAATGAGCTGGACAAGATCGCTCCCGGCACGATCGATGTCGGGGACGCGCAAGCGGGCGCCTGCCACGGCGACTCGGGCGGACCGATCTATATGGAGCTCGTCGACGGCGACGTCAGCTACGGATATCGCGTGTTCGGTTCGACGTCGGGACCCGGGGCGCGCTTCTGCGACTGCACCTGCAGCACGACCTTCGTGAACATCGCGACCCACGTCCAGGAGATCGAGGAAAACGAAGGTATCGACGTCACACCCTGTACCGCGCCCGATGGCACTTGGGACCCAGGCCCCGAGTGCGCCGCGATGCTCCAGGACCCCCGGAACGGAGCTGGAAACTGGCCAGGCTGCGACGTCACGCCCACCACTGCGCCGATCGCGACCTGTGGCGAACCCTTCACCCCCGATCCCGTGGACGCTCCGGTCGATGCCGGAGCCGACCCGTTGGGGGACGTCCAACCGACTGCCGACGCGGGGGTCACGGCAGACGGACCCACCGCTGGAGCGCCAGCCCCAGGGGAGGACACGGGGCAAGACGGCCCCGCAGGATCAGCGGGCACGGACGATGCGATCGAGCCGGTCGACCCCAACGGCGCAGTGCCCGGTATGGAGGAGAACGCGTTTGGAGCGCCACCGGTTGACATGCCCATGCCAGCCATAGACCGAGTCGGAGCACAGGGCGCCCCCGCCACGGCAGCACCCTCGCCGTCCGTGCCGGCTCCTACGCCCGCAGCATCTGCCCCCGCCGCCACGGGGAACGCCGGCGCTGCCAACAGGACGCCACCCGCTAGCAAGGGATGCGGGTGCTCCGTCCTGGGCGCTGGCGCCCGCCCAAGCTCAACTGCGTTTCTGGGGGCATTGCTCGCGGTCGTTGCTGTGGTACGCGCCCGCAGGCGAGGCGCGGTGTGACCGATCGTAGCCGGGCTCGGGCTCGGGAATAAACCCGGTCAGCTACATCAGGTGACGGAGGAACCACTCAGCGGTCGCGTGCTGGGCAGCCTCACCGTGTTCCTCGAACAGCTCGAAATGCGTGTCGGGGTACTCGACCACGTCGAGGTCTCGGACCGGAGCCAAAGCCTCGCGCACGTTCGCTGCCGGTGTGATCGTGTCGTCCGCCGCCAGGATCACGCGCAGCGGTACTTTGATCTCAGCGGCGAGCTCGCCGGGTCGGTAGTTCCCGACCTCGAGCAACGATGCGAGCGTGATCTCGTTGCGAAAGTTGGGGGCGTCAGCGGTCATCCGCTTGGACCAGGCCCAAGCGCCGTCGCTGTTCATGACCGCAAGTTCCCCGGGCCGTCCGGCCGACGCGACCATGCCGCCCGGTTCACCGCGGCCCCGCGCTTCGGCATCGGACAGCACCCTCGCGATCAGGTTGGGGTCGGGCTCACTTCCCTGTGAGCTGATGAACGGGACAATGGCGACCGCACAACGCACTCGAGGTTCTGTGGCCGCCAGACACAGCGTGTGCCCACCTGCCATGCTAGGACCCCATGCGCCAAGCCGCTTGGGATCAACCCGCGGGTCGGCCGCGAGGTGATCCAGCGCGCACTTGAGTTGCTCAATTTGAGCGATCGGGTCGACGTGCTGGCGCGGCGCCCCTCCGCTGCCACCGAAGCCGGCGTAGTCGAAGATCAACGTCGCGATACCAACGTCGGCAAGCCGCTCGGCGAAGGCCGGAAGCACCATCTCCTTGACGCCGCCAAAGCCCGACGCGCTCACCGTCGCAGCGACGCGGCCGCTCGCTCGTTCTGGAAGGTACAGCGTTCCAGCGAGGGCAAGGCCGTTCCACGACAACGTCGTCTGCTCGATCATGCGGTCTTCATAGGCCCGGGGAACCGTACGCGTCCAATGAATCTCCTGGATAGGTCTCATTCGACATGTGAATACCCCACCCTGCTTTGCTCTTGCTCGAATGAAGCGAAAGCACTGCGGAGTCGAGCAGTTGTGCGAGGGCGCGTGATTTGGTGATGGATCCGGGCTAG
>JAPPOR010001080.1 GCA_028817905.1 Myxococcales bacterium
TAAGTTTCCCGCTTGAATGGGACGGGGCGCCAGCCCCGGTGCCTGGGCTAGCTAGCGACCTTGAGTCAGCGCTACGTGGACGTTTGAGTGAAGTTTGGGCACGTTGCCTTGACTACATGCGTCTGGACAAGGTCGCTAATGACTGGACTTGCTCGCCGTCAATCGGGGATTGGGTCGCCGCGCTCTTGGCGGGCTGTGCGATCGCGTTCGATCGCCTCGATGAACTCGTTGGCAACGTCCGGGTCAAACTGACTGCCGGCGCAGCGCTTGACCTCTGACAGGGTCGCGTCGTGGGGCAAGGCTTTGCGGTAGGCGCGATCGCTGGTCATCGCATCGTATACATCGGCAACCGAGATGATGCGGGCGATCAGCGGGATTTCCTGCGCCTTGAGACCCAGAGGGTAGCCCAGGCCATCCCAGCGCTCGTGATGAAAGTGCACACCGGGCACGATCGGCTCGAGGAACTTGATCGGTTCCAGGATGTCGCGCCCGAATTCGGGGTGTTGCTTGAACACGGCGTACTCCTGCTCGGTGAGCACGCCGGGCTTATTCAGGTTCATCACGCAGCCGATTTTGCCGACGTCGTGCATCAGGGCCGCCTGGCGTACGATCTCGACCTTGTCCTTGGGCAACCCCAACTTGATGGCCAGGATCTGCGCGTAGGCGGCCACACGCTCCGAATGGCCGGCGGTGTACCGGTCCATCTTGTCGATCGCACTCGCCAACCCGCGGATGGTTTGGGAAAAGGTCGCCTTGAGATCCTCGTACAGGCGAGCGTTTTCGACCGCTGCGGCCGCGCGGTCCGAGACGATGCTCAGCAGCTTGCGCTGGCCTTCCTCGAAGGACTTGCCAGGTGTGTAGCTCGCGGCAGCCATGAACCCGATGGTGCGGCCGGACATCGCCAGGTGCGTTACGACCAAGGACTCGAGCGTGACGCCGCTCGGGGGCGTTGAAAAGAAGGTGAGCGCCCGATCGCGATGCATCCGGAAGCGCCGCTCCTCCGCGAAGTGGGCAACCAGGGCTTCCGTTGACAGGACACCAAGAGACTCCGGGCCGTCGAGCTCCGGGACGCGGTCGGAATTGAAGTCGGGATGCAGCCGCCGCTCGCGCTCGAAAAAGCCACCCTCTCCGTCGTCGAGGAGCACGGAGACCATGTCGGCACCCACTTCGTCCAGCGCCGCTGCGGTCACCGTATGGATGACTTCGTCCAGCGAAAGGCTTGCGGCGATGGCTTCGCTGACCTTGTACAGAGACAGCGCTTCGCGGAGCCGCATGTTCTCCGCTTCGAGCTTGCGCTTGTCCAGGCCACGACGAACGCAGTGCACCACCTCCTCCATCTTGAACGGCTTCATGATGTAGTCGTAGGCGCCTCGCTTCATGGCATCGATCGCGGTTTCAACGGTGCCGAACCCCGTCATGATGATCGTGACGACATTCGGTGCGTGTTCCGAGATGGCTTGGAGTAGCTCGATGCCCCCCATGCTGGGCATCTTCAGGTCGCTCAGAACGAGGTCGACGCGCGAGCGCGACAGGTGCTTTAGGGCTTCCTCGCCGTTCTTCGCGGTTCGGACGGAGAACCCCTCCATCGCGAGGAAGTCGGCTAGAATCTCGCGGATGACTTGTTCGTCGTCGACGACGAGGATTTGGGGCGCATCGGTGCCGGCAACCATGGGCGCCGCTATCGTATCCGACCTTGCGACGGATGTGTCGGACAGTTCCTAGGATGGGCGGACCGTGCCGTTCGCCCTACCCGATGTGGGTCCAGCTCCCACCTGTGCTTCACCGGATCCACGGTGCCCCACCCCCCGGAATTGCTGGACCGGGTGATTCACGACCGGTACGCTAAAAGCTCGCTGCGAAAGAGCAAGACTTGGCAATCGTGGATTCGGATCACGACATCAAAACGCGGGTGACGACGCTCGAGGAGCTGAAAGTCCCGCACAAGGGTGAAGACTGTTTGGTCATCATTTACGCGCCTGAGGAAACCGATCTGGGGCGCAGGCATGTCCTCCACAAAGAGATCACCACGGTCGGCCGCGACCGCGAGAACGACATTGTGCTGGACAGTGATAGCGTGTCACGCAGGCACGCCCGGGTCGAACACCGCGGTGATTTCATTTTTATCGTCGATCTGGACTCCACCAACGGAACGTTCGTCAATGACGATCAGGAGCCCATCACCGAGTGCCAGTTGCGAAAGGGTGATCAGCTCAAGATCGGGGACACTATCTTCAAGTACCTTGCTGGCTCGGACGTTGAGGCTCAGTACCACGAGACGATCTTCAAGTTCACGATCACGGATGGGCTGACCGATGTGGGCAACAAAAAGCACTTGAACCACGTGCTCGAGAAGGAGATTCCGCGGGCCCTTCGCCACGGGCGGGATCTGGCCCTGCTGATGATCGATATCGACCACTTCAAGGACGTCAACGACACCTACGGGCATCTGGCGGGCGATTCGGTCCTGCGCGACATGGCAAGCATTATCTCGCGCCGTCTGCGACCCGATGACGAGCTAGGCCGCTACGGCGGCGAGGAGTTTGCAGCTGTCCTGCCCGAGACCTCCCTTGAGGGTGGCGTGAAAATCGCAGAGGAGCTTCGCCGTCGCGTGGAGGGTCACGCGTTCATGGTCGAGGGCGAGCAGATCCGAGTCACGGTTTCGATTGGCGCGGCGGCCTTGCTGCCCGGGATGGACGTTAACGGCTTTTTCAAGGCTGCCGACGAAGAGCTCTATCGCGCCAAGAATGGTGGCCGCAATCGCGTCTGCCCCGCCCCGTCCACCTAGCACCTGCGCGTGTTCTCGCGAGAGGACTGTGGAGCCTTGGCGCCTGCGCCGCGCAGGAGAGGGGGGCCCTGGCGGCTTGCCGGCGGGGGAGAGGGCCGCGTGGCCCTCTCCTTGAACAAAGGACCCTGACCTGAACCTTCTCGCAGGGAAGCTTCAGCCTAGGGCTTTCGCTTCAGTCGAAGATACAGCAAGTATTCCCTCCTTCACCGAAAGCCCTGCGAAGCCGATCACTTGCACGATCATCACGTGCCTTGGTGATGGATGCGGGCTAGCCGTCGTCGTTGGGCACATACAGGATGATCTCGCTATCGGGATGCAGATGCCCGCGTCGGCTGAACCGGTTGATGCGTGCGATGGAACCCACGGATAGACCGAAGCGTTTGGCTACGCTTTCCAACGTGTCTCCTGGTTGGACCC
>JAPPOR010000959.1:0-2318 GCA_028817905.1 Myxococcales bacterium
AGTAGAAGCAATCTGGTCATTTGGGAAGCGGTTCGTCGTCGAATCCGGACGATGCCAGTCCTCATCCCAGCCTCGAAAAGTGGATGCTCGACTTCGCGGTGTGCATCCGGAGCGAAGCGGCGCGACCCCGCAGGATGGGGGACGGGCGCGTGCCCTTTTCTGGATGGAAACCATGGCGGGATGATCGCGAAGTGCAGGGGTGATTTGTAGGGCGTGCGAGCGACGAAGGGGGGGCAAGTCGCCTTTCGAGGAGGTTGCGCGGGCTACAAAACCCCTGAACGAGCGGGGGCCTGTCAGGGGCTGATCAAGTAGTGCTAGTTAGGCGTGCCAAGCACCGCCTGGCTGGCAGGCCGCCCATGACATGGTAGGCGTTGTGAACGCCGCTGCCAGGGCACCGTCCGGATGAACCAGGATCAGCCCCGCGGGCGCGCCCGTCCGGGCGGCCAGCAGCTCCAGCGCCTCGCATGCCGCCAGTTCCGGTGCGCTGCCACATGCCATCCGAAAGAGGGCGTCGGCGGCCATGGATACACGCAGAATAGCGTCTCCATCACCGGTCACTGAGCAGGCGCCCCGCTCATCGTCCGCCGCCGTCCCGGCACCGACAATCGGAGAATCGCCCACGCGTCCACGCGCCTGGCCCGGAAGCCCACCGGTACTCGTGGCGGCTGCGAGCCTGCCGCCCGAATCGCGTGCGACGGCACCCACCGTATTGCCCGCCCACAGGGTCGCGCGGCCCTGCGATCGGGCACGCTCCAGTTCCTCGCGAGCCCCATCGGTCACCATCTCGGCCGGATCCGCCGGATCAAAGCCATGCGCGCGGGCAAATGCTTCGGCACCCGCGCCGGCGTACAGCACGTGGGCCCCCTCCTGAAGCACCGCCCGCGCGATCGCAATTGGGTTGCGGTAGGGTGGCAACGCACAGACGGCACCTGCCCGGAGATCGGTCCCGGCCATGATCGCGGCGTCGAGCTCCATGCTGCCGTCGCTGCACAGGGCTCCGCCGGTGCCAGCGTTGAACGTGGGATCGTCTTCTAGGCAGCGGACGGCGAGCTCAACGGCATCCAGGGCCGAGCCTCCCGTCGACAGCACGCGTGCGGCCGTCTCCGAGGCCGTTCGACAACCTGCCACCGCGGCCATCTGCCGGGAACCCTTGCGCGAGCCCGCTCCCCCATGCACCAGGATTGACCACTCCGAAGGACCCACGTGCCATGTGTCAGTGATGCCCATGGTGACATCCTACGCGATTCGGAGGGCGGACCGAGTGCGATTGCATGCTGGAAGCCGGCCAAGCGAGCCCCGCAATTGCAGAGGGCTCGGTGCATACGCACCGAGCCCCTTGCGGACGAATTCCGGCCGGCGTCGACTAGGTGCCGCCGTCCTCCTCGTCTACGCCTGCATCCTCGTCCACCTCTGTATCCGTCGGGAGACAGCCACACGTATCACCCTCAGGAATGCACTCGGTACGTCCGGAGGGGGTGGACACACAGCATTTCTCGCCGGCGCCACACGTGAGGTCGTCGCAGTTGATCTCGTCGGCCGCCGTGCTTCCGGCTTCCGGCGGCGTCTCGCCCGTATCGCGGCAGCGGTACAGGTATCCCGGCAGGTACTCGGTGTTCTGAAGGCAGGTGTACGTTTCATCCGCGCAGGTGTCGCCCGGATGGCAGATCTGAGACCAGTTCCCGCCTTCCGTCGCATTGAGGTCACCACAGTCGCTGACCTCCGCGCACTCGGTGACCGTGTATTGGCCCGACCACCGACCACAGCATAGCTCGCCGGAGCCGCAGTCCTCGTTCCCATCGCAGCCAACGTCGAGGATCATGGTGCAATCACTGTCGGCGTCGTATTCGCACGTGCCACCCGTCTCCGCGCCGTCGAGCAACTCGTTGTCCACACAGCCGGAACCGCCCTCCGTGGAGCTCAACCCGCCGCACTTCCCTTCGGGTGTGCAGCACCCCGGCCAGGTAATACCCTGGCCGACCGAGAAGCTCGGACAGGATTGATCGAAGGATCCCGGAGCCTCGATGGGGAGACAAGTGGAGGACACCTGGCTCATATTTCCGCACTCATTTTCGTCAGTGCAGCAACGCGTCACACCCATCGAGCCTGAAGGAACTGGGTCACAGGTGGTGTCTCCGCAAACGACGGGATCGTCGCCGTCGCCATCGCCATCGCCGTCGCCATCACCATCGCCGTCGCCATCACCATCGCCGTCGCCGTCACCATCGCCGTCGCCGTCGCCGTCGCCCTCGGCGTCGCCCGCGCCGTCGCCCGCGCCGTCGCGCGCGCCATCGGCGAGTGCGGCGAGCCCCCCCGACCGG
>JAPPOR010000959.1:2328-17661 GCA_028817905.1 Myxococcales bacterium
CATCGCCGCCCGCGCCCTCCCCATCGCAGCCGGCCTCAACCTCGCCGTCGCCGGCGCCGTCGCCGTCGCCGTCACCATCGCCGTCGCCATCACCATCGCCGTCGCCATCACCATCGCCCATGGAACTGTCCATCTGGACGCCGTCGTCATCGTCGTCGTCGCCACAGGCGTAGCCGGCGCTCGCCAGCAACAGCACGCTTACTACAAGCCACCTAGTTACCGTCATGCTCTTCTCCCCGGACCTCAGCGGATGCGCGTAGGTCCCCCGGATGATCTTTGCGCATACAACGCTAGGAACCGGCTGGGGCGCAAGCCCCAGGGTGGAGACAGAAGGTCAGCGATGGCTGCCCAGCGAAGACTACGGGCACGCCCTAGGACCGCGGGGACGACGGATCAGGAAGCAGCAGCCTGGCGGGTGGTGAGCCGCACGAGGAGCGAAAGCAACTCCTGCAACTGCGCGGATGCCTCACGGGAGCCTTCCACAGCGTTCTGCATCGGCACCTCGCCTACCAGGGCAGACGCAAAGCACTGCCGTACATCTTCGAGGTGCGCTTGCGGGTAACTGCAGCCACGCAAGTAGTGGGTGGCGCCGGAGTCGAGGTCGAGGCTTGTCTCGACCCGTGCTGCTGAGCCGGCCAGGGATGCGAACAGGTTCTCGCAGACGTACAAGCGCCCCAGCATGCGCGCGGGGGTTGTTCCTCGGGAAGTGAGCTGTGCAAAGGCGTCCAATGTCCGGTTGAGTTCGGCGGGAACGACGAGTTCCTTGCCGCACAGGCTGACGAGGTCCCTCTCGAGCAACGAGACCTTGCGCTTCAAAAGGGGACGCACGCCCTTGACTGTGTCGGAACGGCTGTCCCACGCCAACTGCTCGATCGGAAGGTGCCAGCACCGCAGAGCCCAGGTGAACAACGTGTACTCTCGCAGCGAGATAGCTCCCGCCCGTACCCGCGCTAGCAGCGCGTCGTCCAGCACGGCGGACTGGGGCACCTCCGAAAACACGTCGATTCGGTCGAGGGGGCCATTGGTTGACTGCTGCATGGGTCCTCCGGCTGCGGAATTTGGGACAACGATGGGAAAGCCGGCCCCGGCGAGGACTGCTCCCCACCGGACGACGGACCCGGCGAACCGGTATACGGTGCCGTCGTTCAGCTACCCAGTTCCCTCAATATGCCACAAATCTCGGTACACACAATGGGTGCATGCGCACGAAAGGTAAGATGCCGACACACCTGCACATTCGAGCGGCTGACATCCCGTGCATACCCGGGACACGGGAAGACCATTCCGTGACATCGGAGGGCTACCCCGGATCGTTTGTGACTTCACGGTCGATCGCGCAGGGCTTCGGCTTCGTCTCTAGCCAAGGCGCGAAGAACCCGGGGGAACCCACCGGTCCCCCCGGCCGCCAGCAACGCTGCGGCGTGCTTGCTACACCAGCTCTATAATGGAAATTGGGGCGTTGTCGCCGCGGCGGTTGCCCTTCTTGATGATGCGCGTGTACCCACCGCCCTTGCCTTCCTTGGCACGGTCCGCGTACCGCAGGGCGATGTCGCTAAACAGCTTGTCGACCAGGTTGACCTCTTCAAGGTCTCCATCGGACGTGGTCCGGGCCAGTCGCGCCGGCAAGAAGCTCGCAACCTGGCGACGTGCGTGGACACGACGCGCCAAGACACGCTCCCGTTCGCCCTGCTTTAACTTGGCTACGTCCACGGTCAGGTCGTCGCCCAGACGCAGCGCGCGGGTGATGAGCCGCTCTGCCAGGCGACGGAGCTCCTTCGCCTTGGCGTCGGTGGTCTCGATGCGCTCGTGGAGTACGAGGTTCCCGGTCAGGTTGCGAAACATCGCACGGCGATGGCTGGTGTTGCGGCCAAATTTGCGGCCGGACTTCTGATGGCGCATGGCGATACCCTCTAATTCTGACCCTGTTGGGTCTTCCAGCGCTCAAGCATTTGCGGCCAGTTGTCGATCCGCATACCGAACGACAGCCCCATCTCACCGAGGATCTCGCGGATCTCCTTGAGCGATTTTCGGCCGAAGTTCTTGGTCTTGAGCATCTCCGCTTCAGTGCGCTGCACGAGCTCTCCGATCAGATGGATGTTCGCATTTTGCAGGCAATTGGCCGAGCGCACAGAAAGCTCGAGCTCCTCGACGGTTCGGAAGAGGTTCTCGTTGAGCGGCTCTTCCTCCTCCTCTTCCTTGTGAACCGCATCGGGCTCTTCCTCAAAATTGATGAAGATCGTCAGCTGGTCCTTCAGAATCTTCGCCGCGTAGGCGACCGCATCCGCAGGTGGCACTGCGCCATTCGTCCAGACCTCAAGGCTCAGCTTGTCGTAGTCGGTCTGCTGACCAACGCGGGCGTTGGTCACGGTGTAGTTCACCTTGCGAATCGGCGAAAACAGGGCGTCAATCGCAATGGTCCCAATCGGCATGCTGCCGTTCTTGTTCTTGTCCGCTGGCACGTAGCCGTGTCCGGAGCCAATCGTCAACTCCGCGGAGAAGCGGCCGCCCTTGGACACATTGCAGATCACAAGATCCTTGTTCAGGATGTCGACGGACTCGGGCGCGGTGATATCACCCGCGGTGACGACACAGGGACCGTCCTTCTCAAGCCGCAGGGGCCGGCTGAGAGGCCCATCCGTGCGTACGACGACCTGCTTGAGGTTCAACACAATGTCCGTCACGTCCTCGGTAACATCCGGCACGGACGTGAACTCATGCAGGGCACCGTCGATCTTGACGGCCGTGACCGCCGAGCCCTGTAGCGAAGATAGCAACACGCGCCGCAAGGCATTGCCAAGCGTGAGGCCGAACCCGCGCTCAAGGGGCTCGCACGTGAACTTCGCATAGGTCTGGCTCAGGCTGCCCTCGTCGACGGAGATAGCCTTGGGGCGAATGAGATCCTTCCAATTCTTGGCTGTCTGCTGCGACGCGTTCTGGGTGGAGTTGGGTTCCTCGACGCTTTGCACGGGCCGTGCCTCCTTTGGTTAGCGGGAGTAGAACTCGACGATCAGCTGTTCCTGGATCGGCAGCGTGATCGCGTCGCGCGTGGGCAATGTCTTGACGGTACCGGTGAGGTTCTCGCGGTCGACCTCCAACCAGTCGGGCTGCTCGCGTCGACCCGAGACCTCCAGCGCGCCCTCGATGCGGCTGAGTTTCTTGCTGCGCTCACGCACGGTGATCTTGTCGCCGGCACGGAGCAGGAACGAGGGGATGTTGACAGCCCGACCGTTGACCTGAAGATGCTTGTGGCGCACGAGCTGGCGCGCCTCGGCACGCGTGGTGGCCAAGCCCATGCGATACACGGCGCTGTCCAGACGGCGCTCGAGAAGGTTCAGGAAGTTCTCGCCGGTGACTCCCTTTTGACGGTCGGCCATGTCGAAGTAGCGATGGAACTGCGACTCGAGCATCCCATAGATGCGTCGCACCTTCTGCTTTTCGCGCAGCCGAATCCCATACTCGGTGAACTTCGCCCGCCGTTGACCGTGAACACCCGGGGGGTATGGGCGGCGGTCGTAACCGCACTTGTCGGTATAGCAGCGCTCACCCTTGAGAAAGAGCTTGGTATTCTCGCGCCTGCACTGTTTGCAAACTGGACCGATATAACGTGCCATGTCGGGTAATTGTCTCCTGCTGAAGCCTGCTGCCGTCGAGTCCGTCGTCGGTTGGTCTTCGCCTCGTGGCGTCGCGGTTCAGACTCGCCGCCGCTTAGGTGGGCGGCAGCCATTGTGCGGAATGGGGGTGACATCGCGAATCAACGTCACACGCATTCCGACTGATTGAAACGCTCGTAGGGCGGACTCCCGGCCGGCCCCGGGGCCCTTCACGAAGATCGCAACCGTACGCATGCCGTGGTCCTGGGCCTTGCGGGCCGCGTCTTCAGCGGCCAACTGCGCCGCGAATGGAGTGCTCTTGCGTGACCCTTTGAAGTTGCGAGAGCCTGAACTGGACCATGAGACCACGTTCCCGTTAACGTCGGTGATCGTCACGATCGTGTTGTTGAACGTGGACTGAATGTGGGCGATTCCGGTCGAGATGTTCTTCTTGACCTTCTTCTTGCCCTTTGCGGAGCCCTTGGTCGCCTTGGCCATGTACCGATTCTCCTAAGCCTTACTTCTTCCGGGAAAGCACACCGCGTCGGGGACCCTTGCGCGTGCGGGCGTTGGTGTGGGTGCGCTGACCGCGTGCTGGCAGGCCACGCCGATGGCGCAGACCACGGTAACAGCCCAGATCCATCAACCGCTTGATATTCATCTGAAGCTCACGACGCAGGTCGCCCTCGACCTTGTAGTCAGCCTCAATGATTTCACGGATCGCCTTAACCTGATTCTCGTCCAGCGTGTCCGTGATGGTGTTCGGCGCGATACGCGCCTTTTCGCAGATCTCGCTCGCGTTTCTCGGACCCACGCCGAAGATGTACTGCAGCGAGATAAGTAGGTGCTTACGACCAGGAAGATCGACTCCCGCGATACGTGCCATGTCGCTTACCCCCTAGCCCTGACGCTGCTTGTGGCGCGGGTTCTCACACAGGACACGCACGACGCCCTTCCGACGTACGATCTTGCACTTTTCACAGATTTTCTTGACGCTTGGTCGAACCTTCATGCTGCCCTCTAGCTCAGTCGCCGTGTGATCTTGCCCCGGCCCGGGTCCCGCGAAGAGATTTGGATCAGAACCCGATCACCGGGAATAACTCTAACGATTGCCTGTCTCGCAACGCCTCCAAGAGACGCTGTAACTTTGGACCCATCATCACAAGTGATCCGATAGAGCTCGTGCGGCAGCGCCTCCTCGACAACGCCCGGCACTTCGCTCTTCGTCTCCATTGCGTTCCTTAGCTCACCCCGATTGCTTCCTTGATGCGCGTGGTCACAAGATCAAGTTCGCCGACCCCATTTACGGGGACGACCAGGTTCCGCTTTCCGTAGTAATCCAACAAAGGAGCCGTCTTGGCCAAGTACTCGTCAAACCGGGTGCGTACCGTTTCTTCGGTGTCGTCCTTGCGCTGAACGAGCGAGCCACTGCACGCACCGCAAACATCCGGCGAGGGCGGCGGATTATAGCGCAAGTGGTATACATGTCCACAGTCCTGGCAACTCCGACGGCCAACGGCCCGCTCAATCATTTCCTCAAGGGGCACCTCGATGGAGACCACCTTTTCAATCTTCCGCTCGCGGCTCTTGAGCAGGTCATCCAAGGCCTCCGCCTGCGTGGCAGTTCTGGGGTAACCATCGAAAATTGCGCCACTTTTCGCATCGTCTTGGGCCAGGCGCTGGGCGAACAGTGACAGCACCAGGTCGTCCGGGACCAACAGCCCCTGGCTCATAAAGTGGTCGAATTTCTTGCCGAGCTCCGAGCCGATGGCACGTTCCGCTCGCATCATGTCGCCGGTCGATATTTGTGGAATCGACAACATTTCGGTCAGACGCTTGGCCTGTGTGCCCTTCCCGGCGCCCGGCGGCCCAAACAGTATCAGGTCCATCAGGCCTGCCTCCCACGGATACGCGGACCACGTGGCCCGGTGAGACCCTCGTAGTGACGAGTGATCAGGTGTGACTCAACTTGCTGCACGAAATCGAGCGCCACGCCGACGACGATCATGATCGAGGTACCGCCGAAGTAGAACGGGACGCGAAACGTCTGTTGCAGAAAGTCCGGCACGACGCACACCAGCGCCATGTACAAGGCGCCACCCACGGTAATGCGCGTCATCACGGCGTCGATGAAGTCGGCCGTCGCCTTCCCCGGTCGAATCCCAGGAATGAAGGCGTTCTGCTTCTTGAGGTTATCCGCCACTTGCACGGGCTGGAACTGAATCGCCGTATAGAAGAAAGTAAAGAAGATGATCATCGCGACAAAGACGATCACGTAGCGCCAGTCCCGAGCCGCAATGAAATCTTGCAGGTACTGCATGCCAGGCACATTGAAGCCCGCAAGGGTCTGCGGAAACATCAGCAGCGAAGACGCGAAGATCGGCGGGATCACACCGGCCGCATTGACCTTGAGCGGTAGGTGGGAGGTCTGTCCGCCATACATCTGGCGGCCCACGACGCGGCGAGCGTACTGGATCGGAATCCGCCGCTGGGCGCGCTCGAAGAACACGATGAAGGCCACCACGCCGAACACGATGCCGGTCACCAGCAGCAGCGAGATCGGCTGAATCTGCCCAATGCGCACCTGCGCCGTCGTCTGGAAGAGAGCATCTGGCAGCCCGGAAACGATCCCAGCAAAGATGATCAGTGAAATGCCGTTGCCGATGCCCCGCTCGGTGATCTGCTCCCCGAGCCACATGATGAAGGCAGTCCCGGTCGTCAACGAGATCATCGTGAGCAGACGGAAGCCCCATCCGGGATTGGCAACCACGTCCCCGTACTGGCCCCCATCGGAGCCGTTGAGACCCTCCAGGAACATCGAGATGCCGATGCTCTGCACGATGCTGAGTCCGACCGTGCCGTATCGCGTGTATTGATTGATCTTACGCTGCCCGCTTTCACCCTCCTTGCGGAG
Source organism: Myxococcales bacterium (assembly GCA_028817905.1). Lineage (GTDB taxonomy): Bacteria > Myxococcota_A > Polyangia > Polyangiales > JAFGIB01 > JAPPOR01. Next base: position 8,833 of record JAPPOR010000959.1, read on the forward strand.
CTCTTCAAGCGTCGGGACGACCGCGCTCATCAACGTCAGGATGATGCTGGCCGACACGTAGGGCATGATGCCGAGCGCAAAGATCGAGAGTTGCTCGAGCGCTCCGCCGGAGAATAGGTTGAACATGCCCAGAAACGTCCCCGACTGGGCCGCCATGATGTCCTGCATCACATTGCGATCCACGCCGGGCGTCGTAATGAAGATGCCAACGCGGTAAATCGCCAGCATCGTAAGCGTGAAGATCAAACGCTTGCGGAGCTCTGCGATCTTGAAGATGTTGGCAATCGTACTCATAGTGAATTGTGCTCCTCAGACCGGATGCTAGCTCCGGGACAGAGACTCAAGCTCCGGGCTGCGCGTCCGCAGAACCGGCGTTCTCCAGCACTTCAGCCGTACCGCCCGCCTTCTCGATCATCTCCTTGGCCCGCGCGCTGAACTTGTGCGCCTTGACCGTCAACGCGCGGTCCAGCTCCCCCTGCCCAAGGATTTTGACGGCCCCGGGACGCTTGCCCACCAAGCCGGCTGCGGAAAGCGCCGCGGGATCGACCACACTGCCCGCGTCAAAGCGCCCCAACGACTGCACGTTCACGATGGAGAACTCCTTCGAAAAGGGATTCTTGAATCCGACCTTGGGCAGCCGGCGCTGCAGCGGAGTCTGACCACCTTCGAACCACACGGGCACCTTTCCACCAGCGCGGGACTTCTGCCCCTTCTGGCCCTTGCCACAGGTCTTGCCGAGGCCCGAGCCAGGACCCCGACCCTTGCGAGCCCGGCGATGGGTGGAGCCCGGCGACGGCTTGAGCCGCGAGAGGATCGGTCCTTCGTCTTGTTCTTCAGTCATCGATCTCCTCCACCGAAACGAGGTGGATCACCTTTTTGACCATGCCGCGGAAAGCCGGGGTGTTATCGACCACCACCTGACTGTGAGGCCCGCGTAACCCGAGCCCCCTGAGAACGCGGCGTTGGTGCTCCGGGCGCCCGATCTGGCTCTTGACCTGCTGAACCTTGAGCTTCGGTTTCATGTCCTACTCCCGGCCCTCAGTGGCTCAGATCCTCGGTGGACTTGCCGCGACGCGCCGCCACCTGAGGCCGCGACTCGAGCTGCCGCAAGGCATCCACGGTCGCATTGACCACGTTGAGCTTGTTGTTGGTTCCAATGCACTTCGACAGGATGTCCTTGACACCCACCGACTCGAGCACCGCGCGCACGGGTCCGCCCGCGATAACGCCCGTACCCGGGCTAGCGGGCCGCAGCAGCACCTGCCCCGCGCCATCATGGCCCAACGCCTTGTGCGGAATCGTGCCTCCGTCCAGAGGCACTTCAAACAAGTTCTTCCGAGCGCGCTCGTTGCCCTTGCGGATCGCCTCCGGCACTTCGTTCGCCTTGCCCATCCCTACGCCGACTCGCCCGTTGCCGTCTCCAACAACGATCAGAGCGCTAAAGCTGAATCGGCGCCCGCCTTTGACGACCTTGGCTACCCGGTTGATATGGATGACGCGGTCCTGCAGGTCCTCGAGTTCATTCGCAGCCATCGGCTAAAGCTCCAGTCCGCCCTTCCGGGCTCCGTCGGCCACAGCCTTGACGCGACCGTGGTAAATGTAACCGTTTCGATCAAAGACGACCTGCGTGATGCCTCGCTCCTTGCAGGCCGCAGCAAGGGCCTCCCCTACCGCCTCGGCACGGGCAACCTTGCCGGCCTCCGCGGCCTCACCCTTTAGCGAGCTCGCAGAAGCGAGCGTGGCACCCGCCACATCGTCGATCACCTGGGCATAGATCTGCTTCGCGCTGCGAAAGATTGTTAGCCGCGGGCGTTCAGCGGTCCCGCTGACCTTCTTCCGTATGTGCCGCCGTCGGCGCGTGCGTCGTTGGATCTTGTTGGTCATGTCAGCCCTCGGTTGTCACTTCTTGCCGCCCGCCTTGCCGGCCTTCTCTCGGATGCGTTCGCCTGTATAGCGCACGCCCTTGCCCTTATAGGGCTCCGGCGGCCGGAACGAACGGATCCGGGCCGCGGCCTGGCCCAGCGCTTCCTTGTCATGAGATGTCAAATGCACGCGCGGTGTCTTGATACCGCCTTCATCGATGATCTCCACCTTGGCCTTGATCGCATCGGAGAGCGGATACTTCACCTGGTGCGACAAGCCGAGAGACATCGTGAGCTCCTGGCCCTTGAGCTCAGCACGGTAGCCCACGCCCTTGAGGTCCAGGGATACATTGAACCCGTTGGCCGTACCTTCCACCATGCTCGCCAACAGGGCGCGGGCCAATCCCTGAAACTGCTTGCCACGACGCCCCGCGCCCGCGTCGGGCACGACCGTTACCGTCTTGCCGTCGACATTCACAGACACGCTAGTGGGCATCGTACGGGACAACTCCCCCTTGGGGCCCTTGACCGTGACATTCCGACCATCGACCTTGAGCTGCACACCTTCCGGCAGCGAGAGCGGTCGCTTGCCCACTCGCGACTGCGCCACGTCCTGTGTTGCTTCGCCCATCACCAAACCTCGCAGAGAACCTCGCCCCCGATGTGCTGATGCCGCGCGTCGCGGTCCGTCAGCAAACCTCTGGAGGTCGATATGATCGAGATCCCCATACCGTTGAGGACCTTTGGAATGTCTCGATGCCCCACGTATAGACGGCGGCCCGGCCGGCTTGCCCGCTTGAGCCCGAGAATCGCAGACTCCCGGTCGCGCCCATACTTGAGTCTCAAGCTCAACGTTCCCGGGCGTTCCTTCTGCACGGCAAAATCCTCGATATAGCCTTCGGCCTTGAGAATCTCTGCCAAGTGCACCTTTAGCTTCGACAGCGGAATGTCGACGCGCTCGTGCTTGGCGGTCAGCGCATTGCGGATGCGCGTCAACATGTCGGCGATAGGATCCGTCATCATTGGTTGCGCCCTCCCTACCAGCTCGACTTCGTCACGCCGGGGATTTGCCCCTCCAACGCGAGCTTACGAAGACAAACACGACATAGGTCGAACTTGCGGTAGTACCCGCGTGGTCGACCGCACACCTTGCACCTGTTTCGGTGCCGAACGCCGAATTTCGGCTTCCTGACCATCTTTGCAAAAGCTTGGGCACGCGCCATCTTCTTCTCCTATTTCCGGAACGGCAGACCGAGCGCTGTCAGAAGGGCGCGCCCCTGGTCGTCGGTGGGGGCGGTGGTAGTGAACGTCACAGCCAGACCCTTAATCTTCTCGACCTTGTCATAGTCGATTTCTGGGAAGACGATCTGCTCGCGAACGCCCATGGTGTAGTTGCCACGGCCATCGAAGGACTTGGGCGAACAACCGCGGAAGTCTCGCACGCGCGGCAAGGCCAGATTGAAGAGGCGATCGACAAACTCATACATTCGATCGCGCCGCAGGGTGACGGCCACGCCGATCGGTTGCCCTTCGCGCAACTTGAACCCCGCGATAGATTTCTTGGCGCGCGTCACAATCGGCTTCTGCCCGGTGAGCTGGGCGAGCTCCGTGACAGCCTGCTCGATCAGCTTGGGGTTCTGAACGGCCTCGCCCAACCCCATATTGACCGACACCTTTGTGAGGCGGGGGGTCTGCATCACGTTGCCCAGCTCGAAATCCTTGCGCAGCTGCGGCGCAATCGTCTCTCGATAGAGCTTTCTCAATCTCGGTACATATTCGCCCATCTCAGTCGTCCTCAGCTGTCGAGCGCTGCGCCACTACGAACAGCGATGCGAATCTTCTTGCCGTCGGCGTTTTGTCCCATCCGAATGCGCGTCGGCTTCTCGGTCTTCGGATCCACGATCATCACATTGGACATATCGATCGGCATCTCCTTCTCGATGATGCCGCCCTGCGAGTTCTGTGGGGTGGGGCGTTGGTGGCGCTTGACCTTGTTGACGCCTTCCACGATCACCCGATCCACGTCAGTCACGACCTTGAGAACCTTACCGCGGGAACCTTTGTCCTTGCCGGCAATGACGACGACGTCATCGCCCTTACGAATGCGCAGTGCCATCACACCACCTCCGGAGCCAGCGAGATGATCTTCATGAAGCGCCGATAGCGAAGCTCTCGCGCTACCGGACCGAAAATGCGCGTGCCAATCGGCTCGCGCGAGTCATTGATCAACACTGCGCTGTTCGTGTCGAACTTGACGTACGTGCCATCCGCCCGAGCGACTTCGCGCCGAGTTCGCACGATGACCGCTTTGGCAACGTCGCCCTTCTTTACTCGCGCATTGGGTAGGGCTTCCTTGACGGAGACGACGATTACGTCACCCAAGCTGGCGTAGCGCCGACGGGTCCCGCCTAGCACCTTGATACACTGCACTCGCTTGGCACCGCTGTTGTCGGCCACATCGAGAACGCTCTCGGTCTGGATCATGGCTACACCTTCTCCGGGCGCTCGAGCAGCCGCGTCACAACCCACCGCTTGGTTGCCGAGATCGGACGGCTCTCCCGGATCTCGACCAAGTCTGAGGTCATGTACTCTTCCCGCTCATCGTGGGCGTGGTACTTCTTCTTCGCCTTGATGTACTTTCCGTAGACCGGGTCGCGGAAGCGTCGCACGACCTCGACAATCACGGTTTTCTTGGCGCGACCGGGGCTGGCGGTGTCGTTGACGACGCGCCCCTGGAGCCGGCGCCGGTTGCCCCGGGCTGATTGGGTGTTGTGCTCAGTTGTCTCAGCCATCGCCTATTCCTCGTTCGCGTTGCTGCGCTCCGTCATGAGCGTCCTCACGCGGGCTACCTGCCGGCGCAATCGCCGAATCTTGGCGGTGTTGTCCAGCTGATTCGTATAGTTGTCGAAGCGTGCCTTCCACAGCTCCCGTCGGGCGTCGCGCTCCAACTCTTCCAACTCGGAGTCGGTCTTCTCTCGGAGTTCCTGGGTCTTCATAACTGCTCACTCCGGTCCATGAACCGCACGGGTAGGGGTAGCTTTGCACCCGCAAGACGGAAGGCAGCCTCGGCCAACGGACGCGGGACCCCCTCGAGCTCGTAGAGCACCCGCCCGGGCTTGACCACAGCGACCCACTCCTCAGGACTGCCTTTGCCCTTACCCATCCGGGTCTCGAGCGGCTTCTTGCTCAAGGGCTTGTCAGGAAATATCCGGATATACAGCTTCCCGGCGCGCTTGGTTTTGCGCTGAATCGCCATACGAGCGGCCTCGATCTGACGGGCGGTAACGTAGCCGCGGTCCTGGGCCTGCAGAGCAAAGTCTCCAAATGAAACGTCCGAACCGCGGCGCGCAAAACCGCGCATTTTCCCCTTTTGCTGCTTTCGGAACTTCGTTCGCTTCGGCATCAACATGAGCGTGTCTCTCCTTTGACCTCAGCGAGGGGCCTGGCTAGGGGTTGCCATCCCAGCCGTCTGGCGGCGACGTTGCGGCAGGACCTCTCCCTTGAAGATCCACACCTTGATCCCGACCGCACCGGCCGTCGTATGGGCGGTTGCAGTGCCGTATTCGATGTCGGCGCGCATGGTGTGTAGGGGGACCCGCCCCTCGCGGTAGGCCTCCTCGCGGGCGATTTCAGCACCCCCGAGCCGACCGGCCGCGTGCACCCGGATTCCCTTCGCGCCGAACTTCATAGCGATCGACACCGACTTCTTCATGGCGCGGCGAAATGCGACGCGGCGCTCCAACTGGGTCGCGATGTTCTCGGCCACCAGTTGTGCGTTGGTTTCCGCTTTGCGCACTTCTTGGATGTCTATGAACAACTCGTTGGTGGTGAGCTTCTGCAGTTCAGCCTTCAGCTGCTCAACACCCGCACCGCGCCGGCCGATGATCACACCCGGACGCGAAGTCCCGATAACCACCTTCACCTTGCTGGCGGCTCGTTCGATGTTGACGTGTGCAATGCCAGCGTTCTTGAACTTCTTGACGATCGCACGCCGCAGCGCAAGGTCCTCGTGCAGCCAGGTAGCGTAGTTCTTGTCCTCGAACCACTTGGACTGCCAGGTACGAACCACATTGAGTCGAAACCCGTAGGGGTGTGTTTTCTGGCCCATCTATGCCTCCGTCCGGTCGTCGAGAACCACCGTGATGTGACTGATGCCTTTCACAATCCGAGTGGCGCGGCCCTGCGCGCGGGGGCGCCAACGCCGCATGAAGCGGTCGGGCGCCTTGTCTGCAAAGGCCAGTTTGACAAAGAGGTTGTCGAGGTCGACGTTCTCGTTCTTTTGCTGAGCGTTGGCGATCGCGCTGTCGAGTAGCTTGCCAACGATGGGCGCCGCAGCCTTAGGCGTGAAGCGCAACTCGTCGATTGCCTCGGCGACGTTCTTGCCGCGCACCATATCAAGAATTACCCGGGCCTTGCGTGGTGCAATGCGGGCATAGCGGAGTGTAGCTCTAGCTTCCATCAGGGAACCTCAACGCTTGCCCGTGCGTGGGTTGACACCACCGCCCTTGCCCTTGCGATCGGCTGCATGGCCGCCGAAAGTGCGGGTCGGGGCAAACTCGCCGAGCTTGTGCCCGACCATGTCCTCCGTCACGAAGACCGTCACGAACTTGCGGCCGTTGTGCACCGCGAAGCTTAGACCCACCATCTCTGGCAGGATCGTGGAACGCCGGGACCAGGTCTTGATCAGCTTGCGGTCTCCGCTGTCGGCGGCCGCCTGCGCCTTCTTGAGCAGATGGTCGTCGACAAAAGGGCCCTTTTTGATTGAACGCGCCATGAGTTCTCCCGTTTCTCCCTTACTTCTTGCCGCGTCGCTTGACGATGAACTTGTCGGTGCGCTTATTGGTGCGCGTCTTCAATCCCTTGGCCAACTGGCCCCAGGGCGAGCAGGGATGCCTGCCACCACTGCTTCGTCCCTCACCGCCCCCCATGGGGTGGTCCACCGGGTTCATGGTGACGCCGCGGTTGTGGGGACGTCGCCCGAGCCAGCGTGAGCGGCCAGCCTTGCCGAGTGAAACGCGCGCGTGAAGGCCGTTGCTAACCTGGCCCACGGTTGCGCGACAGTTGACATGCACCAAGCGAACCTCAGTCGACGGCAGGCGAACGTGAGCATAGTCGCCCTCCTTGGCCATCAACTGGGCGGCAGTACCAGCTGAGCGCACCATCTGGGCACCCTTGCCGATCTTCATCTCGATGTTGTGGATCATCGTACCCGTCGGAATCGCTCGCAGGGGCAGTGCGTTGCCAGGCTTGATATCAGCGTTCCTTGACGACACGACGTCGTCGCCCACCTTGAGGCCATCGGGCGCGAGGATGTAGCGCTTCTCACCGTCTTTGTAGTGCAGCAACGCGATGCGGGCACTGCGGTTCGGGTCATACTCGACGGTCGCCACACGCGCGGGCACGCCCACCTTGTTCCGTTTCCAGTCGATCTCGCGGTACCTGCGCTTGTGGCCACCGCCCCGGAAACGCGACGTGATGCGCCCATTGTGATTGCGGCCGGCCGTTGCGCGTTTGCCCTTGGCAAGTTTGCGCTCCGGGCCTCCTTTGCTCAGCTCGCTCAAGCCCACCACCTCATAGGTGCGACGAGCAGGCGATGTCGGCTTGTATCGTTTGATAGCCATCGGTCTCAGGCTCCCTCGAAGAAGTCGATGCTCTCGCCTTCCTTGAGGGAGACGATGGCTTTCTTCCAGTTTTGGGTCTTGGCCCAGGTGCGACCCATACGGCGCATGCGGCCACGGATGATCATGGTTCTGACCTTTTCGACTCGGACGTCAAACAGGTCCTCGATGGCACTGCGGATCTGGGCCTTGTTGGCGGTTCTCGCGACCTCGAACAGGTACTGATTCTCTTCCTCGCGAAGGGTGTTGCCCTTCTCGGTGAAGATAAGCGGGCGCTTGACAATCTCTTCAGGGGTCATGGTTCAGGCCTTCTGGAACCGGGTGGTCAGAGCACCAACCGCATCCTTCGTGACAACGACGTGCTCGTGCCGAAGCAGGTCGTATAGGTTCACGCCCTCGGGCGGCAAGAACTGACTCTTCGGAAGGTTGCGTACCGAAAGGCGCAGCTTCTCGTTGTCATTGCCGTCGATGATAAGAGTGCCACCCACCTGCAGTGACTTGAGCGCACTGGCGACACCCTTGGTCTTGATCTCGGGTAGGTCGAAGCTGTCGACCACCACGAGGTTGCCCTGCTTGACCTTGAGTGACAGGGCGCTGCGCAGGGCGCCAAGCCGCATCTTGCGTGGCGGACGATAGGCGTAGCTACGCGGCTGCGGGCCGTGCGCCTTGCCACCCCCCACGTAAAGAGAGGCTCGGATGGAACCGTGGCGAGCGTTGCCAGTGCCCTTCTGTCGGTAGAGCTTGCGTGCAGCACCTGACACTTCCGAGCGCACCTTTGTCTTGGCTGTGCCCGCCCGCTTGCTCGCCAGCTGGGCCTTGAGGACGTCGTGCATGAGCGCCTCATTGACCTCGGCGCCGAACACAGTGTCGTTCAGATCGAGCTCGCCGACATTCTCACGTTTTAGGTTGTAGACTGAAACCTTGGCCATCGCTTCTCTCCGCGACTCCCTGCAGCCCTCAGGACTTGATTTCCACGTCGACGCCAGCGGACAGGTCGAGCTTCATGAGCGCTTCGAGTGTCTGCTGGGTCGGCTCGAGAATGTCGAGCAAGCGTTTGTGTGTTCGAATCTCGAACTGCTCGCGTGACTTCTTGTCAACGTGCGGCCCGCGCAACACTGTGTACTTGTTGATGCGAGTCGGCAGAGGAATCGGACCTGCCACGCGCGCACCGGTCCGCTTCGCCGTATCGACGATTTCGCTGGTAGACTGGTCGAGCAGCCTGTGGTCGTATGCCTTGAGGCGAATGCGGATTTTGGTCGTCTGCATGGTCCCTTACTCGATGATCTTGGTGACGACGCCGGCGCCCACGGTGCGACCACCCTCGCGAATGGCGAAGCGCTGCTGCTCCT
>JAPPOR010000067.1 GCA_028817905.1 Myxococcales bacterium
CTGCGCAATGCTCCGGGGCGCTCTGTGGGCGTCGACTGTGCAAAGTCCCCTGACCGGTCGATGGCCGCGATGATGCGCTGTGTATGACGTATCTGCAAGTGCGCAGGCTTACAGCGGTAGGGCCCGCGATCGTACTCAGCTGCAGTTGAGGAAAGCCTCGTAACTAGGAACCGGCGTTTGCCACGTCCATTCGTTTCGGACTTGCGCGGTCAAGCTTTGTCGCGGTTCCTGAAGCAACCAGACGCGCCACGAACCGGTCTGCATTCCGAGGAAGAAGCTTCCGAGATATGCCAACAGCAGGGGGTCGTCAAAAGGAGGCCTTGTACAGAGACAAGAGATCGTCGCGGGTGCAGGGGCGGGGGTTTTCGGTGTGGCAGACGTCTTCGAAGGCCAGGTCCGCCAGTGTTTCGAGGGTGTCTTCCTGAATCCCCGCCTGTCCCAGCCCCTCCGGCAAACCGATCGCCTGTCGCAGCGACGAGATCGCTCCAGAGCACTCAAACGCCATGGTTTCTTCGTCCTGCTGGCGCATGCCGAGCAGGCCGCCGATCGTTGCGAGCTTGGCCTGGGCGGCGGAGCGGTTGAAGTTCACGACCGCCGGCAGGCACAGTGCGTTTGCCAGGCCGTGGTGCAGGTCTGCTCGGGCGGATAGGGGATGCGCCAGGGAGTGGCAGGCGCCGAGCCCCTTTTGGAACGCCACGGCGCCCATCATGGAGGCCTTCAGCATTGCCCCTCGGGCCGACAGGTCCGATCCATCTTCAACTGCGCGCTCCAGGTTTTCGTGCACCAGGCGGATGCCCTCCATGGCGATCGCGTCGCACATCGGGTGGTCCATCTTGGTGCACAGGGCCTCGACACAATGCGTCAGCGCGTCGAAGCCAGTGCATGCGGTGACCTTCGGAGGCATGCTGGTTGTCAGCGCGGGGTCGAGAATCGCGACGTCCGGGATCAGGTTGGGTGCGAAGAATACGGTCTTCTTGTTCGTCTCGGTCATCGTGACCACCGCACTACGCCCCACTTCGCTCCCGGTGCCGGCCGTCGTAGGGACCGCGATCATGGGTGCGAGTGGCTGCGTGATGAGGGCGCTGCCCCCCTTGGCGTCGTCGTACTGGGCCAGGGGTGCCGGATGGGTGGCGCACAGGCGTACGATCTTGGCAACATCGAGGGCGCTGCCGCCGCCAACGCCGATCACGATGTTGCCACCATATTCAACATAAGCCTCGCTGGCGGCTAGCGCGTGTTGGTCGCTTGGATTGCTCGCGATGCTCTCGAACACCTCGGTGGCGACGCCTCCTTCGGCCAGGGCCGCCTGGACCTTGCGCGCGATGCCGGCGGCCACGACGCCCGGGTCGGTCACGATCAGCGCGCGCGTGGCTTCCAGGCGTTTGGCCTCGGGGGCGATGTCAGCGAGGGTTCCCTCGCCAAATAGGACGCGTGTAGGGAAGTTCCAACGGACGGTCATCAGATTGCCTCGAAGTACCTGGCCAGCTCCCAGTCCGTGACGCTGCGGGCGTACTCGCGCAGCTCCCACTTGCGGGTGATGACGTAGTGTTCGACAAAGGCCTCGGGCAGCACCTGGCGCACGAGGTCGCTGTTCTCGAGCTGATGCACGGCGCGCTCGAGGGTGGTGGGAAGGGCAGGGGCGGCCTGGGCTTCGGTGGCGTCCCCGCTGCTTGCTGGCGGGGGCTCGAGTGCTTTCTCCACGCCGTGCAGGCCCGCCGCCAGGCAACCGGCAAGGGCGATGTAGGGATTGAGATCCGCCGCGGGCTGTCGGAATTCGACCCGGGTCGCGCTTCCCCCAGGAATCGCTCGGATCGAGCAGGTCCGGTTCTCCACTCCCCAGGAAGCGGTCATGGGCGCCCACATCCCAGGAACGTAGCGCTTGTAGCTGTTGATGGTGGGGGAAAACAGGGCGGTCAGGTCGGGGGACAGCGAGACCAGGCCCCCGATGTATTGACGGGCGGTCGTCGACAGTCCGTCAGCCGCCCCCGGGTCGGCGAACAGATTCTTTTCGGCGGTGCTGTCGAGCAAGCTCTGGTGAATGTGGCCGCTGCTGCCTGGGAGGTCCGGGTTCCACTTCGCCATGAACGTGACGGAGATCCCGTGCTGGGCGCATAGGATCTTCATGGTTGTCTTGAACAGCGCTGCCGCATCGGCGGCGGAGACTGCGTCCGAATAGCGCAAGGCGGTTTCGTACACGCCCGGCCCGGTCTCCGTGTGGAAGCCCTCGATCCGAACGCCGAACGCCGTGAGCTGGCGGTACAGGTCGTCGATGAGGGCATGGTTTTGTCCAATGCGCACCCACGAATAGCCGAACATGCCCGGGCTCAGGGGCGTCAGATCGCCGTAGCTCTTCGCGCGCAGCGACTCGGCGTCTTCCTTGAACAACCAGTATTCTAGCTCCATGCCGCAGCGCGGCTGAAACCCCGCAGCCTGACAGCGCGCCACCACGGTCTTGAGCAGATTGCGCGGGCAGGCCGGGTGTGGGTGACGATCGTCTGTCCAGAAGTCGACCAGAAAGCACGCCGTCGTCGGCTCGGAAGGCAAGACCCGGAAGGTGTCGAGGTCGATGCGGGCCCGCGTGTCGGGATAGCCGCTGTGCCAGCCCGTCACTTTGGCGTTGTCGTAGAGTGCATCGGCCGAGTCCCAACCGAAGATCACATCGCAGAACCCAAAGCCCTTGTCGACGGCGGACCAGAACTTCTCGAGCGACATGTACTTGCCGCGCAAGAGCCCATCCACGTCGAAGCCACCCACCTTGACGCGCTCGATTCCGGACGCGTCGAAGGCCTCTTGAAGTTGTTGTTTGTCCATAAGCGATGGGGCCCTGGAGCCCCCCAAACACTACAGCGCATCTCTCCGGCTTTGCTACGCTTTTTCGCTCCCGTGGCGCACCAAAACAGCATGTGCCCCGGTTCAACTGCTCGCCTCCGCGGCGCTTTCGCTTGAGGACAAGATACTGCGGGGATTTCGTCTCCCAACCGAAACCCCTGCGAAGCCGATCACTTGCGCGATCAACACCGGTGGTGACCACGCGATGGAACTCGGCTATCGCCCCGCGTTTGGGGTGCGTTTGTGTCCGACCCAATCCGCCCAGTATCTCGGTTTTGCACTCCTGTTCGAAGCGCCAACCGGAGATCGTGCGCCAAGGACGATCGCTTCAGGGGGGACAAGGTCCCACCTTGGTGCCCGT
>JAPPOR010000848.1 GCA_028817905.1 Myxococcales bacterium
GTGAGGGCATGCCCTGCGTCGCCTCGTGCACGGGCAACCCGTCCTCCGACATCTCACCCGACTGTCCCGACGCCATCCCGGTCTGCGCTGAGTTCACCCCGGGAAGCAACGGGCCCGGCCTGTGCGTACGCGATGCACCCTAGTGCTGAGCGTCGGATCCCGCTCACAGCTCGATGACTCGGCAACCCTTCTCGCCCAGCGACAGCACGATGCGATCGGCGTGCACGCTGGTATGGTTCACGTGGCCGCTGAAGGGCTCCGTGTGGCGGACCTCGGGTTCTTCCGGGTGGCTCAGGTCGACCACGGCCAGCTCGCCGCGCCCGGTCACGACGGCCCTCTCGCCGCTCGCGATCAGCGAGGATGCGCCCCACCACCCATGCCAGGGATCCGCGTCGAGGTCGAGCTCGAGGGTCGAGCTGCCCAGGTCGCCGTCTGCGAGCCCGTGGAGCACCACCAACTGCTCGGGCTCCTCGGGCTCGACGACGAAGCCCCCGCAGGGTCCGAAGCAGTCGATGGCCGGGCGCGCGATGGCAGGCACGGGGGCACCGCGTGGAAACCCACCGTAGTACGGATTTACCCCGACGGTGCCGACGAGCACGTCGTCACCCGCGGATAGGCGGCGCAGGGGCTTGTCCTCATCGAGGTCGAGGCTGTCGCGCAGCGAGGCCACGTCCTGCTCGAGGTCAACCACGCGCACGACCTGCGAAAAGGTCACGCATGGGCCCGTCGCCTCCTCCCATTCCTCCTGGCTTGGATCACCCTCCCAATCGGGGTAAGAGAACTCGAAGATCGGACCACGGCCAGCGCATTCATCCCAGGTGAGGTCGCCGAGCTCATTGCGGGCCAGATCGATGGTGACCGCATAGCCATCGGCAGCGTCGTGATGGACGATGACGCCAGGAACGTTGACCTTCGGAAGGGCCCTGGGCTCGGACGGGTCGGACACGTCGAAGCGGTCGAGGTAAAAGCGCGTGACGCCCGACGTGCCCGCCACCGGCTCGTGATGGCTGGTCGACAGGGTCGTGCCCTGCGCATGTAGCCCGTAGAAGCCGTGCTGGTAGCTGCCGCCGCTGTCGAGGTCCACCAGCTCCGTCCCCAGGTTGGCCGAATCGCGCAGGTCCACCACACGCAGTCGATAGGCCTGGCGACCGCGCTCGGGTCCATCCTCGATCCAGGCACTCTCGATCATGGCTACCCCACCGTCAAAGCGAGCGACCGAGGCCTCGCTCACAGGGATTCCATGGGCGTAAGCGCCACCGCGCCGCCGCCAGCCGTCGCCGCTGGCCCACTCGTACTGGCCCACGACCTCGATGGCGGCCGGGTCACTCGTATCCACCACCATCACGCCGTTGACCTGGCGGTAGTCCCCACGTTGCGTGACACGGTCCCGCTGATAGAGCAGCGTCAGCTCGTCGCCGTCGGCAAGCATCTCCTCGATGTGGGCGTAGCTCTCGCACGTATCGCCTTCACTCAACAAGCCCGACACCACCAACTCGTGCTCGCTCCTCGGGTCCTCGGCGTCCGAGGCTGCGACCACGTCCAGCGTGACCTCCTCGGCCCACCAGTTGCGCGACAAGCGCGCGACCCGGTCTCCGGACAGGGCGACCGCGCGCTCGACATTGCGGGCCAACAAGAGACTGTCGCTGTGCTCGGCCGCGTCCCGGTCCCGCACGTCGTGGGCCGCGACTTCCTGGTCCGTCACCGTTAGCACGTGGTCGTCGAGCAACATCGCCCGTCGCGCCTGCCCGCGCGTGTCGAGTGCGTCGCGCGCCGTCAGGGTCTCGCGGTCGAAGTCGATGAGCTGAACCTGGCTTGTGTGGTAGTAGCGTTCGCAGAATTCGCCCTCGAAGTCTCCCTCGAGTTCGCCTTCGCTGCTGAAAGGGGCGAGGATCAGGCCGTCACCGTCGAGCACGCGGAAGACCTTGTGGATGCGGTCCTGATCCTCTGGCAGATAGCCCCACTGGCCACCAAAGTTCACACGCGAAAGCATGGTGGGGTTGTCAAAGTCGCTGACATCGAACAGCGACACGGTGATCGCACCCTGGGCGTTGCCCTGATCGAACCCGAGACCGATGACGCGGTCGCCCCGCGTCTCCATGTGATAGACGAAACCGGGGATCTCGAGCTCACCGGCCTGTCGCGGTGCCGCCGGATCCGACAGGTCGATGGTGAAGAACGGGTCGGTGCGCTCGAAGGTGATCGCGTAGGCGCGTGGCCCGTCGAAGCGCACCGCGCGCAACTGCTCGGGACGCGGCAGCACCATATCGGCGCTGCCAAGCGGCGTAACCTCGTCCGACGAGACCACCGTGAAGGTCTGGATGCGCGGTGGGTCGGTCAGTCGCCAGTTCGGTGGCTGGCTGATCACGCGCAGCACGCCCTCGTGTTCGTCCATCTGCCAGCGACTCGAGATCTCCCCTCTGGCCTCTACCGACGCGCCCATGACCAGCGCACCGTCGGGGTCGGTGATGTCGATGACCTGGATGGTGGAGCCGACCGGTCCGCGCTCACCGTATTCCGGGCCGGCCACGTACATGCGCTCGGCCGTCACGGTCACGCTGCGGCGGCCGGACCCCCACTCGTTGCTCTCGTCCGCAAAGGCCAGCTCGTCGGCCTTTTCGATCGCACGGGGGTCCGAGACGTCGAGCGAAAGAACCACGGTCCGTGCACCGTCTTGGTCACAGTGCCAGCAATAGCCGTCCTCGTGGCCGACCAGGTACAGGACGTCTCCGACGATGCGCGAGTCGTTGACGGTGCCTGGCACGTCGAAGGCCCCGAGCAGCTCGATGTCGCCAGCGTCCGCGACGTCGAGCGCGAGCACCTCACTGGTGGTCACCCAGGCGTAGCCATCCCCGTCGTCGCTATCGTCGTCGTCGCCGCCTTCGACCAGGGCGTACTGCCCCCAGCCCGACAGCATCACGATCACGACATCGTCCTTCACGTACATCTCGAACGGCTCGGCATCGCGGGTGTCGCGGAACGCCCCGATCAGTCGCAGGTTGCTAGGATCGCTAACGTCGATGACATTGAGTCCGCTCATGCGCGACAGCGCGTACAGCCGGTCGCCGTGCAACTGGATGATGTCGGCTTCCTGGATCGCCCGCGCCACCTGCCCCCCTCCGTCTTCGCCATCCCCGTTGTCGAAGCTCGACTCGGCGGCCCCGGCGTTCTGCGTCGGAACCCCCGCCGCAGCTGCGGGTGCAGGGTTCCCCATGGCGCGCGAGTCATCCGAGCTTGCGCCCTCTGCGCCGGGCCACGCGCTCTCGAACGAGATCTGCCCGTCCACAGGCTCGCCGTCGGCCCGGTCGTCCGCGCCATCGCCGTTCTTCCCGCAGGCCGTCAAAAGCAAGAGCGAAACACCCCAGATGGCCCATCGCCGGCGCGCCCACAGCAGGTCGTGGCTGCTTGTCATGCCTGTCATCTCCTTGTCGGCCATTCACCGGCCGCCGAATGGGAACATACGCATTGACCATGCCAGCCGCATGGCGCGACCTTGATCGACCGCAAGCCGACGAGTGCGTGCGATGTGCCTGCTCGAAACCTCTCGCGAAATCCAGGCGATCGGGGGCGCCGCACCCGCCGCTGCGAGGTCGGGGGCCAGAAGACAGAACCCCTTCTTTCACAGACCATTGCGACATCGCGTTCTGCACTGGCGCAGTCCGGCACAGCTGAAGCGACGACGCAGCCGCAAGCTTTGAAAGGGTCGGGGAGCTCTTGCAGAGCTCTTGCAGGACACCCATCCCTGCCCCGCCAACTACGCCCCGACCGCCAGACGCGTCACGGAGCAGATGGTAATGCTCGAGCGCGCGTTGGGCCTTGCCATTGACGGGCTAGGGGGAGGTCGGGAGTGGAAACGTGCTTTCGGTCCCCCCCCCTCACAAGGCGGAAGTGTAAGACGGCCCGATCGTGGTACCGTGACGGGCGAACCCGATCACCCCGTCGCGACCGTCGCCGACCCATGTTGGACCAACATGCTCAAACCCTGCCGGCGGAAGTCTTCGGCGCCCTCTGCCGCGATCGCACCATCGACATGATCACGCTGGGCGTCCGCACCGGGCGCCTGCGCACGGTGGAAATCTGGTTCTGGCGCATCGAGGGCAGGATCATCATCTGCGGCACCCCCGATCCGTCGTCCGACGGGGGCAGCCGACCCAAACAACGCAACTGGCTCGTCAACCTGCGCGCCCACCCCGACTTCTGGTTCTGCCTCAAGGAGTCGCTTCAGTTCGCCCTGCCGGCGACGGCCCGCGAGATCACGGACGAGGCGTCCCGGCGCCACATCATGCAAGCGCCCGAAACGAGCTGGTACCGGGACCACGTCGACGACCCGGAGCACCTCGTCCAGCACAGCCCGATCATCGAAGTCCGATTCCGCGCGACCCTCCCTACGTTGTCGTCCTCGGTTCGGATGCCCGGTCACAGGCGGTAAGGGAAGTGTCGGCGCTGCTACCAAGCTCTCGAGACCAGCGAACGGGTCGAGCTGATGCATGTACAACCATCGGTGCCGAAGTTGGGCGAGAGAAGCGACTGGACGACGTCGACTTGGGCGGTCACGTGGTGGGCAGCTTTCTTTGAGTGCCTCGTCTGTATTGCTGACCGTGTTCTCGGCTCCGCCGTCAGTCTGAAGCTTGACTTTGGACGGCACAGCTTCTGTTCAGAGTCCGCCGTGTACCTCGTCCCGGACTCCGAGCAGCCGTCCTTCACAGAGCACGTGGGCGGGCACGTCGAAGGCGGCGTAGCGCTCGAAGCGCCACCAGCAAAGCGCGTGCTCCCAAGAGCGGAAAACGGTGCGATCACGGGACGCCCGCCAAACCGCGCAGATGCGCTTGCAGCAGTGCAGGTGGACGCTATTATCATGTAGGCGATAGGCGATAGGCGATAGGCGATGAGCGACTAGCGCACCGAACACGTTGGAACGTGCGTGAGTTCGCGGACTTATAGGGATGCGCAGGGGCGCGTCGCCACCGCGGGCGTGGCCAATCCTACTTCCCGGCGGCGATCGGCCGCTGCGCGCCCGACAAGGCCGTGAAATCGCGAGCGTTCCCATGTGTTCGATGCTCTAGAGGGGGGCGCATGAGACTGCAAGCGGAGGAGGCGAATCGAACGCTGGTGGCCTGGACCGATGCTCTCGGCTGCGCCCTGGTGGTGCTCGTGGGCAGTCAGCTGTCAGCATGCACCCCCACTGCCAAAACCGCAGAAGGAAGCGCGGGCTTGTGTTCGCTCGGGGAGTGCAACCGGGAACCCGACGAGCTGCGCCCGACCGGCAAAGACGGTAGCGTCGAAAACGAGACCTCTATCGTTGAAAGCGGGGACGCGAGAGGCGAGGACAGGCAGGCCGGCGACAAACGAGACGGCGCGCCCGCCGACGGACTGGACGCTGGAGCGGGCACCGAGCAGGATGCGGGCTTGGAGGCCGAGCCAGGCGTCGATGGCGGATTCGAAGCCCCCATGGGTGGAGATCTCGACGGCAGCACGCGGACCGGAGACACCGGTACGGACAGCGATCGCAACGATGGCTCGACGGCGGACGAGTTCAACGAAGCAGCGCTCGAAGACGCGGGAGGCGAGACCTGTGACGGTGGAGAGGCAGCCGGCGACACCGACTGCGGTGACCACTGCGAAGCCTGTCCGCCGCCGCTGCTCGACCTCGGAAGCCCGTGCGGGAGCGACAGCGAGTGCAAGAGCGGCCACTGTCCAGCACAGGATGGCCTGTGCTGCGACCTTCCATGCGATTCTCTCTGTATGGCCTGTGCCGGCAGCAAGACGGAGTACACGGACGGTGTGTGCGCACCGGTCACGGCGGCCACCGACCCCGACCTGGAGTGCCCCGCCGAGGACCCATCCACCTGCGGCGTGTCCGGCTCGGGCTGTGACGGCGCCACCTTCGCGCCAGCTTGCCTGCTGTATGATCAGCAAACCGAGTGCCAGCCCAGCTACTGTACCGGCGCGCGCGTGTTCACCCCCGCGTACTGTGGTGCCGACGGGACGTGCGGGCCCGTATCGTTCGCTAGCAAGTGCACACCCTACGCTTGCGCCGACGACGGACTGAGCTGTCGGGGAAGCTGCGCCGAAGACCGGCACTGCGCCGGCAACCACATCTGCGAAGACGGTACCTGCACGTGGCAACCGCCCAAGCCCCCGCCCGCCACCGAGGCTGAACTCCTCTGGGCGCATGCCTTCTTCCGCGACCCGGGCGACATGGACAACGGGTCACTTACCCTCTACGGGCTCTGGGGGGCTGGCAACGGCGACGCGGTGTTCCATGGATCCTGCTCGGGCCCCTCCTTCCTGAACCTCCCATGTTCGATCTATGACGCGCCGTTCACCTATCGCATCGCCAGCGATGGCACGCGCCTGGGAGGCGAAGCGGGCTTCCGCGGTCGTGGACCGACGTGGGCGTCGGCGGCGACCGGCGCCTTCGTCGTTGGCGAGACAACCAACAGCGCCGGCTCATGCTGCGGGGCGAACGTAACCGCCCACAGGACCGATGGGAGCGAGGCCTGGTCCCGTTCCTTCGGGGGCAGCGAACAGAATCACACCAGCCTCCTGCAACTGGCAATCACCCCAGCCGGCACCGTGTACGCCCACTTCACAGGTTCCCCGGAGGGCGTCTCCTACGGCGGAGACCCAGCCCCGGGCTCACAGCTGGTCAAGTACAACCCAGCCGGTCAGTTCCTGGAGCAGCGCCACTGGCCCTTCGCTGCGCAACTACGCGGGGCCAAGGACGGGGGCCTGTTCGTCGCGACCGGGTCCGAAAACGCCGAGGCCGTTGGCTGCGGCGCCGCCACCGGCTCCGCCTCTTTCTACCTGGCGCGCCTGGACGCTGATGGGGCCTGCCGCTGGAGCCAGCCAATCGGCGACACCGGAGCCCGCCGCCTCGCGGTGACCGCAACGGGAGACCTCGTCATCGCGGTCCCGAGCACTGTGACCCTGGACTTCGGCAGCGGCCCTATCGTTCCTCCCGACCAGGCGGGGATATGGGTTGCCAAACTCGACGGCGACAGCGGTGAGCCGCACTTTCGCAACCACTATCCCGGCGCCACCCTGGGCCAGCTCGCGGTCACCGCCGATGGCGCCATCGTCCTGGCCGGGGGCCTGACCGACGAAACCAGCTTCGGCGGGCCGCTCCTGTCGGCTGACCTCAGCTACCTCGTGAAGCTCGACCCCGACGGTTCCTACGCCGGCCAGCATCAGCTTCCGGCTCCCGACTACATGGCCGTCACCCCCTCGGGGGACGTGCTGGTCATGGGGACCAACCCCGACCTGAACTTCCCGGACCAGCCGGAGTTCACACCCCCCGATACCTGGTCTGGATGGCCGGCACAGATCGTCCTCGTGGTTGGCAGCGTGCGCCTGTAGCACAAGCTCGCGCCAGCCTTGATGTGAGGCGCGACCCCGTTCGCCACTCGGCTTTCTGTCCCTCACGGCTTCGGCGATTCACCGCTCTTCCGCCTGTTGGGAACGTGGTGTGACCGGGTCCGCCGTTGTTACTGCAGCCGGGAGCGTCCGGACGCGACGTCCGAGGGCCGGAGGCGTGAGGGCGAGGCGGTCCAGCCGCTTGGCGCAAACGCACCGCCAGGTGACTGCGCCCCAGGGCCCGGCAACTGAAACGGGCGAAGCCCGCCCTACCGATGGCCTATGGGACTTCCCGGCGCGGTACGGTCATGGGCGTGGGCGAGCGGGTGGGGCCAGCTCCATCTCGGCGTCCCCCTCGGTGTCCACTTGCTCCTCGAGTGCCGAAGCCATTTCGACAGCCCCCTCCATGGCCATCTCCATAGCGGCCGCTACCTCCAGTTCCTTTTCGATCTCCATTGCCCTGCCTCCGTCATGGTCCTGCGCTGCATCATCCGGCACCTGGCGTCCACTACCGCGTCAACCGTGGCATTGACCACGACTCGCTGAACGTTGCCGCGCACGGCCGTGCGCCAAGCCCATCGTTTCACTAAGTCAAGGAGTGCCCTTGAGCGTGCGCCCCGTCAATCCGGTAGCTTTCGCCGAATCGTACAGGGCGCACGAAGCCGCGCACGTAGTGCTACCGAGACCCGTTCCACCATGCAGGCGTCTCCCATCGAGTCGACGCCTGACGGTCCGGCCCATGGGTAGTGGGCATTGCCGCGCGATCGGGTCGGAAACGGAGTTAGATAGTTCCCGCAGCGCATGCGGGGCCGGCTCAAAACGGTGCGCAACTGAGTCGGCTTCACCAAGCGTCTAACCTCTAGGGCGGCGCTACGCCTATTCTGGTCCTTGCCAATGCCGCGAGCAGGGGCGCTACCAGTCAGGTAAAGAGGGCAGCTACCGGCCCTGCTGCGAGGGGTTGAAGGAGGTGCCCTCGCGGGTACCCTCGACCAACGCGGATGGGCAGCGCCTCTGCGTGGGGGCGTTAGGTGTCCGGGCGAACGCCTGCGTGACGGGGACATGTGGCGACGGCACCTGCGAGCCCGGCGAGGATGGTGAGTGCGGTTGCGAGGCTGACTGTCCTTGCGCGGTGCTCCCCGAATCCGGCGTTGCCGACGCGGGCCAGTAGCTGGATCGTGTAGTCGTCACGAACTCCGCCTAGCACGACGCCAAAGCTCTCACGACGAACATCCGGAACGCGTATCGCATGCTCGGGCTGCGTTGATGGCCCGGCTGCAAGCGGCCGCGCCCATTTTGAGGACGGTACCGTCGAGCAGGTGCCGGCCCCCTCGAACAGGAAGACGACGCCTGCGCGAAGACCCTCATTGCATGCGGCTCACTTCCATCTCGGAGCAACCCAAGCGCCACGTAGATGTTCGGCTCATGTCCCCGAATGTTGGAGGCTCCCCCCAATCGCCCCTGCCCTGAGCTCTGCACAAAACCCATACTGCCACCGGCCATTGGGCTTCCTCTTTCGTCGGATCCGCGGCCAGTTCAGCCACTGTGACCGAGTTGGTTCGTTCCGTGCCGGTCTTGCATCTTTGTCCCTTGGCCCCAACCGCGTGTCCGAATGAGTATGCGATCGCTCCGTGAATGGGAGCACCTAGCAGCAAGCTTTGGGCTCTAGATTACCGAAGCTGTGGTAACGACGTCCGCAATCAGTGAGGCAAGGGGTTCGAGCTCTGAGCACTGCTATGTACTCTGGCTTTCGTATCCATCTGTCTAATAGCCAAAGGTGCTTTGCTGACGCCGTGACGAGAGGTAATAGGGAAAGGTAGGGAATGGGTCCACGAAAACATGTGCAACCTCTGTTCTCGTGCGAACAAAGACACGGCAAGGAGTTAGGGACACATGGCGACGACGCATTTACCGGTCCTTGGTGGACACCCACAGGGAGCGGCCTCCACCTGTCGGCAGGACGCCTGGTACGCAGGCCCACTGGCGACCTTACTGTTTCTGTGCACGGCGCTCGCCTACATGACCTGGGCCGCCCTTCAGGGAAACCACTACTACGCTGATCCGTATTTGAGCCCACTGTATTCGCCGGTGATTTTCACGGACCTCAGTGCCGCGGGCGCGGCTCCGAGCTGGCATGCGTGGGTTGGCAACTGGCCAGCATGGTGGCCAGCAGCGCTGCCCCTATCGCCAGCACTGCTCATCCTCCCGTTCCCCGCGTCGTTCCGCTTCACCTGCTACTACTACCGCAAGGCGTACTACCGCTCCTTCTCCGGCAGTCCTCCTAGCTGCTGGGTCAGCCCAGTGAGTGGGCGAAATTACAAGGGCGAGACCTCCCTCCTGCTATTTCAGAACCTGCACCGGTACGCGATGTACTTTGCTGTGATCTTCCTTGCGATTCTCTTCTACGACGCGGCCGTTTCGTTCTACCGCCGGGGAGAGGGCTTCGGGATCGGCGTCGGCAGCATCGTCCTGACCATCAACTTCCTTTTCCTGAGCAGCTACACCTTTGGGTGCCATTCGTTCCGCCACATGATCGGTGGCGGTGCAGATGTCATGGCCGGAAAGTCCGGGACCTTCCGCCATCTCCGCTGGAAGTTCTCCACCTGGTTCAACAGGCGCCATATGGCAGCTGCATGGATCAGCCTGGCCTGGGTTTCACTCACGGACGTCTACGTGCGCCTGGTGTCGATGGGCGCCATCAACGACCTCAACAGCTGGAACTAACCATCATGGACGTGAACGAGATCCAGACTATCGAGCACGATGTCCTGATTGTGGGAGCTGGGGGGGCTGGGCTGCGCGCAGCGATCGAATGCAGCGCCCAGGGACTCAGTACGGGCGTCATCTCCAAGAGCCTGCTCGGAAAGGCACACACCGTCATGGCCGAAGGCGGCATGGCCGCCGCCATGGGCAACGTAAGCCCGCGCGACAACTGGAAGGTCCACTTTCGCGACACCATGCGGGGCGGCAAGTTTCAGAACGTTTGGCGCATGGCGGAGCTGCACGCCAAGCAGGCCCCTGATCGGGTCCGGGAGCTAGAAGAATGGGGTGCCGTCTTTGATCGCACGAAGAGCGGGCTGATCAACCAGCGTAACTTTGGCGGGCATCGCTATCCCCGCCTCGCCCATGTCGGAGATCGCACAGGCTTGGAGCTGATCCGTTCCCTCCAAGATCACGGTGTGCATCAAGGCATCGACTTCCACATGGAGTGTACCGGCCTGGAGATTCTGAAGGACGCGGGCCGGGTCGCCGGGCTGGCAGCCTACTGGCGCGACACGGGACGCTTTGTGTTGTTCAAGACCAAAGCGATCGTCCTCGCAACCGGAGGAGGCGGACGCTGTTGGCGCGTCACGAGCAACAGCTGGGAGTACACCGGAGACGGCCTGGCGATCGCCTACAACGCCGGCGCAACCCTGATGGACCTGGAATTCACTCAATTTCATCCAACGGGGATGGTTTGGCCTCCGTCGGTACGCGGGATTCTCGTGACCGAAGGCGTCCGCGGGGATGGCGGCATCCTCAAGAACACCAAGGGCGACCGCTTCATGTTCGACTACGTGCCTGAACGCTTTGCAGCGGAGACGGCCGATACGGAGAAGGAAGCCAATGACTGGCTCGCCGGCGTGGAAGGTGCCCGTCGACCGCCCGAGCTCCTGACCCGAGACGTGGTCGCGCGCGCCATCACGGCCGAGCTCAAGGCAGGACGGGGTAGCCCCCACGGGGGCGCCTTCCTCGACATCGCCTCGCGCCGCGACGCAGACTTCATCAAGCGCAAGCTCCCGTCCATGTACCACCAGTTCAAGGAGCTGGCTGAGGTCGACATTACCAAGGACCCCATGGAGGTCGGGCCTACGCTTCACTACTTCATGGGCGGCATCAAGGTCGAGGCGGACTCGCAAATGACATCCGTGCCAGGGCTATTCGCCTGTGGCGAATGTTCGGCGGGCATGCACGGCGCCAATCGTCTAGGCGGCAACTCCCTGAGCGACCTGATCGTGTTCGGAAGGCTCTCCGGGTTGGGCGCGGCTCAGTACATTCGTGGTCTCGGAAACACCCCACAGGTCGACGGTGAGCAGACCCGGATGGCGTTCCGCAAGGCCACGGCACCCCTCAATCGAGAAGATGGGCATAACCCCTATGTGCTGCACGACGAACTGCAGGACATCATGGGAGCCAAAGTCGGGATCGTACGCAACGAGCAGGACCTGACGAGTGCGCTCGATGATTTGGCATCGCTCAAGCGGAAGGTGAAGACAGTCAAGGCCCATGGTGCCAGCCAGTACAACCCGGGTTGGCACGAAGCCCTGAGCATGGATTCGATGATGATTACGGCCGAAGCTGTCACCAAGTGCGCGCTTTCGCGCCAGGAGAGCCGTGGTGCGCACACGCGCGTAGACTACGAAGGCGAGCGGGAGGACTGGCTGCCGTACAAGAACGAAATCACCCGGGGCGCAGATGGAGAGATGGTGTTGACCAAGGTCAAGCGACCCGAGCCACCCAAACTACTCAAGGACATTGCCTACAGCAATATCGACGACCTGGAAGCCGGCAAGGTCGGCGCAGACAACTAGCAGACAACTAGCAAACACTAGGGGAAAGCATAGATGGCGAATCGACACTTTCGAGTGTGGCGCGGCGACCACAGTGGAGGCGACTTCAAGGACTACAACGTTGAGGTCAGCGAAGGGATGGTGGTGCTGGACGTCCTGCACAAGATCCAGGCTGAGCACGCCGGGGACCTGGCGATCCGCTGGAACTGCAAGGCAGGCAAGTGCGGCTCCTGCAGTATGGAGATCAATGGGCGCCCGCGACTGGGATGCATGACGCGCATGAACAGCTTCGACCCGACAGCCACGATCACTGTCCAGCCGATGAAGGCGTTCCCCGTGGTCAGGGATCTGGTCACGGACGTCTCGTGGAACTACGCCCAGAACAAGCGTATTGCCCCGTTCAAGCCAAAAGCGCCCGAGGCGGATGGCAGCCACCGCATGTACCAGGACGACGTCGACCGCGTGCAGGAGTTTCGCAAGTGCATCGAGTGCTTTATGTGCCAGGACACTTGCCACATTCTTCGCGATCGCGGGAAGCAGTCAGAGTTTATCGGCCCGCGTTTCATGATTCGCGTAGCCGGCCTCGAGATGAACCCCCTCGACGATGATGATCGGGTCCCGGAACTGCGGCACGAGTTCGGATCCGGCATGTGCAACATCACTCGGTGTTGCACGGAAGTGTGCCCCGAGGGGATCAACATCACGGACAACGGCATCATCCCGATGAAGGAGCGGGTTGTGGATCGCTACTTCGACCCGGTGCTGATCGCTGCGCGTGCGCTGCTTGGGCGGAAGAAACGCACGAAGCCCAAAGGAACGCACGAAGTCCAAGAAGTGCTCGAAGTCCCAAGACCGCACGAAGTCCCCGGAACGCAGTGAGCAGTTGTGACCAACCAACCTGGTAGTACGCAAACGGAAGAGGTGCTGCGATGGCTGACGAGGTACCCAAGCTGAAGAAGCTGACCGCTGAAGGGGTGACGGCGGCGCTCGACAAGGCAGATCACTACCGGTTGCTGAACGAGCCGGAGGCGGCTGAAAGCATCTATCTCGACGTGCTCGCCGTGGAGGAGCGAAACACCCGGGCCCTGCGAGGCATCGTGCTGGCCATCACCGACCAGTTCAACGCCAGTAGCGGTGCCCAGCGCTTGGCCCGCGCCAAGAACTACGCAAGGAAACTTCCGAGTCCCTACGAGCAGGCCTACCTTCTGGGGCTCATCTGCGAGCGAGAGGCGAAGGGCTACCTAATGCGAGGAATGAGCTCCGGATTTGCCTACGAGGGGTTCCGTGCTGCGATGGAGCACTATGAAGAGGCGGAGAAGCTTCGCACGGTCGGCGACGATGACCCCATCCTCCGCTTCAACAGCTGTGTGCGGCTGATCGAGCAACATCATTTGCGCCCCCGCACTCGCGACAGTGAGCTGCCGCTCGAGTAGAACGAAACCGTCGTCAGTCGAGTGCGGCGCCCGGCGACAGGTGGGCCTTCGCTGTCGGATATCGGACCATCAAGCAGCTTCCCTGGGCCGGCAGGTACCCGCATCGATCAGCCTTTGGGCAAGCTCGGCCACAAGACGCTCGGCCTCCCCCGCGGCCGCCGGAACGCCGACAAACACCACGACGCCTACCACGTACGTGTGGCCATCGCGTTGAGTCCGCAGCGGGATAGCGCGCTGAACGTGTCCCGGCGGTTCCTCGGCCAACGTCGCGACAGTCATCTCCGTCATCGCGGGCGCACCCGTCATGGTCAACGCCGTCTCGGGGCTCAAGGACTGGCTCAGGGCGTCGGTCGCCGTGCACGCCCCATCGTCCAGCTCCAACTCGAGCTGCGCCTGGGCATATGCCATCAGTGCTTCATCGTCTTCGGGGGGACGCGTGGACGCCACTCGCTCGAAACCCGCATCGGTCAACGCAAACAACCAGCCGTCGAGCACGGTCCCCGACCGGCACAGCCGCGACAGGATGTCCTGGCTTGCACACGACAGCGCGTCCGGCCCTTCTGCGTTCGGCGCGCTGCCGTCGAGGCCCCTAGCCACTCCTGCGTGCGCGCCCGCTGCCGGCCTACCCATCGGGGTCGCCTGCTGCGCCTCTTCGAGCAGCCGCCGATAGCGACCTGCCAGCATGGAGTTGTCATCCACCCGGTAGGCTTCTGCGACGACCCCAGCGGCGCGTTGAAAGCCGGCAACGTCCCCTGCACTGATCGCCACGCGCGCCAGGTATTCGTACTTCAAACCACGGGCAAAGTGGGACACGCCGAGAGCTTGCTGCTCCGCGATCGCAGCCTCCAGCCGCGCCCGAGCCTGTGCGTGGTCCCCCAGGGCCGCGTCGGCGAGGGCCAGTGAGCAGGCCAGCTCGCGATGCTTGGCACGCAGGTTTCGAGCTTGGCATTGCTCCAACAGCGGCTCACCGAGCTCTTTCGCGCGTCGGGGCTGCCCCTGGGCCGTCAGGATCTCGGCCTCAAGGGCGACGGCTGAGTAAAGAATCGCGGGCGGCGACGCAACCACCGTCGGGTTCGCACGCAAGGCCCCGAGCGCCGAAAGAGCGCGATCCAGCTCCCCCCGCAGGCGATGGTAGTGCGCGTCCGCCATCAGGGCAATGGGAACGTGGCCCGGCTGATCGGCTGCAACGCGCTCGAGCTGTTCGCGAACCCGCTTGAGACCCGTCAGGTCCTCCAGCACGGCGCAGCCTGTCAGATCTCCCTCCAGAGACGAAAAGATGCCCGCGGTCCGGTGCTCGAGCGCGATCAGCTCGGCCCGCCTCAAGTAGGCGTCGACGGCCGGCCCGTCTCCGCGGAAGCGCGCAGCCATCGCTTCCAGATGGGCGGCATGCACCTTGTCCGACGGCTCGACGACGGCCTGCAGGCTGTCCCTGTCGTGTACGTCCGTACCCAAGAAGATATCGAGCGATCTCAGGTGGAGCCTGCTGGCATCCAGCACCCTGCGCGCCAGGACGTCGTCTGCAAGCGCCGGCGCCTGTAGCCGCTCGATTAGATCCAACACCATCGTTCGCGAGGTCTCGTAGCCGCCCGCTTTGGTCGACAGGACGGCCTCCACATTCCTGTGCATCGCATCGAGTAGCGGGTGCAGATGCGCAAACGGGTACAGCAGGGCGGGCAGACTCGCGAGCAGCGCTTGATCGCCCACCCGGGCCGCGAACGCGATCGAGAGTGCCACGTAGGCAGCCAGCTCCTTGATCGCGTCAAAGGGCGAAAGCACGCGGTCACAGGCCTCCATCGACTCGTAGTGCTCCGCAGCATTGGTGAGCGCCGCGGCCGTTCTCGCAACCGGATCGGTGATATCGCTCAGCTCGCACCAGTGGTTCCAACCGCTGTCTCGCTTGAGCACCTGAAGCCACGTGGCCGGAACCTGTAGCAGGAACTCGGCGCGCGCCCCGTTGGCGATCGCGCCCGCGAGCATGAACCACAGTGGGAAACGTTCCGCCACGCTGCGCTTCGCTGCGGAAGCGATGCGCTCGGCATCCGCGAAGACCGCTGCGGTCGCATCGCTTCCGATGGTCTCGATCGAGGATATGCCCACCCTTGTCCTGCCCTCCCCAGCGGCTCGCATCGCCGCAGCGAGTGCAAGTGCGGCATCGACAGGCCGAGCGCCACGCAAGCGATGGTGGGCGCTCACGGGCGGCGGGGCGTCCTTGCGCTCCAGCAGCTCGGCCAGCCGATCGTGCAACTGTGGAGCATCCGTCTGAACGGCCACCTGGGCCCTGGCCGCATCCACCAGCGAGTAGCCATCCGGCCCACCGGTCAAGAGGTGTGCGCGCCGCAGCTCATCCGCGGCAGCGGTCAGCGCGGGTACAGATGCGTCCACGATGGTGCCCAGGTCGTTCAGAGAAAGCCGACCGAGCACATGGAGGGCCAGCGCCCGGGCGACGTCGTGGGCAACGGGCGAAAGCCGGTCGATACGGGCGGCCAGAGCGGCTTCCATATTCGGGGGGAGCGCGCTCGGGTCCACCTCATCCGGCAACTGCCAGCCCCCGTTTTCGTAGACGATTACCCCGCGGTCCACCAGATGCTGGGCCAGCTCCATGCAGTCCCGCGGCTTGCCCCCTGACAGCGCATACAAGGTCCGGCTCGTCACTTGGAGATTGGGCACATTGCCGAACACGCTCTGCAGCAACTGTTCAGACTCCCCAAGGGATAGGGGCGCCAGCTCCATCGGGCGGCCGTGTTCCTCCAGCACCGACCGGGCCGCGCCGTCGCGACCGTCCGAGCTCGCGACCACAGCATAGGCGCAGCGCGTCGCGCCGGCAGCGACCGACAACGCAGCCACCAGCGCAGCCGATGGCTCATCAAGGCTGTCCAGGTCATCCACCGCTAGCGCGACCGGTCGCCCTACTGCGATCGCCAGGATCCAACTCCGCAGCGCTGCCTGCACCTGCGCGCGGGTAAGCCCGGGGCGGGACAGGTCCTCTACCCGGCAGCTCGCGGAGTCCTCGAGGGCCTGGTCGCCAAACAGCACGCGGCGCACCTGGTCATCATGCCTGGCCGCCTCGACGGACGCCCGCGGCGCCTGCATGTGAATCTGCGATGCAAGCGCTCGGGCGGCCGCGAAGGCCCCCCCGGCCGCGTCGGCAGCTCCGACGCGCGCCGCAATCCCCCCCAATAGCTTCGCCTCCATCGCAAATACGTCCAGCATGCGCGAGCGCCCTGTGCCAGCTTCACCCGAAATCAGGAACCCACCGCCCCGACCGCGTGCGGCCCGGATCAGCTGCTTGCGAATCCGCACCTGGGCCTCGCTCCGCGCCACCAGGGCTGGCGCACTCAGGTGCGCCCGGGCTACCGACAGGGTCTCGTCGGGGGCCGCCGGCAACAACGGCCGCAGCCGGTCCATCACCTCGGCGGCGCTGCGCGGTCGTGAATCAACGTCCAACCGCATCAGCGCCGTAACAAGTCGTTCGAGCGCCTCCGGCACCCCCGGGGCATACGCCGCCACGCGGGCTGGCGTGCACCGCCAAGCATCCCGGAGCCCCTCGAGGCCCCGCGCAGAAAACGCCGTGCACTTGGTGAGCGCGTAGTAAAGCGTGCAGCCGAGGGAAAACAAGTCACCCCGGCCATCCAAACTGATCTGGTGCAGCACTTCCGGCGCCGTGTAGGGGGGCGTGCCCGCGACGCGCTGCACGGGTCCCATCGGCGACAGCAGCCCGAAGTCGATGAGCTTCGCCTTGCCATCGCTAGTCAACCGAATGTTGCGTGGCGTGACGTCTCGATGCACCAGCTGGCGCGAGTGCAGCAACGACAGGACCGAGCAGATGTCATATGCCACAGCGCATACGCGGGGCCACGGCATCGGAGCCTGCGCACGCAGGTCGCCCCCGTCCAGCAGCTCCAAGGTGTAGTACGGCGTCCCGTCGTCGATCCCGTAGTCGAACACCCGCACCACCCGCGGGTGCGCGAGCTCCATGAGCGTGTGAAACTCGCGCTCGAACAGCGCGACCACAACCGGAGATGGCGCACCGCCGGCCCGCAAGGCAAGCCGCTTGAGCGCAAGCTCCTCGCCCTGCAGCACATCGCGCACCCGATAGACCGCCCCCATCCCACCGCGCCCGAGGACCCCGAGAACCTCGTAGCGCTCGGCGACCCACCGCGGATCGTCAGGCTGCAGTTTGGTACCCACCGGCGCGGCTGGCCCGGTCATCGAACCTCCATGGCAGCGCCCGGGCTAGCCCGCA
>JAPPOR010000552.1 GCA_028817905.1 Myxococcales bacterium
ACCCGCGTGGTGACCATGGCTGTCACGGCGGCTTGTTCTGATCGTAGACTTCGGCTGCCAGGTGTTCGTGGAGGACCCGGCGCAGGTAGATGAGGATGCGTTCCCATAGCAGGGTTCCCAAGACGGCCGCGCGCAGAGCAAACTGGGGCTCACCGGTCAGCGTACCCGCGTTGGTTTCGTGGCGGGCGATCTGTTCGGCCGCTTCCACGTAGGGAACAAGCCGGTCGATCGGAACGTCTTTGGGGTAGGTGGCGCGGATGGCCGTAAGTGCGCGCGCCAGCTCGTGCAGAGCTGCGCTGCTTCGCTGCACGCGGATACCGCGGTCTGTGAGGAATCGGTTCAGCTCACGCATCGCCGGCTTGAGATCAGCTGAGGCGAAGCCCTTGAGCGGACTGGCTTCGTTCGCCGTCACCGCGTTCAGTGTCCGCGAGATAAGCCGGAAGGTTGGTGTTTTGCCCGAATCCAATGTCTGAACAACCTCTCGAATTGTTCCAATGCTGAGGCCTCCGACGTCGCGTAGCGCGACGATCAGCCTCAGGCGATCGATATGCAGCTGGCTGTAGTAGGCGCGGTGTGGCTTCGTCATGTCGCCCGCGGCCAAGAGGCCTTCCCGCAGGTAGAACTTGATGCTGGCGACGGAGATGCGGGTCACCTCCGACAACTGTGACACGGTCAGGGCTTCGTGCTCGTTCATGGCTTCACAGGCTCCCATACCGCATTCGTAGACGAAGGCACAGCCGCCGGTTGACAGCCAAACAGATAGAGATACTATCCGATAGGGGCGAGCGACGGCGGAGGGGAGCGATGGGGAGCGAAGAAGCGAGAGCGTGGCGGAAATCGGGGCTGGTTTGGGGCCGTTTGGCGCTCCGGTTCAGGTGGCCGATTCTGGCGTTCACTTGCCTGTCCAGCCTGGCGATGCTGATCGCGAGCGGACAGCTTGTGGTCGATAACAGTCCGGATGCGATGCTGGCGTCGGATTCGGAAGCGAGCAGGCTTCTAGACGAATATCGGGATCGTTTTGGCGAGGATGAAGTGTTCCTGCTCACAGCCGAGGGGGACGTGTTCTCGCATCAGTATCTCGCGCGCCTTGAGAGCCTCCAGAACGACTTGAGCGCGATTGACCTGGAGCTACCGAGCCTGGGTAAGAGCCGGCGCAGGGCAAGCGCAACGATCGCAGAGTCGCCGGCTTGGGGCCCAGAGCACGATGATGGCTGGGGAGACGAGGTCGGTGGGTCGATCTTCGCCGACATCACCAGTGTTCTCAATGTACGTAGGACCCGGAGTGTGAACGGTCGACTGAGCGTCGAGGGATGGATGGAAGGCGGCGTGCCACCGGCGTCGGAGCTGGCGGAGCTTCGTCGTGAGATGCTTGCCGATCCGACGCTCGTCGGACAGGTTCTGGGCATGGACGCTCGCCACTCGCTTGTCGCGGCTCGTACAGCGGTACTGAGCGAAGCCGACAAGCTAAGGGTCTTCGACGCCGTTGCCGCCGTGATCGCGAAGCATTCGAGTCCAGAATTTCGTCTGCAGCTCGCCGGGTTACCGGCGTTCAACGCGTGGATGGCTCGCATGATGGAGGCGAACCTCGGCAAGCTCTTCATGCTGGCGACGATCCTCATGATCGTCATTCTGGGCGTGGTATTTCGCGACGCGCTTGGTGTGATCGGACCTCTATTCGTTGTGGTTCAGTCGGTCATCTGGACGTTCGGAACGATGGCACTCATGGAGGTTCCGCTCACGCTGCTTGGGACAATTCTACCTACCTTCCTGATCTGTGTCGGAATCTGTGATGCGGTGCATCTACAATCGGCGTTCCGAGACCTACGCCTTGCCGGCTTGCCGACCGCAAGGGCGATACCGGCCGCGCTCGGGGAGACGATCAAGCCGATCGTGTTCACGTCGGTCACCACCGCGGTTGGTTTGTTGGGACTTCAGTTCGCACAGCTCGGCGCTGTCAAGAACCTCGGGCTGTTTGGCGCATTCGGGGTCATCGTTGCGATGGTGCAGTCGCTGGTGTTCTTGCCTGTGGTGCTCAGTTTCAGCCGCCGGAGCCTGCTGGGTGGCGGTGTGGCGACGCCGTTTCTCGGGGCTGCGGACGCGATCCTACATGGTTGCGGTCGGCTGGCTCGCGGCCGACCCTTGCAGGTTGTTCTTGGTGGAGCCGCGCTGACGGTTGTGTTTGCGTTGGGGCTTCCGCTCCTCGAGGTGAGCCACTCTCCATTGAGCTGGTTTCCTGACAACCGTCCCCTGCGTACGGCCTACGATGACATGGACGAGCACATGGGCGGTACGTCGGACATTGCGCTCATCGTCAAGACGGGCAAGCGCGATGGCGTCAAGAACCGAGCCCTCATGGAGGCGCTCGAGAAGCTCGAGAGGCATGTGAAGAACTTCAAGGACGCGGGAGATGGGGACGTCGTCGTCGGAAGTGCCGTTAGCTTTCTCGATCCGGTGAGAGAAGCGTGGCGCGCGGTGCACGACAATGACGTCGCCTACTACGGCGTTCCGCTGGGGCAACGGGGAGCGACTGACATGGTCACGTTGCTGGAGAGCACCGCGCCGGATGAACTCAAGCGGCTTGCCACGGTAGATTTGTCGACCGCTTTGATGAGCTTTCGGGTCACGTCGGCGGATGCGACCCGCTACGGACCGCTGCTTGGACACATCCGCGCTGGCATCGCCCGATACGTCGGCGACAGTGCCCAGGTGAGTGTCACCGGAAGCTTCTACAATAACCTGAGTATCGTAGGTAACGTACTCGACGATCTAGTGAACAGTTTTGGGGCAGCGTTTGTGGTGATTGCTCTGCTCATGTTCGCGCTGCTTCGGGATGTGAAGTTGGGCGTGATCGCGGTGCTGTCGAATCTACTTCCAATCGTGTGGGTCTTGGGGGTGATGGGGTGGGCTGGCGTGCCCCTCAACATGGGAAATCTGTTGATTGCGTCGATTGGGATCGGGATCGCGGTGGACGACACGGTTCACTTGCTGCACAAGTTTCAGGAGCTATCCCGCCATGAGGAGCGCGTGGGCATCGCGCTCGAGCGGAGCCTGGCCGGAGTGGGCCGGGCGCTCTTGATCAGTAGTATGGTGCTTCTGGCCGGGTTCGGTGTGTTCGCAACGGGTAGCATGTTGAACGTCGTGCATTTCGGGATCCTGATTTCGATGGTGGTTGTCTTCGCACTGGTCGT
>JAPPOR010000559.1 GCA_028817905.1 Myxococcales bacterium
GGCCGCCACCTCATCTGGGCCTCAGCCGCGGGAGCGCTGGTCACGACCCTGTTGCAGCGCGGGTGCCATGGCGAAGCGCGGGCGCAGGGCCGAGCGCTGCTTGCGGACGCACAGCGGGCGGGCATCGGCTACCGCAGACACTTCATCGGCGCGCCCCTCGCCGTGGCCGAGGCGGAGCTCGGCGAGCACGGTTCGGCGGTCGAGCGGGCCGAGGAATTCCTTTCCGAGCTCAACGCATTGGGCAGCAGGGGGATCCTGGTGGGCTTCGCGCACGAAGCGCGCGCGCGGATCGCGATCCGGATGGGCGACGGCGAAGCGTTCCACCAGCACGCGACGGCCTGCGCGAGGGAGTACCGCGTGGGCAAAAACCCAACCCTCACCGTCAAACACGTTGCGCTGATGGAGGAAGCGCGGGCTGCCGGTCTGGTGGTGGCCCAGGCCAACGCCCAGGAGCAGGAGGCGGACGCCCGGGCCGTCGAGGCGCGGCTTTCGAACCTGGCGCCTTCCGATCTGGCACCCGCCGTGTTGGCGCTGCTGGGCGAGTTGACGGGCACCGGTGGCGGCTACCTTTTCGCGGTGGACGGCGAGACCACCCGACTACTGGCCGGCAGCGCGGGGCGCGCACCATCCGCGTCGGTAGCGACCTTCCTCCAACGCCATCTCGCGCATGCGCTGGCGGAATCTCAGCAGATCACGGTTACGCGCGACGAAGAGCACGCGGCCCAGGACCCGCGATCGGTCGTGGACGAAATCGACGGAGAACACTTCATCGCGATCGCGCTCCATGCGGCGCGCGATCGGCGGGAAGAGGTCGTGGGCATGGCGCTGCTGTGCGTGCGCGACGATACCTTTCGGAGCCCGAGCAGGGGCCATCTACACGCGCTGGCACAGGCCCTGCTCGCGATCGAGGACGGCATCCGTCCCCGCGCGGAGGGGGGCGACTAGCGTGCAAGCAGACAGCAAGAGGGTGGAGCAGGCATGAATACGTCAAGCGGCGCGGATACCGAGGCGCGATTGATCGTCAAGGGCAAGCGGCAAATCTACCGAAAGTTGAAGGGCGTCTTCACGATCGGTCGCTCATCCCGGTCCGACCTGGTTATCAAGGGAAACGGCATTTCCCGCAACCACGCCGAGGTCCGCGCCATGGACAATGGCCAGTACTTTGTGCTGGACGTGGGCAGCCGCAACGGCACCTTCGTAAACGGCACGCGCGTCTCCGGCTCCAGGCTACTGAGGAGCGGTGACCTGATCGCCATCGGGGACTGCGAGCTTTCCTTCCTAAACTCGGAGGATCTGGAGCGTAGCGCCGTGCCCACGACCGTGACCACCTCCGAGACCACCGATGTGCGCCTCGAGGACCGGCTCGCCGTCACCCTGGTGTCCGATATCCGCGGCTACACGAGCCTGTCCCAGCAACATGGCAAGGCCTTTCAGACCCTGGTGGCGGAATGGTTTCATACCGTGGTGGCCCTGGTCAAGATGAACGGCGGGGTCGTGGACAAGATCCACGGGGACGGCATCCTCGCCTATTGGTGGCACCACGAGACAGCGCGTCACGATAGCGTCGGCGGTGCACTGGAGACCTGCGATGGCTTGATCACGTTGCGAGATGAGTTTGCGGAGCAGCTGCGGCAGGAGCTTGAAGTGGACCGCTTCGAGATCGGTATTGGCGTCCACATGGGGATGATCATGCTCGGAAACCTGGGAAGTGGGGCCACCCAGGCGTTCACGGCCGTGGGCGATGCGGTCAACCTCACCTTCCGCATCGAGGAACTGACCAAGACCCTCGGGCACCCCGTGCTTGTGAGTGGCGAAGTGGCCCAGCACGCACCCGAGAAGTTCACCCTGATGGACCTGGGCGAAGCCCCCATTCGCGGCCGCGCCGGCAACCTTCGACTGCACGCCCTACAAGGCTCCCTCGAGCGCAGCCGCGACTCGCTCCCCGTCCTCGAGGGCGCGGACGACGACGAGGAAGAGAAGACGGCCCCACACACACTGAAGAGCTTCACTGGAACCTAGCGACCTTGTCCAGACGCTTCCAGTCAAGGCAACACGATCGAACTTGAAGCAAACGCCTACAAGACGCTGACTCAAGGTCGTTAGCGGGGCTCCGCCCCCGCCCAACAAGGCATGTGACCCAAGCGCCACCGGAAACCGTTGTCGCTTGCAGCTCGTCCCCGGAGCGCGTCAGCGCGACCTAGCGACCTTGTCCAGACGCATGCGATCAAGGCAACGCCACCAAACTTGACGCAAACGTCCACGAAACGCTGACTCAAGGTCGCTAGTCGACACGCGAGGCCTCGAAGTACTGCTGTACGAGGCTGCCGCCCTGGGCCTTGAGCTCTGCGACGGTCCCTTCGGCGGCCACCGCGCCAGCGTCGAGCACGTACATCCGGTCGGCGATCCGAACCGCCTGGGCCATGCTGTGGGAAATCACGACGCTGGTTACCCCAAAGCGATCGCGGGTCTCCAGAATCAGGTCATCCACGCGTCGCGCGGTCAGCGGATCCAGCCCGCTGGCAGGCTCGTCGTACATGATCAGGCTGGGCTTACGAATGAGGGCGCGGGCGAGCCCGACGCGCTTGCGCATGCCACCGGATAGCTCGGCCGGGTATTGGTGCTCGGTGCCCGCAAGGCCCAACGACTCGAGCATTTCGCGGACGCGCGCCTCTCGCTCGGCACGGCCGAGCGGCTCGTGTTCCTTGAGCGGCAGTGCCACGTTTTGCATCACCGTCAAGGAATCCAGCAAGGCCGAATACTGGAACACCATCCCACAACGCCCCCGGACGCGCCGCAGCTCCGACTCCGGCATCGGGGCGATGTTCTCGCCGTCGATCCA
This sequence comes from Myxococcales bacterium, assembly GCA_028817905.1. Classification (GTDB taxonomy): domain Bacteria; phylum Myxococcota_A; class Polyangia; order Polyangiales; family JAFGIB01; genus JAPPOR01. The sequence goes on from JAPPOR010000559.1 coordinate 2,840, forward strand.
GACCTCGCCGCTCGTCGGGCGCTGCAGCCCCATCATGATCCGCAAGAGCGTTGTCTTGCCGGTGCCGGAACCGCCGATCACCACCCCCACGTGCCCGCGCTGCACGGTCAAGCCCACGTCTCGAAGCACCTCCTTCGAGCCGAAACACATGCAAATGCGCTTCAGGTCGATGTGCGCCTCGACGGTGTTCATGCCGCCCCCAATAGCGCCATCACGCGGTCACTCACGGGTCTCCGAGCTTGCGCTTGAGTCGCTGAAGCAAGCTCGCGAAGTCATTGTTGACCAGGTAGCGACCGAAGGACTTGCGGTAGTGATTGACCATGCTGACGCCCTCGATGCTGATGTCCTCGACCACCCAGGAGCCCTTGGGCTTGTGCATGGTGTAGTCGATGGGAACGTGTTCGCGGCTAGCCGTGATCAGAACCGTCTTGACGAGTACCTGTTGCCCCCGGGCTTCGCTCCCGGTCACGTTGAGCTGCTCGCTGCCCGAGAAGCGATCGATGTCATTCATGTAGCGGCGCGCAAGGAGCTCCTTGAACACTCGGACGAAATCGGCCCGCTGCGCATCATCGAGCGCGCGCCAATGGGGCCCGACGCTGCTTCTCGCCATCGCCTCCCAGTCGAACACGCCATCGACCGCCGCCCGCAATCGCCCGACCCGCTTGGCCCCATCCTTCTTCAGCTGTTCGTCCCGTAGGATTTTGAGCGCCGTCTCGATCGCGTCGCCAATGACTGCCTTCGCCACGGCCGCCGCGCTTCCCTTGCCGCTCGTCGCCTTGTCAGGGTGCGTTCCCGGCTCCCCACGGGCGGCAAGGGGCAGCGCAAGGGAGAGCACTAGCAGCCCGGGAGCGAGGGGAAGCCGAAAGGAATGGAGGGATGCGGGCATCGTAATCCAGTGTGCGGCAGGGTCAGTGGTTCGGATAGAAGGGATTGCGCGGGCTGCTCAACGTACCGGTCGCACGGGCCAGGTCCGCCAAGGCAACGTTGTGTCTGAACTTGGCATCGAAGTGGGCGATCCGCAATTGTACGTACGCCTGGGCCGCATCCGTTACGGCGTCCGACTCGCCCAGGCCGACCGAATAGTCCGCAGAAGCCTGGACGAGCCAGCGCTTGGCATTCTTCACCGTACGTTCGCTTTCGTCGGCATCCCGCTTGGCCCGCTGAACGTCTTCAAACGCCTTTTGGACCTCCGCCGGCAAGCCCGCACGGGCCCAGCGGCGCGTGTGGGCCAGCTCGCGGGCCTTGGCCTCGTTCTCGTCGGCCCGCCGGTCGGCCATGCCAGCGGTCCACTGCCAGCGCGCGCCCACGAGCACGCCGGGGTAGAAGCCGTTGAGCGGGTCGCGAACATAGCGCGTATCCACGACGTCCCGGCCAGGGGTGTAGCCGCCGAACAGAAACGCCATCGCGAATAGGTCCGGCAGGTTGCCAGCGGCCTCCGCTTGCGCAAGGGCATGGTAGGCCGCGCTGCCCTCGGACAGGGCGCGTAGTTCGGGACGGTGGTCCAGGGCCATCCGAATCATCGGGCCCGCGTCGGCGGGGGGGGTCGGCAAGAGCTCAAGCCACTCTTCCTCGGGGCTGAGGCTCGTGCGGGCGGGCAGGCCCAGATAGGCGACCAGACCCGCCTCGGCCTGTCGCCGCGATGTGGCCGCCTGGTTGAGTGCAATCTGGATCGCACCCCTGGCCGCCTGCAAGCGCAGGAGATCCTGTTCGGTCGCCCCCGTGCCCGCTTCGATCTCGTTCCTGGTGTCCTCGATCGTGCGCGCCAGCCAATGGCTGGTCTCGTCGAAGAAGCGCTCCGCATCGCGCGCGAACAACAACCCCTCATAAAGTCCAGCAACGCTCACGCCCACATCGGCGCGGGTCATCTCCGCCTGGGCGTTGCGCGCCCGGATCTCGTGCTGGGCTGCCTGCGCGCGGTGCCCGATCTTGCCAAACGTGTAGAGCGGCTGCACGATCTCGAGCTGGCCCCCGATCGCGATCGACATGTCAGAGAGCCCCACGTCCCCATAGGTGTCCTCGGTGGACTCCACGGCAGTCCCAGGAACCAGTTCGGCCTTGAGCGAAGGGCCCGTGCCCAGCACCACACTCACCGCCGGGAAGCGCGCCGCGCTGGCCTGCCCCCGGCGCGCCTCGGCCTGCGCCACGGCGGCGCGCGAGGCGGCTACCTGGGGGTTGTCGCGCATGGCCCGCTCAACCGCTGAACCGCGGGACACGTGCGAGGAAGCCTGCGCCAACACGCCTGACGAGCTGGCCCACACCAGGAGCGCGAACCACAGGTGAAACGGGGGAAGCGATCGGCTTCGTCTTTGCACGTCCGAAGGGCTCCGCCGCGGACGAACGAGATGCGTTGTAGGCCATCTGGCAAACAGGCGCTTCATGGCTACTCCAGGGGATCTGAAAACGGCGACGCCCGCTCGGCCGGAGGCTCCTCAGCGGCCCCATCCTTGTCGCCGTCGATCGGCGAGCCGAAAGCGTACTTGGAGATGAGCTCCGTGATGCTGATCGCGGGTTCGCTTCGAGTGATGCGGCCGCCGGGCCCCAGGTCCTTGTCGGAAGCTCCCGGGGAAAGCGAGACGTAAGCATCCCCGAGGAGCCCGGCGCTGTGGATCGATGCGATGGTGTCCTCGGGAAGCACCACCGCCCGGTCGACTGCGAGTTCCGCTTCTGCCACGAAGTCGGCCAGTCGCACGGCCCTCACCTCCCCGACGCCGACACCTGCCATCTTGACCGGGTCGCCAACCTTGAGGTCGCCCACCGAAGAAAAGCGCGCAGTGACCGTATAGCGCCCGTCCTGACCGAAGGTCATTTGACCAAGCGTGAGAGCGAGGTACGCAAGCGCAGCGCCGCCCAGCAGCACGAACCCACCCACCGCGATCTCTACTCTGGTGCAGCGTTCCATGGGCCTCTCCTAGAACAACAGTGCCGTCAGCACGTAGTCGAGCGCCAACACGAGCACCGAAGTCTCCACCACCGCGCGGGTGGTCGCCTGCCCGACGCCCTGGGCGCCTCCGCGGGCGTGATACCCCCGATAGGTCGCAATCCAAATCATCGCGACCGCGAATACCAGGGCTTTGCTGAGCCCTTCCACCACATCGCCGGTTTTGATCGAAGTTGACACACTGTGGTTAAACGCGCCTGCGTCGAGCCGCAGCACATGGACGGAGAAGACCTGAGCCACGCCGAGACCCGTGAGGGTGAACATCGCTGTCAACATGGGCCCCGCGACCAGCGCGGCAACCACCCGCGGCGCCACCAGGTAGCCGAAGGGATCGATCGCCATGCTCTTGAGCGCGTCGATCTGTTCGGTGACGCGCATGTTGCCCATCGTGGCAGCCACGGCGGAACCGGCGCGGGCCGTCACCATCAGGGCCCCCAGAACCGGCGCCAACTCGCGCACCAGGCTCAGCGCGACCAGCGACCCGACGAGTTGCTCGGCGCCGAACCGCGACAGGGCGTTGTATCCCTGGAGCGCGAGCACCAGTCCTGTGAACGCGCTGGTCAGGGCGATGATGCCCACCGACCGGTTCCCGATAAAGTGTAGCTGCTCGATGATCAGACCCCACCGATAGGGCGGGCGCACGGCGCCCTCGACCGCACGGACCAAAAAAAGGCTCGCCCGACCGACGCCGCCCGCAATGTCCAGGGCGCCCGATCCCAGGCGGCCCATCAGCGCGAGCGGCACGGGAACCGCCTCGGACCCATGCGCGGGGTGAGCTCGCGCCGAGCTAGCCCGGGTCATTCACCAACCCCACATCGCCTTTGCCTCCCTCGCAGATACAGCGAGTCTTCGGTCGGTCGCCGAAAAGCGCCGTGAAGCCAGATCCCGGCGCGATCCGACGCGGCGTGGATGCGTGATCCGGGCTCGGGGAGGATTCCGCCACGAGCTAGCTTTTGGCTCGCGCGGCCATCACCCGTCAAGTTGCCTGATCCCGAACGCGGCCTGCGCCCCGGGAACACGTCCGACGCCTCCCTCGAGCAGCGAAAAAAGCCCAGTATTTTCTGGGACGTACCTACTGCGACGCCAACTCGAGGCGGAGTGTCGCCGGGTAGACCAGACTCGGGTCCTCGCGGACCGCCAGGGTCCGCCAGAGCGCGGCGATCGTGCGCGACACGGTACCTTCGAACTCGGTGGTCCCATCCCGCACAACCACAACCGGCCGGTCCAGGTCGAGCATGTCATCCCGAAGCCGTAGGAACAGGACCGAGACGCCGTCCGCTTCTTCCAAGGTGATGGTCTGGTCGGTAACGGACGCAACCACCCGCGACCCGGCGCGGACTTCGGACGGTGGAACCGCCAGCCAGTACATCCGAGGGTGAGTCCGCTCGTGCTGCTCCCAGACCACTCGCTGAGGCACGGAGCTGCGCGTGTGCATCTGCATGAACGGGATCGAGACGGCGTCCGCAAGGTTCATCCAGTGGGGAAGTCCCGGGTGGACTCTGCCCTGGTGGGGATAGCCGTCCGGATCTTCGGCCTGCAGCGCCTCGAGCTCGTCGATATAGGTTTGCGTCACCAAGTGACGATCGAAAGCTCTGTCATTCCCACCGGCATGCAGCGCGAAGGCGACATTGCGCAGGTTGTCGATCGACACGCCGTTGGGATGACCGGCACTCATGCCGGCGCCAGCCCAACGGTCGGCCGTGCGCGGCGCAAGGCCGTAGACGCCGTCACCGCCGGCGGAATAGCCTGTTAGGTACACACGATCGGGGTTGACCCCCTCGAACACGATCATGTTGGTGATCAGTCGGTCGAACAGGTCGTCGATGTGGTCCTTGAACCACATGTTCCAGTCGTCGGTCGGCGCGCGCGGTGCGACCCATAGGCTGTCGACAGGGTCGTAGCCCGTCGCAAGGGAAACCTGATTGCGCCACTGGGCGTCGTTCGTCGCAGCCGGCGCACTGCCCCCACCGTGCATGGAGATGAACAGGTCACGGCCGCCGGGCGGCTCTTCGCCCAACGGGACCGTTTCGTACCGCAACGTGACGCCATCCAGGGTGATGCGTTCGGCTGCGTGCTCGTCCCCCCGCGTCTGTCGGATGTGTTGCGCCAGGTCCTCCCACAGTGCTTCCCGCGCCGCTTCCGCATCCGCGCTCGTCAACGGGGTCTGCGCGAAGGGTTGTTCGGCTAGCGGCGGGCGTGCGTCGCGCGCCCGCTCCAGATGGTCGCGCAGGGCGAGCAGCGCGGCCGCCGACTCCCCCTGTTGCGCGCCGCCCGGCTCTCCAATGACCTCTTCACCGACCTCTTCGAAGCCATCCTGTGGGGCGTCTTGTGGGGCACCCTGGGGTTCGTCTCCCGGGACGTTCGGGCTTGTGCTCGGCGCTCCCTCCCGCATGGCTCGCTCAGCACCAGTCCCGGGACCGCCACCACTCGGGCCCGCGGCTCCCGCAGCCATGGCCCCCGTCGCCGGCTGCGAGCCTCCCGCCCCTGCCATGGCGCCCGGCACCACCGGGACTGACGGCCCTGTTCCGGAGCTGTCATCCGCGGCGACCGAGGCGGATGAGGTTGGCGCCGCAACGCCCTGTCCCGCTGCTTGTGCTGACCCGCCCGCCAGCCCGGATCCGGGCTCGCTAGCCAGGCGCGTGTCGGCTGAGGTTTCGGAGCACCCGGCCAGGCTCACCCCAGTGGCCAGCTGTCCCAAGAGAAGCCAGACAAACGAGCACCGCAGTGCCCGCACACCCCTCAGCGCCTCACTGGCTCGGATCATTTGCGCGTGCTCGCCCGGTCGCCAAAGAGACCCTGGAGACCTGAAACCCTGCGCGATCCAACGCGGCGTGAATGCGTGATTCGGAGTGGGTCGCACCGGTGTCCTCCGCGCGCCAACGATACGCGATCGCGCCACCGGCTCATAGCCAGCGCCGAAACGTGCCGCGAACGCGGCCTTTCTTCCCGAAGGCATGTTCCTACAGTCGCAGTGTCGCGCCTGCGGTCGCCTTGACAATCGCTCGCACACAGGTCGCCTCATCGGGCTCGTAGCCGTAGTCCAGCTCGCCCGGGGGAAAGGCACGTGTGGTCTGCCAGTCCTCCGCATTGGCCAGCACATCGTCTCCGCCTGACCAGGTGATTCCCTCCCCCACGTGGTTGTCGCGTAGGTCCCAGTAGCCTGCCTCATCGCTGTAGCGGGAGGTCACGGGGTTGGCGACGTGTTCAAAGAAGTTGCTTTCGATCAGGGCGACCCCGCCCATCCGAACGTTGATGCCACTGCCTGACACTCGGTGATAGTAGTTGTTGTACAAATGTACGTAGCCGGCGCGGTGGAGCGGGGTCCGCGACACCACGTTGTCATACCAGTTGTGGTGAAACGTGACGTAGCGGTCGTGCGTGTCGCTATCGCTCGATCCCAACAGGCCGGTCTTTTGGTGGTCGTGCAAATGGTTGAACGAAACCGTGATCCGGCGGGCACCTTTCTTGATGTCGATGAGACCGTCGAACTCCGTGTCGCCGGCACCGGGACAATCGCTTTTTGTCGAGCTGAAGAGCTCATTGTGATCGATCCAGACGTCCTCCACATCCCCATCTTCACCGTTGCCTTCGATCGAGATGGCATCGGATGAGCCCCCGCCGGGCAACAGTCCCATCACCATGTTGCGAATGATGATGTTGTGCGATCGGGAGATCTTGATGCCGAAGTTCGCGCTGGACCCCTCAGCGCCCTCGAACGTCACGTTGTCGACCTCCTTGATTTGAAGGACGCGGGCTTCCTTGTCGTGTTGGGCGCACACGTCGGTGATCCTCCCGTAGTCGAAGGTTCCGGTGTAGCGCAGCACAAGCCGGTCAGCCGCTCCTTCCTTGAAGGCGGAGCGATAGTCCGACAGCACCGCGGCGGCTTCCTCGAAGCTGCGCGCCGTCACCGGAGTACGGCCGCCCCCTCCCGTCGCACGACGCCCATAGCCCACCGGACCGTCCATCGCCCCGGGGATGGAACAGGCTGACTCATCGATGGGATCCTGTGAGGCGACCTGCTCATCCGGGGGACCCTGCTGGGCGTCCGTGTTCTGCGTATCCTGCGTATCCTGCGTATCCTGCGTATCCTGCGTGTCCGACGGGTCCTGCGCGTCGGGCGAATCCGAAGCACTGGATGCGTCCATGCCATCTGGGGCGTCCTCACCCATCGTCTCGGGCGCGCCTGCGGGTTCGGGAGCTTCCGGACTTGCTGGCATACGGGTGCCCGGCCCGCCTGGCATCGTATCGATGGCAGACGCGCCGGATGCCGTATCGCTAGACCCGCTCGAGGCACCGTCGGACCCGGCCTGCGTATCCGACGCCACGGGCATCGCATCGGTGGCCACGGGGCCCGAACCCGCGCGCGGTGGCCCTGCTGCTTGGGCGGGGCTCGGACTGGACTCCTCACTGCATGCGATAGCAGACGCGGCGAGCACCGTGGGCAAAAGAGACAGTAGCCGGAGCCGGGGAGTACCGCTGGAAACGCGCCTTCTTCTTTTCTGCATGGAAGCAAAACCTCGAGCTACTGGATAATCAAGATGCGACAGGAGGACCCGCAGTCGTCACCGTCGCGGCGGTTGCCGTCGTCACAATCTTCACCCTCTTGGACGATCCCGTCGCCACAGCGGGGACCGAGGACGCAGCCCGGCTCGCACTCCTCGTAGCCGCCGTCGTTCTTGCTGTCGTCGCATTCCTCGCCGGCAGTGACCACACCGTCACCACAGATGGGCGTACAGGTCGTGGGACTCGTATCAAAACCGGACAGGGTCAGGCGAAAGGTCGAACCCTCGATCTTGCGCTCGGCGTGGAAGATCCGAATCTCGTACACATTGCCCGCCGCCAGACCGAACTCGCCAGCGCTGCGCGCGTCGACGGCAACCTCCCCGTCAGCCGGCACGTGCGGTCCGCCCAGATCCACGGCGAGTCGCCCGTTCAGGAACACCCAAACGTCGTCATCGCCGGTGAACTCGAGGCGCGCGTTCGTGTCCGCGTCGTAGCGAAACCAATGCACGACCTCGGTCGTGAAGTGGAAGTTGTGCTCGCCGGCATCGGCAAACACGGTGTCCTCGTAGGGCCAGCCGTCATAGCCGTACTCGGCCGGGATCTTCGCCCGGTAGCGCATCCCCGGCAACGCGTTGGGTGCGTCGTCGATCGGGAAGAACAGCGGATTGCCGTCGTAGCCCCCCCCATCGGAGTCGGCACAGCAGGCCTGGTCATTGCCCCAGGGGGTGCACGGATCGTAGCAGGCGCCCATCGCGGAGGGGGTGCATGCTTCACAAGCGCTCCCTCCCGGCCCGCCGTACATGATGTTGCTGAAGCGCTCAGGCGCGGTCCACCGCTCACCGTTGGGCCCGTAGCGGTTCACGAACCCTCCATTGCCGTTGTCGTACAGCGCGAGCTCGCCCACGATCGTCGCGCTTTCTGAACCATCGGCATACCATTGACCAAAGGTATCCGAGGACTGGATACACGCGCGGCCGCCACGGCCCGCGAGCACCGGCTTGCCAGCGGTCGACAGCCGCGGTTCCACCAAACCGGGCACGTGCTCGCCGCAGCCGATCTGGAAGTCGGGGTGATCGGGGCTGAAGTCCCGGTAGATGACCTGGACTCGCAGCACACACCGTTCGTCGGACGCCGAGCAACCGGAGGCGAGCTCGCAATGGAAGCCGTCCTCGAGTTCGCAGCTGGCGGAACACCCATCCCCATCGCGCCGATTGCCGTCGTCGCACGCCTCCCCCAGCACCAGCCCGTCCCCACACACGGACGTGCAGGCGCCCCCGCTGCAGTCGGGTTCCGCCTGGCACCGGGCCGAGCACCCGTCGAAGGGAACGGGGTTGCCGTCGTCGCAACTCTCGGTCCCTTCGCGCTCACCGTTTCCGCATGTCGTGGGACTGCATCGGCTCGGCTCCCCTTCGCACATGAAGCCGAACTCCAGGTGGCAGTCCACGGCGCACCCGTCTCCCGGCTCGCGATTGCCGTCATCACACGCCTCCGAGGCGGCCACCACTCCGTCGCCGCAGCGCGCGATCGGGCGACAGGGCTCCCCCGCCTTGTAGCATGAGTAGCCCTGCTCCAGGCCCAGGCAATCGGCGGCGCAGCCGTCCCCTCCCTTGCGATTGCCGTCATCGCAGGCCTCGTCGTCGGTGCGAATCCCATTCCCGCAGCCCGGCGCCGCCTGAGACGCTGCCGCTCGGCCCGGGGACCCCGATGCGCCCGCGGAGTTGTCGGCCAGACCGTGTTCGATGGACGCCGACGCCGGCGCCGACGCCGGGGCCGTACCCTCGGCGATGGCCGGCGAACCTCGACGGCCCCGCTCGCCGGAGGGCTCTGCGCTGGCACAACTCACCACCCAAGGGAGCCACAGAAGCGTCCGAAAAACCCTGGAAAAGCACGTCATGGACTTGACCGAGGGGGCCTCCGAGCCGCCGATCGGGTCATGCTCCGCCCACCGGCCACCCTGCGATCGACCGTCCCGCTACACCATGACCCGAACAAGCCGGCTCCCTACCCTACCCGGATGTGACTTGACCCAAGCCCCTCGCGTCCGTGCATTGGCGCGGGCGCGAGGGCTGCTCCACCGGTGGGCGGCCCCCCACTACAACCGGCCCAACCCACCGGCCGCGGTGCACCGGCGTTTACCCACCAGGCGCCGGTGCACCCACCTCCTTTCATGGGACCGCTAGCGTGTGGAACGGTCAGCGCCCGGGACCGCCAACCATCGCGGCCAGCAAGTCGAAGTCCGGCGGTCCCAATTCAGGCGCCGTCGGCGATCATGCTCTGCCAGGCCGGAAGTCCTCTGCTTCTTCGAGCGCAACCGCCACACCGGCTCCAGCGGAGGGCAGCTGCGTTAGCAACTCGCCCTGCTTCCCAGGAGCCCCGGTAGCCCGGTCGTCGCACCGATGGCCAGTGTGGGCCGAAGGGCACCTGCTTGCCGCTGGAGCGGGGACTTCCAACGACCTGCAGCGACTTGCGCCAAGACATTGGGCAACGGTGCATCGAAGGTGGTTGCGACGGCCGGACGAGCAGCCTTCACAGCTTCGACTGCTCCGCTGCGGAGCTGGGCGAGACAGGTATGGCCGCTGGCGGCCGCTGCGATGAACCGATCGAGCACCAGGAGCCAGCACCCGACGGCACGCGACCGGGCATCTTCTGCTGCTGCGGGCTAGCTGAGGGGATTGAGCCACCGAAGGCCCTGGAAGCGGGCGAAGTCGGAGTCGTTCGAATGTACCTCGCCGCCGTGTTCTATGGCATGGGCTGCGATCTGAGCGTCTGTCGTCAGGTTGCCCGCCGCGCCCGAGCGTGAAAGGAGACCGACGGCGATGTCGAAGTGTGCGTGGCCCGCGATCAGGCATGTGGTGCCGGGTTGGTCCAGCCAGCAGCGTGCCCGCGCGATCGCGTCATCTATGGCGAGTGGCTCTCGGAACACCCGCCGATTGGTGGCGATTCGCAAGAAACCGAAGAGCACCACGGGTGCGATACCCACCGGCCGTTCACCGTTCAGGGCATCCTCGAGCCAACGCCGGCTGGCAGCATGCTCTGCAAACGCGTCGATCTCCGCGTACAGCAGCAGATTGACGTCGGGGACGATCACCCCCCGCGCCCGAGCTTCCCCGTCACGGCTTCGTCCTCGAGCTCGTCCGCCAGGCGGTTGAGGTCGTGCGCATCGATTCCGGGCTGCAGGGTTGTTGCGTGTGGACGCACACGAAAGCGCTTGCGCCTTTGCGCTGTCATCTGGGGTGACAGCCCGCGTCGCAGGGCCTCGTTGACCACCTGTTTGATGGGCTTGCGCTGCCGGTGCACTTCCTCTTCGATGAGTTTGGCCACGTCCGAATCTAGCGTCAAGGTGGTCCGCATAGAGGCATCATGATGCCTTGTGACAGGCCCGTCAAGACCTCGACCGGTTCGTGCGGCCCGATGCGGACCACATCGCTCTAGCTAGAGCTCGGCACGCCGACGCAGCAAGTGCTCGCGCTCGGGCCCATTCGCACACAGCTCGATGGCCTGCGTATAATGCGCGCGGGCAAGCTCGATGTCTCCGGCCCGGCGCGCGAGCTCCGCTCGGACGGAAGGCAGGCGGTGATTGTCGGCAATGCGTCCATCGAGGCCCTCGAGCAAGGATAGACCGGCCCGGGGCCCCTCGACCTCGGCAACTGCGACCGCCCGGTTGAGGCGCACGATCGGGGACCCGGTGTGGGCTTCAAGGTCGGCGTAGCGTCCGGCGATGGCAGCCCAGTCGGTGGCCGCGGCGGCCGGGGCGCGGGCGTGTTCGGCCGCGATGAGCGCCTGCAATCGGAGCTCCTCGGCGTAGCCGTCACCCCTGGGCACCGTCGCAACCAGCTGCAGGCCAGCTTCGATCTCGTCGCGATGCCACTTCGCCCGGTCCTGGCGTGCAAGGGTCACCAGTTGGCCCCCCTCCTGGCGCGCGTCCCGACGGGAGTGCTGGAGCAGCAAAAGGGCCAGCATCGCCTGGGCCTGGGGGGCCTCGGGAACGAGCCCATGCAAGAGCGCGGCGAGTCGGACCGCCTCCCCGGCCAGGTCGGCGCGCAGTAGGTCCGGGCCCGCGGCCGGAGTGTAGCCGGCGGTGAAGCCGAGGTAGACCGTCCGGCAGACCTCGTCGAGCCGTGCGCGCAGCTCCGCGTCGGCTGGGGCTCCGAGCGGAATGCCGGCCAGGGCGATCTTCTTCTTGGCGCGCGTGATGCGGGCCGCCATCGCGGACGGGGCGACCAGAAAGAGGCGTGCTATCTGCTCGGTCGGCGTGCCGAGCACCAGGCGCATGGCTAGCGCCGACCGGGACGCGGGCGGCAAGGCGGGATGGCAGCACAGCAAGATGAGCTGCAACCGCTCGTCGGAAAGCGCATCCACAGATTCCTCAGGCGGCACCCAATCCGGTCGGACCGCGAGCAGCGGCGCCTTTCGGGCGGCCACGGCCTCGGCCCGCAGCCACCCGACAAGCTGCCGATAGGCGGTCGTGTAGAGCCAGCCAGCGGGGTTGGCCGGCACGCCATCACTGCTCCAGTGCGCAGCCGCTCGGGCAAAGGCCTCGCCCAAGGCGTCTTCGGCCAGGTCGAGACGGCGCGTGCGCACCACGAGCAGCGACAGCAGCCGGCCCCACGCTTCGAGGTGGACCCGCTTCAGGACCGCGTCAGGAGAGGTCGAGGACAGGCCGGATGTCCATGTCATAGGCCGGAAGGAGCCGGCACAGCTCGATCACGGTATCGATGTCGGGCGCCTCCAGGAGATAGTAGCCGCCGATGTGCTCGGCGGCTTCCGCGAACGGGCCGTCGGTGATGGTCATTTCGCCGCCGCGTGTGCGCAGGGTCGTGGCCATCGACCCGTCCCCCAGCGCCTCACTGCTGAGGACCTCCACCCCCTGTTTCGCTCCGCATGCCGCATCAAATTTCTGGTGCTTCTCCAGCTCGCCAGCCTGTTCTTCTGCACTCAGCTCATCCCACGGGCGTCTCTCGCCATAGCCCGCCAGCAACACGAAGTATTTCATGGATTCTCCTCTAGTTTGCTCTCGACCGGCGACAACTGCCGGCCCAGTACAACGCGCGAGCCCCCCTGAGATCGACACGTCGGGTGCGGTTTTTCATCTTTTTGCCCCCGGAGCAGCCAAATCCTCGACCTTCCACGGGTTTGTCGTTGCGAACCTGCTGGCACTCGTTGCTGGGATGCGCGCTGAAACAAGACCTGGGATGTCATCGTCGTTCACGACGGCGGCGACGCGTTGGCTAAGCGATCGGGGCCTCGCACTTTTTGCGCAGGCCGCAGGTGGCACAGGCGGCGCCCTGCCAGATGTGGTCGTACAGAGCCTGAACCGCGTCCAGCATCGCCTCGTCGCGGGTAATCACGCCGAGCTCGAAGTTGCGGCGCTCGCTGCGCTTGACGCCCATCCCGGCGCCGGTCCAGTTGGCACTGCCGACGTAGGCGAAGCCTCCGTCGACGATGACCGTCTTGAGGTGGACCCTACCGCAAGCCCTGAGCTCGAGCCCGCCTCGCACCAGTGCCGGAAGTCCGTCGAATGCGTCGCGAAAGGCGCGGGACGGAAGCGCCGCGTGCAGGATCCGAAGCTCGACGCCGCGCGCGGCGAGTTCCGCCATGGGTTCGAGCACCGAGCGGTAGCTCGGCCGTCCTCGCGCGCGCCTGCGTCCCGGGACGGCGTTGCCATCCTCGATCAGCAGTTCCTTCAGGTTCGCCGTCGCGATCCATACGCTCGACCGCGCAGCGAGCACCGCCGCGACGACCTCGTCATAATGCGCCCGACCCGAGATGAGCGAAAGGGACTGGTTGCGCAGCGCCACCGCAAAATCCACGGCACGACGCTAGCGCCGACCGCCCAGCAATGCCAGAAAGCCGAGGGCGAGCCACAACGTTGCTCGCTCGTCTCGCGGCGGACAGCTCGACCGTTCCGCGTTCACCGCCGGGGTCTCCTAATTTCGGCTCTTCTTCCCACGCCGAGCCGCCGACCAAGCATCGAGGATCCGAAGCGGGCCTCGTGACACCGCCGATGCGCCCGGGGTCATGGTCTAGCCCTCCCTGGAAGGCCTGGCTCCTAAGGTCACGAACAACGAGTCCCGTGTCACCACGACACTGGGATACGGTCTCCGCAGCTACGAACGCGCCGAAGTCGCCCATTCCACAGGCTCAGAAGGCTATCCGAGCGCTTTGGACCATGCACAGATTCAGTTGGGGAGGGGGGCCTGAACTCTTCCCTGTATGGTATTATAAACACTCTGCAACATCTGGGTTACCATCCAGTTGACAGTACCTGCCCCTATAGTGAATGCCCAAGTGGCACCCTTGTTGGTGGACTCTATTCCTTCCTCGTACTCACTACCCTCGTACAAGATGACGCCGCCAGTGATTAGCAACAGGAGGTTGAAGCCAACGATGAAGCCCTTCTCCTGAAGAGTCGCGTGGCGCCATAGATACTTCTTGACACCGATGGCATCAACGATAGCTTGAATCGCTTCCATCCCGAGCATGGGTATGAGTAGTTGTAGACTGGTCGATTTGCCGATGAGAACGCCTAGCACCTTGAGAACCGAGCTAGACATGTTCTGTAGGACTCGCTTGACGGTGTCATAGGTACATTCGTTCGCCGTGCCTGGACCATTTAGCTGAGCAACGTGCATGAGTAGCGCATGCGCCGAATGCGCTTCGGATTGGTGCCGACGAAGTGCAGCCGGGTGGCAGGGATCGCGAACGCAATCTTCGCTGGTCTGGCAGAGCCTTGGCTGGCGGTGACGTGTATGAGTTCTCGGGAAGTTCTTACGACCTAAGGGTGTTCTTGCTTGCTGATACATAGGCTTTCTCCAGACGGGCCTCGCAGAAGATCGCATGGACCGTGACGCTGCAGGCCGGGCAAATGCCCCGCGCGCCAACCGACCGGGGCTCTGCCATGGGGGTCGAGCCCTGTGCGGCAAGTAGCCCGGCGATGAAGGTGCCGTGCCGGCACGCGGCACTCACATGGCGTTGGCAACCGCGAAGCTGGGTGGGGTCACAGGAGCTTCGCTGTTGTAGGTCTGCTCGCCCCGGCTCCCGGCGCCTAATCGGCTTCCCCAAACAACCGCTTGTGCCGCCTGATCAAGGGCACCGTTCGGCTTGCGTCGGCCGGGTTGCCCTCCTCCATTGTCAGGTCCAGCACCAAACCCGAACGACCCGTCGTCAGGAAGATCTTGTGGCCGTA
>JAPPOR010000391.1 GCA_028817905.1 Myxococcales bacterium
GAGCGGGGGACTGCCACATGGCTGCCGGGATGGGCGAGCAGGGTCTTCTTTTTTGAAGCGATCTTGTCGAAGAGCGCCAGCGCCGTGTCACGGGGGATCAGTTCGTCGTTCCACTGCACCATGAAGAGCACCGGGCAGGTGAGGAGGCTGGCATCCTTGGCCAGGCGTTCACCCGTTTCGACCCCCACTCCCATCAGGCCGAGAACGGCTGCGCTGATGCGAGGTTCTTGCGCGACGAACGGCAATCCCAACATCGTACCCATCGACAGACCCCAGTACGCCACTGGGACGCGACCGAATACCTCTGTCTCCTCGAGCCCGTCCAGCACGGCCGTCCAGTCCGCAACCATCGTATCTGTCAGGTCGGTGTCGTGCTTGGCGGCTCGGCGAAAGTCCTCAAACACGCGCGCTTCAGAGGCGCCTGTGTCCGTACGACGGTCTCCGTGGACCGGTCCATCGATGGCCACCGCCGCGAAACCGTGCTGGCGGACCAGGCGCCGGGCGACCGCCTGGATGTAGTCGGTGCGTTTGCTGCCGGAGGCGCCGTGGCCCAGCAGCACCAGCGACCGAGCACGGCCTTGCGGGGTCCAGGCGAGTCCGGGGACCCGCCGCTTCCCGTCGGCGAGCAAGAATCCGCTCTGTTTCACGCCTTCTACCACGCCCTCATCCATCCATTCGATCATCGCCGTCCTCCGTAGGCTTGGGATACCTCGGAGCGGCGCATTCTGTCACCCCACCTTGCCCAGGCTGAGTACGGCCTGAGGCGGAGGGCACGGGATGACCATTACCCCGTAGGCAGTGCGGAGTGTCTGCCGAGCGACCAACTGGAGACGGAGGCGCATTCCGGACGTAAGCGTGGTGTTTTGGCCGTGCAAGTCCATGGTCGGCTGCCTTCCCCTCGGTCGGGGCCCTGTGCTAGCGTGCCGCGGACCTATAGGCGGTGGCCGCGCGCAACACGGCACGGCAGGGGCGCGGTCATCCCTTGCTGCTCAGGAAGTCTCGGGTCCAGTTGAGTACGGCCCGGACCTTGGGGATGTCCGCGAGGGCTTCGGGTACGCTCACGCGTAGGGTGCATCGCCCCCCGATGATGTTCTCCAGTACGGGTTCGTCCACCCAAGTGGGGCCGAGGGGGGCTTCGATCCCGAGCAAGGGTACGAAGACCAGACCCGCGCCCGCCGCGCATGCATGCCACAGGGCGCTGGCGTCGCTCGATACCAGCACCGGGTCCACTGGAACACGGCCGCCATCCAATAGGGGAAGATGGCAGGTGGGGCGTGGTGGCAGCTGCCAAGCGAGGAGATCGTGTGCTTGCAGGTCCGTGATCCGCTGCGGTGATCCACGTTGCTCGAGATAGGCGGTTGAGGCGCGCAATTGGACCGGCATCGTGAACAAGGGCTCGGACAGCCACGGGGCGTTGGCCGGTGGCTCATCGAAGTGAAATGCCACGTCGGTGTCCGTCAAGGCCTCCGACAGGGGTGCTTCACTGAAGCGGGCGACGAAGTGTAGTTTAGGGTAGGCGGCCCGCAGGCCCCTGAGAGTCTCCGTCAGGACGTGGGCGGGCGAGCCGACCGGTAGTACGATGCGCAAGCGTCCGGCCGGTTCGTCTCCAACCTCGCGGATCGAGTCGAGCAGTGCGCTGGCGCCTTCCAGGAGCGTCCTCCCGCGCGCATTCAGAATGGACCCCGCCTCCGTCAGGCGAATACCCTGCGCCGTTCGGTGCAGAAGTGGAATGCCGGAGCGAGCCTCTAACGCCTCCACCCGCCGCCTCAGGGTGGAGCGGGATACGCCGAGGGAGTCCGCAGCGGCGTTGAAGGCACCATGCTGGGCTACCGCCAAAAACAGCCGGATCTCTTCCAGGTCCATGCGAGCACCCTACGCCTAGCGGCCGCGCTTGTCGCGGGTAGGTCCAGATATGGCCAACGGCGAGCCATCTGTGGTCTGGGCGCGGGCCCGCGGTCGGGTCATCCTTGTGACATGGAAGATGAAGCGCTTTCACTGGACGACCTTGTGGCAGATCCGGATACCTCGATTCGGCGCATGCATGAGCGTGGCTGCCCGTTCGCGAAGACGGAGCTCAGCGTGATCGCGATGAACCATGAAGCGGTCCGCAGCGTGGTTCGCGATGCCCCGACGCGTCCGGCCTTCTCCCAGGTACTGGCGTCGTGGGGCATCACGTCCGGCCCGTTCTACGAGTGGATGTCGCGTTCACCGCTCGACATGGAGGGGGACAACCACCGCGCTTGGCGCAAACTGATGGCCCGCACCTTCACGCCTAGCAGCGTCGAGAAGTTGCGGCCTTCCCTGCGTGCGGAGGCATCCGACATGGCGGCCGCGCTAACTGAACGCTGTGAGTTCATCTCTGACTTCGCGCGGGTGCTGCCCGCGATCGGACTGTGTGAGCTGATCGGCGTTCCACAGGACGACCGGAGCGTGTTTGGCGGCTGGGCCGATACCATCGGCTTCGGCTTCAACGCTGCGCTGGCACCGTCTCATATCGCGGAAATCGATGCGGCGATCGTGGCCCTTTTCCAGTACGTGGATGCCCTGATCGCGCGTCGTCGGCAGAATCTCGGCCAGGACCTGGTCAGCAGGCTGATTCGAGAGGCTGATGGCAACGGTGTGCTCGATGCGAACCTCTTGGCTGGTTCGGTCGCAGGCCTGGTGTTCGCTGGGCATGAGACCACAAAGAACCAGCTCGGCTGGATGATGGTGGTGTTGAGCAAGCACGCGGCGGAATGGGACCGGGTCGCGGTGGAGCCCGAGCGTGCTACGGCGGTGGTCGAGGAGCTGCTGCGCTACCGAGGGACGGCCTCCATGCTGGGGCGGGTTGCGATGGAGGACTTCGAGCTGCTGGGCAAGTCCTTCGAGGCGGGCACGCCGATCATGTGCTCCCTGTGGGGCGCCAACTGGGATCGACGGGAGTTCGCGCGTCCCTACGATTTCGACGTGGACGCCAACGCAGCCGGTTCGCACATGGCGTTCGGCCAGGGAGCGCACCATTGTTTGGGGGCCGCCCTGGCTCGTCTCGAGCTCCAGGAGGCGCTCAAGGCCCTTGCGGCCCGTTTTGCGTGTCCTGAGGTTGGGCATGGTGCCACCTTCCTACCTCCCATCGGTATCAACGGCCCCGCCCGACTACCGCTGCGCCTATCGACCCGGAAGCCCCAGAACGGATCTCAAAAG
>JAPPOR010000629.1 GCA_028817905.1 Myxococcales bacterium
GTCTGGATGATCTCGGGGGTGCTGGCCGCCCGGATACCCCTGGCGGCGCGTCCGGGACGTTTGGTTCCACTGTCGAGCGCGCGGGCTTGCTGGGCGTGCCGTGGGTGGGCGGCGTCCGTGTCTCCGGGCGGGAGACCGCTGGCGCCTGGGGGTCTGCCATCTCTGCCCACATCGTGGCCGCTTGCGGGTGACCCGCCTCGACCGCGGGTTGCAGACAGTAGCGCGCGTCCTCCTGTTGGCCGGCATGCCAGTAGGCACGGGCCAACTGGCATCGGCGAGTGTAGGCTTGGTCGCCCTCGGCACCGGCTGCCAGATAGGCGACCCAGTGTAGGGATAGTTCCGGCTCCTCGGAACTACCGACCAGTTGCTCCTCGAGTGCCCCGAGCGCTTGCTCGTGCGTTGGATCGTGCTCGAGCACCGCCCGCAGGTACTCGACCTGCTTTGCTCCGGTCTGGCCGGATGCTGCCTCGAAGAGCAGCGACGCGGCGCGGCGACGGTCATCTTCCGCAGTCGGACCCCCGGTGCGCGCACGCTCGGAAAGTTGTGCCGCGAGCGCATCCGCGAGCGCCGCGTCCTGGGGTGCCGTCGCCCGACACCGCCCTAGGGCCGCGATGGCGCCGTTCGGGCCGTCCAAGCGGTCGCGGTGCAGCCGCGCCATGCCGGCGATCAGGGCGGCGCGCCGTCCCTCGTCGGACTCCACGGCCAGTTCCCGTTCATAGAGATCCGCCTGCCTGGCGTAGTCCCCACGCGCTTCGCACAGCGCGCGCGCCTCGTGGTAGGCGTGCAGCAAACTCGGATCGAGATCCAATCCCTGCAGGTAGTGGTGAAGGGCCCGCTCCGAATCCCCCAGATGCTGGTTCCATACCTCCGCAAGGCGGTAGTGCAGCACGGCTACAGTATCCTGGGGGGCGCCCAACTGGTCGAGCGTGCGCAGGTGGCTCTGCAGGAACTCCGCAAGGGACGAATACTCGCCGCACCCTTCCCACAGTGACTGGAGTCCATCGGAGATGCGCGTGTCCAATGGGTCGTGTGCGAGGGCTGCGCGAAAGTACTCGGCCGCCCGGTCGGGATCCCCAAGGGTGGTCCACAGAACTTCGGCGACCTCCAGGTACGCTTCCGCCTTCTCTTTCGCGACCGCTGTGTACGCGGCCCACCCGGCGACAAGATTGACCAGGGACGCATGGTCCCCGGTTGTGCGGTAGTGCGACCTGAGGGCGTCGTAGGCCTGCCGGTCCCCAGGGTTTTGGCCCAAGCGGGCCACAAGGGCCTGGGCGGTCTCGTCAGGCGTCTGCGACACGACTCCCTGTCCTACTCAATATGCGAGCCTACCCAGCAGATCAATCCTGACGGTGTTCCCAACACGCAAGAGGGCCGCGTCGTCGACCGACGCGGCCCCTGTACTATGTCAGATGGAACATGTCAGCTGGAACGCCGAAGTCCTCACACGTAGGAGCCAGACTCCGGCCACGTCCTAGCGTCAGTTCCCTGGATTCGGGCAGCGCATGGGCAGCCCATTGTAGGGAGCATCCGTGATTTCGGCTGCCGCCGCCACGAACTCGTTGCGGATCGGGTAGGCGTTGCACGCCGGCAATCCGCTGGCCGGATTGCCCAGCGGGTCGCAGCACTGTCCCTCGTCGGTCGCGGTGTCGTCGCGGGGTGTGGTCGGCGCCGTTTGGGTGCAGTTCGCGGCCATGGGGGTGCCGTTGGGGCCGTCGGTGTTGTCCGGAGTACCGATATGGCAGTTGTACAGCGCGCGCTCCTCCGGGGTGATCGGGCACAGGGCCGAGGGTAGCTTCACCCACCGGCACATGCGTGTGCGGGGCATGGGGTTGTCGAGGTCCGCCTGGGTGATCTGACAGCGGGGCGTGCCGTCCGCCTTCGGATTCAGGTTCATGCGGTCCTCTGGCTGTGCCAGGATCCCGAAGGCCAACAGCTGGGACAGCGTCTGGAACTGAAGGACTCCGGGGATGCCGTTTTCCGTGTAGTGGTTGTCTTGGATCACGGCGTACGACATGAAGTAGTGATTGGGGGTCCAGCCGTTGGCCATGCTCCAGGAGCCCGTGCAATCCGCGCCGGTGTCGGCGAGGTCCATGGACTCGATCGTGAAGTTTTGGGCGATCAGCTCCCACTCGAGCGCAAAGGTCTCCGCGTTGATGAAGGGCGTGAAGGTATTCTCCATGTAGCGGTCGTCCCAGCCAATTTCCATGGCTGGCTCGGTCCCGGGCGCGTTGTAGCGCACACGCCGCCGCTGGCGCTTCCAGCGCCCCGCATCGGTGCCGCCGGGGAAGATCATCTTGTCGGTCGGAGCCGCCGCGTCACCGTAGTGACTGTGCGTCCCGTCGCAGTTGTAGACGCCCCATCCGATGGTCACCCACCCGTCGCCCGCAACCGGTTGGCCATTGGCGTAGGGCTGCTCAAAGCGCCACAACATGTTCCATTCATGATAGTCGTTGCGGGATTCATTCAGCGCGAGCAGGGCCATCATGCCGATGCTGTAGGGGTGGTTGGTGGTCCGCATGTGGTTGAGGCGGTACTCCTTGACGCGTAGCCCGTCGGCTGGCTGCAGGGCCAACCGGGCGCTGTTGGGAGCGCCGCGGTAACAGCACGTGCCCCGCGGGGCTCCCATCCCGGCGTATGGTTCGTGCTCCACGCAGTCGGCGTTGATCATGCCCCATTCCGCTTCGGGCACCTGCATGCTGTCGACGCCCGCGGTCACATCACCGGGGGGGCCGCCGGTTGCATCGCCATCACCCCCACCCGTTGCGGCCACCGGCATGTTGGGTAAGCCGCCCGTAGCGGGGACGGTGGTATCGTCGCCCGATTGACACGCACCCGCCCCAAGTCCCAGCGCAGACGCGCACAGCAGCGCCAAGAGTGTCCTGTTCAACATGTCCTACGTTCTCCCTTGCTAAGTCAGCTTGGCATGGCGATGGTCGCCTGACCCGCCAACACCTTCGCTCCTGTGCCCATCGCCTCTGTGCGACGGCTCCTTTCCAGGGGCGTGTCGCCGTTTGTGGTCTAGAGCAAGGCCAGGTAGCTGGTCAACCTCTTGGAGTCTGGTATTTCGATCAGGGTGGGCCAGCGAGCGAGGTCCGCTACTTCAACTCCAGCTCGATTTGCACTCCGCTGTCCAGGGTCTCGACCCGGTAGTCCCGAATTGGGTGCGACAACATCACGCGCAGCCGCGCCGGCGCAAGGCGGCGTCGGACCACGACCCGGTCGACGCCATGCTGGCGCATGCGATGGACACCGTAGGCAAGCGCAAATCGGCCCCTTGCGAGCTTGACGGTCACCGCCGCGGGTCGTTTCCAGCTGTACGTGGACACGGAACCCGGATGCTCGGTCGTCGGTATCCATACGCGGGTTGTGCGGCCATCTCCCGTCACGTGGGGGTGGCGCCTGCTGGTTGCGGGTTTCCGCTCGCGTTCCCGCGTTTGTGATGAATCATGCGTTCGGGCGCCCTCCGGTGTCCTCGCAAGTCCCTTGGGTGTCTTCGCAGGTATGCCCGGACCACGATCCGACGACCCCGTTGCGGACCCGGGAGCGCTGTGGGGTAGGGCCAGCGCCCCATCGTGTCCGTTGCCATCGATTCCAGGGGTCCTGGGGAGCTGTGGGGAATCAATGGCGGACACGGCTGCTACGACTTCTTCCCGGTACGATGCGCCCCCGGCGGGGCCAGGGTGCCCGGGTACGATCGGGTAGCTTGTCCAGGGCACACCGCTGCTAGTTTCTTCCACGCGCTGTTCGCGGTCCATCGGGGCCCGTGAAGGGCTGCGCGAACCTGGCGCGTCTGGACTGCTCGGCGGAGCCGCAGCCCTGGCCCGACCCGCTGGGTCGCCCGTCTGCTGGCTTCCGCCCATGGTGGGCTCCCGCCCCGCGAGTTCGCCTTCCGAAGGCGGCGGTTCCAGTCGAGGCGTGCTGAACGCCCACGCCATCGCCGCCATGGTACCCGCCAGCCCGGCGATTTTCAGCAGCGGAGGGACCCGGCCCGGCGACGCGCCCGCGTCTTGGGTCGCCTCAGCCCTGGGGCGCGCGCCCGCGTCTCCGGACGCCGCAGCCCCGGGGGGCGCGTCCGCGTGTTTGCGGGATGCCTCCGCTCCGGTATGCCCGTTGGCCGGTCCGGCTTCCGGCGGCTTCGCGCCCGCTTGACGCTCCAGTGCGTCCGGGTCGTGCCGCCAGACCGCGAGCGTAGCGGCCCGTGGACGCTCAGGCTTTGCTCGCTCCCCTGAAGCTCCGTTCTCGCCTGAAGCTCCGTTGTGGTCATCGGAACCGTCCCTCGCGTTCCGTGCATCCTCTGGCCCTTGGCCCTCGCTACGGGCGAGCTCGGTCTGGTCCCCGTAGAACGTTTTTCGCCGGATGCGGCGTGGCATCCCGCCGGGTGGGCCTTCTGCCTGCCGGTCCGTGTGGCTTCTGGCCCCTTGCGGTTCGGCTGCGATCCTGATGGCGATCTCCGGTTCACCGTTTTCGCCTGCTACGAGCTGCGCGTCCGCGATGCGGCCGATCTCGGGCGGCCTTCCAATGAAGGCGAAGTCAACGGGGTTGCCGCGTGCCAAAAAAGGAAGGCGTGCACGCAGTGTGATGCCGGTCGTGCTCCTGCTTGCGTGCGCGGAAACCGGCCCCTGCAGCCCCTCGAAGTGAAGCTGAACCGGTTCGACGCTACCTGCCTCCATCTGCTGCGCATCGTGTCGTCGAACCAGATCCGCGACGACCGAGCACTCCCGCGGGGCGAGATCACGAAAACGGATGCCCACCCCCAACCGGCGGGGCTCCAAGTCCGGGTCCAGTGCGGCGCTCCACGCAACCGTGCCCGGTAGTTCGTGCCGTCGGCCCTCGACCTCCACGCGGCACGTTACGGCCGTTCCGACGACCAGGGGCTGTGGGCTGTGCACGCCGATCCCACCTTCGCTCAGATCGCGGCCGGCGCATAGGATCGGGCCGCTGTCCCTCTGGTCTTCCGCGCGGAAGAGCTCCACTTCCGCGGGGTATTCCACGCGCGGGGTCTGTCGTGCGCCGGTGTGCCTCATGATGTGTACGCGCGGCGCCTCGAGGTCGAGGCGTCGGGCTCTACGGGAATCTGATCGCGTTCTGCCCTCTCGCGGGAGCACGTGACTATGGGCCAGGCGACCGCTCGAAACAACCGAAGGCGAGTGCCGCGCGTGGTCCTCGGGTCCGCAGGATGCCAGCGTTTCACATCAGACCCGCGTTGGGTGCGCTAGCCCGGAGATCTACACCTACGCGTGTGATGCTCGTGCAAGTGATCGGCTTCGCAGGGGTTTCGGTGATGGAGAGAATACTCGCTGCATTGTCGACTGAGGCGCAAGCGCTGCGGAGTCGAGCGGGTGTGCGAGGGCGCGTGATTTGGGTGACGGATGCGGACTAGGGAGGTGCGGAGTTGTGCGCCCCAGTGCCCCCAAGTGCGAACTAGCCCGCATCCATCACCCCCGCATCCATCACCAAGGCACGCGATGCTCGTGCAAGTGATCGGCTTCGCAAGGGATTCGGTGAAGGAGAGAATACCCGCCGTACTTTCGACTGGGGCGAAAGCACTGTGGGGTCGAGTAGTTGTGGAGGGCGCGTGCCTTGGTGATGGATGCGGGCTAGCGCCGCTTCTGCTGAAGACGCTTGCGAGCCGTTGTGCTGCCATAGCGGGCAGCCTTGCGCCATGCTTGCTTGGCGGCTGAACGCGCGCCGTACAGGGCATAGGCGTCGCCGAGCAGCAGTTGGTTGTTGGCCCTGCGCGGTTGTACCCCGGTGAGCTTGCGAGCCCAGCGCACCGCCTCCGCGCTGGCTTTGCGTTGGAGGTGCACCCGCACAAGGCCCGCGAGCGCTCTGGGGTAGCGGGGCAGCGCTGACAGCGCGCTGATATAGGATGACTCGGCAAGGCCGAGGCGGCCCTGCTTGCGCAGGCGGTGCCCTTCCGCCACGAACCTGTTGGCGCGCTCAATGCGCGCCCTGCGCGCGCTCGCGCCCTGGTCCGTGGTGGACGGCCGCAGCCTGCTGCCGTCGGTGTCCGGCTCGGAAGATGCGCCTGTGGACGCTTGGGCGCTGACCGTTGGGGTTCGTGGTGGGTGGCCGCTCGCGGGGGGCAACGTGTCTTCTGCCTCTACCGGTTCCGCCGTTTGGGTGCTTGTTCGCCCATCGGTCGAAGACCGCTCCGAGTGTCGAGGGGCTGCACCCTGCTGCATGGCACCGCGGGAGACCACCAGCATCGATGCCAACGCCGTGGCCTTGGGGGGTTCAACCAGTGTTCGCGAAAGACCGAAGCCAACGGTCAGACCTGCAAGGACGATCGGAACAGCGACGCGGGCCGGGCCAGTGTGTGCGGTCACTTGGGCTAGGGCCGTCATGCTCGATGTGAGCGCTGCAGCCAGTCGCGGCAGCAC
The DNA here is from genome assembly GCA_028817905.1 of Myxococcales bacterium. Taxonomy (GTDB): domain Bacteria; phylum Myxococcota_A; class Polyangia; order Polyangiales; family JAFGIB01; genus JAPPOR01. The sequence continues at coordinate 6,384 of JAPPOR010000629.1, forward strand.
CGAGGCTTTCAAGGTATGCGCGCACTGGCGCCCATTGGCGAGCATCCGGGGGAGCCAGTGCGGGCGCTTGATGGCGTCGTGCTCCGGCCGCCCCTCGGCCCGGCGGCTCGCCCGACGCAAGAGCCGCCGCGTCGCGCCCCATAGCCGGCCCGGGACGCGGCGCATACCGTGCTCTGCCGGGAAACCACTGCCCGGCGTCTTTCTTCTTAGGCGCAGCCATGTGGTAGCTCGAAGGACGCCCTGTCCGGTCGCACGGGCCAACTGCTTGGACGCCCGCACCAAGCTGCTTCGTATTCTATCGCCCATGGGGCGCCTGCGCGCCTGCGCACCCAGGGAGCCGTTCTTGCTTTCGTCGGGGAGTTCGGCCGGGATAGATGGTGGGATGCTGGCGGCTGCAAGCGCCTCGCTGGTGCCGGGCAGGTCCACAGAAATTTCGAGCTCTTCTGGAGCTGCCGACCTACTGCTTCCATCCACCGGACCGTCCGGCGGTGCCCCTTCGTCCGACAGCCAAATCTCGACATCATCGGGGGATGCGTGGGCGGACGAGCCACTGGGTTTTACCCGGGTTCGGCCTGGCAACCGCATTTCCTGTAGGTCGGGCGCGCGGGAGGGAGTCGCCCCGCCGGCCGCTTGCCGCCGGGTCGGCTCCCGCACGGGCCCTACAGTGGGTGCGTCGGAAGCGCCAGCAGCTGCCGGAGGGAGCAGCTGGGAAAGCGCAGTCAAGCCGAAGCCTCTGGTTGCCGTGGGTGTGGGGGCCGGTCCCGTTAGGGCCCCGGACCCGTCGGACCGGGGCGGAACCGCAGCTGTTGGGGGACGCGCCGCGCCGAGCGGCGGCTGCGCAGGTGGCAAGGGGCGCGACACTCGTTTCGAGGCCTGCCGCGGCTCAAGCCCCTGTGACACCTCTCGCACCAAGTCCGACAGCGGTGGTGCGTGTGGCCCGCACTCTGCGATGCGCTTAACCAGCCGATGGACGGCATCCGCAAGCCGGTAGGGGCCCAGGCGCCCCGAGAGCACAGCGACATCCGGGCCGTTGGCACATGTTTGCTGCTCGTCCGCGATCAGCAGGACCCGTGTGCGGTGCGTCGTGGAAACCTGGGAGACCGACGTCAGGTACTGGCGACCCCCATCGGCGGTGCAACGCCCGACGAACAGAACTAGTCGCGGCGCCCCATGCTTGATCGCCTGAATCGCTGCGGAGGGCTGAGCGTGTTCAGGTTCGAGGCTGTGCCCCCGCAACGCTTCTAGGAGCGGTGCAACCAGTGGACCGTCGCCGATGATGAGCAAGGCGCGCTCGGCGACGTCGGCGTTGGATACAGACGGAGACAGACGGGGCACTACCGATCCGAGAAGACAACAGTCCGATCTGGATGGTACAATATATTTGCAAAAATACAACCCTAATTGGGGACAGAGAAGCGTGCTGCCGAGACGCGTTCCTCCGGGTCGAGGTCGTACTCATAGGCGCCCACAAGCTTGCCCCCCACCGCGATCGAGAGCGTAGCCCGCGCGCTACCACTGCCGCCACAGGGGCTGAAGTAGTGAACTTCGACTTGGTATTGCCCCGGGGCGGGTGTCCTCCAGAATGCGTTCTCGACCCGCTGATGTTGCTGTTCCGGCCGACAGTTGCCGCGTGAGTCGTGGTCGAGCTCGCCGCCCGCGTCGGAGGTTCGGTGATTCCGGTTGAAGAAGATGGTCTGTCCCGACGGGTCGGTTACGTACAGGTCCAGGTCCGCACCAGAATCCCAGGCGAGCGTGATCTGGACGGCCCCCGTACCGTACCCGCAACCTTCATCGATGATGCCATCGCAGTCTTCGTCTCGCGCGTTGCAGGTGCCATCGGGCGCGCTGCAGTCGTCCGTACGCAGCGCGGTTGCGCCACCGGCGACGTCGGGTCTGGGTGTGCGATCGCCGGGGCCGGCCTCGGCTCCGCCGGCTTCGTTGCTCGTGCTGGTCCCCAGGGCCGCGCCACATGCCATCAGCCAGTAGGACTGGGCGACGAAGAAGCCCGCCCGCACCCACCTCTGATGTGTGTCCCGCAAGCTTGCGTGCACGCGGCTGATCTTCGCCCGAGCAGGCCTCCGACACAACTGCAATCGCGCCTGCCTACTCGCAGGGTGAACCCATCAGCACGTTGTTGTGTCCGGCCTCTCGGATGCGCTGGCAGCTGATTGGGCATGCGACGAGAAAACCGCTCGCGTCGTCCTCGCCGTTGTAGAACCCCCCGTCCCTATCGCAGGCGTCCGCGTCAGCGACCTGGGGGAGCGGTGCCGTATCGCCGGCCAACCACAGGGCTGGCGAGTCCATGTCGTCCGGGATCGCATACTCGCAGGGCTGGGCGGTCTGCCGAACGTCCTCGAGGGCTGCGGCGACCGCGGCTCCCCCCTGGCCGACATCGGCGACACGCGCGCGCCGTGTACCGCCCGCCTGCGCCAGGGACCGAAGCGACAGTGAACCAGGTATGAGATCGAGCGGGTTGAACGACCTCGTCCCGAGTGCCACCACGTACGTCGGGATCGGCGGGTCCCCAGCTAGCCCGTCTGCCACCTTTTGAATCGTGCTCTCCGGGGTGGAATCGCTGCAGAAGCCGAAGTCAAACCCATCGGTGATCAACACCATGACCTGGCGATACTTCGGAAAGTTGTTCGCCCTCCTGCGCGTGTGTGCGTAGGCCGCCTGCAGCGCCGCCTCGGGCTGGGCGACACTAATATTGAAGCCGCGCACGACATCCAGGATCCGTTCCGCGTTCCGGGATAGCAGGTCCCACGCCACGTCTGGAAACAGATAGGACCAGGGGCTGCATTGGTTGCGCACTGCCATCATCGCGGCTCCCGCGCCCTGCGCCTCCCGACTGAGAACGAACTCGCTCAGACCGGCTTCGATGAGGGCGCCCGGGGTCGGAATCCGGTCGAGGCTCAGAGCGCGATCCACCAGCAGATACATATCGACCTGTCTCGGTTGGGCCAGCTCGCGCGGACAGCCCGCGGCCTCCACGGTCGGGGTCATCGCAGTGGTATTGGGGTTGACGACGCTGTCGTCGCGTTGGGCGTCCTCGTTCCCGCCTGCCCCTGCGGCTTGGTCAGGTCCCGGAAAACCGATGGACGCCCTATCGTCATCGTGCTGGCTCGCTGCGGGCTCGCCGTTGCTCGTATCCTCGCTGACGTTCCGTCCAAAGGCGGTTGCCCCCGACTCGCGAGCCGCATCGATCTCGACGCCGGGGCTCGCCTCCATGGATGCGCGCGGACGGGCCGGGTCTTCGGGAGAGGACACCACCCCCACCGTGTGTGTGGTGGGCTCGCACGCGCATAGCAGCACCGCAGCCACTGCAAATACGGTGTTGCGCCACCGTATCGCACCCTGGCCTTCGCGGATCGGCGTCACACGCGCCGTTCCTGGTACCCTCGGTTGCGTCTTGTCGCCTCCCACGATCACCACTCAAATCTGGCCCGCACGTGCGCGCCGCATGCGGGTACGATGAAAACGCACTCCCCCAATCTAGCGCGTATCGGGTGGTTGATGCGAGGGGCTTGGCCATCCCATCCAAGGCATTCCGGGACGAGACTGGACATTTTCTGCCAGCCTTCGGTCCCTTATGGGACAATTACCAAATTAACCGGTGCGCTTTTGAGAAGTACGGTCCTGTGGGTTGTCATGGGTGCTTATCCGGAATTTCCAGTTCTAGCCCAGGATGACCAAGGACCGGCCGGTTCGGTTCCAGCCGCGGAAGCCAAACGATCGTCGGCGCTCGAGGAACCCCATCCCGTGGCGGGCGGAGAACCCCTGGGTTCCGTGGAGGCGGATCGTCCGTTCGGGCCTGCCTCGCCGCCCCAACAGCGCCTCAGCCAGGCGTTGCGGGTGCGCTCCGGCCCTACATGCCTAGATGAGGCGCGGTTAGAAACAAGCGTCGAGCGATGGCTAGAGCGGACTCAGATCGACGCGCGCATTCACGTTCTTGTCTATGGAGGCCCCGGCGAGCATGACGTGCGGTTTACGGTGCATCGTGACGATGGCACGCCGGCGGAACGCGTGCTGCGAGATGCTCCCCAGGACTGCGGCAGCTTGCACAACGCTGTGGCGCTTTCTATCGCGCTAGCTATCGACGCGACCCTGCTCGACCGTTTCGAGTTGCCCGATGATGAAGACCTGACAGAAGTGCAGCGCAAGAAGAGCTTGTTGGAGTTGCGCCTGCCGACCTCGGAACCGCATATGGTTCAGGTGCGGCTCGGGCTTGCCGGTGGCGTCACGGCTGGCTTTGTGACCCAGCAAGCATTCGCCGCCCGCGTGGCGGTGTACGCGTTGCTGCTGCGTTGGCTGGAACTGCGCGCATCCGGGTTGTTCACTCGTGCCGAGGACCAGCGCCTGCCCGGTGTGGGTGGCCAGTTTGCCGCCCAGGTGTGGGCTGCGCGAGGGGACCTGTGCGCGGTTGTCCAGGCAACCCGCTGGTTGACCGCTGCTGGCTGCGCTGGCTTCCAAGCCGGAACCTTCATCACGACCAGTACAGGCTTTGCGGAGGATCGCGACGGCGCGGCCAGCGCGCTGTGGGCGACGGGCCTGGGGGTGGAGGCGCGGGTGCAGGTCACGGGGTGGCTGGAATTGGCTGCCTTCGCGGACCTTAGCCTCAAGCTATCGACCCGCACGTTGGGCGTACTTTCCGAGGACGCTTCGCCCCCACCGCCAGGCAGCACCCGTTCGTTGCCGCTGGCCGGCGTCATGATCGGTCTAGGACCGGTTTTGCGCGTATTTTGACCAAAAAAGTCCGTCCGTTTTCGTGCGGTGCCCCCCACTGGATCAAAAAAACGTCCTTAAACCCCAGCGATTTCGCTATAACTGCCGAAACACGCCCGAATTTTTGGCGCTACGGTCACGGATTGGGCCCCGAGCCGCATTAACCGGGGCAGGAGTTAGCGGACGTTGTCGGCCGGTGAGCATCTCGACTCGTCGGAGCTCTTCCGACGTTACGCCCGCTACGTTGCGAACTTCCTGGTCCGCATGGGGGTCCCGGGGAGGGACTTGGACGATCTCATGCAAGAAGTCTTTCTCGTGGCGCACAAGCATGGCGGGTACACACCCGGGCCGGCGAAGCCCACGACATACTTGGCGAACATCGCCTTCAAGGCGGTGGTAAGCCATCGTCGGAAGGCGCGAACACGCGGCTTTGTCAGCGTGGATGAACGCGCCGTCGAGCACGCTGCAGCGGGCTCTCGGAACGCAGAGGCGCAACGTGAACACGACCAGAAGTTGGAGATCCTTGACCGAGTCTTGGGAACCCTAGATGAGGACAAGCGAGCGGTCTTCGTGATGGCCGAGCTCCAGGGAGAAACCGTCGTTTCTATCGCAGCAGGATTAGGTGTTCCGGTCGATACGGCCTATTCTCGCCTCAGAGCGGCGCGCAAGAAGTTTCGGGCTGCCGTGCTCGAGCTGGGCGCCGAACAGGCAGAGGCCTTGTCGCCTTCACTGGAGAGCACACCCCAATGAGCAAGCCGATCCGACCTATGCAAGGCGACGCCGATGAGCCGGCGGCGGTTCGCGATCTGATCGACGCCGGGATGAGTTCCACCGTCGAGTACGACGTGAGCGCCGGCTTGGCGCGTCACGTGGCCCATGTAAAGGCGGGCACACCCGCGCCGGCGTGGGCGGCCGACTTGCTTGCCAACGGTTCGGCATCGGGCTCGGGGACGGGGGTTGCCGTCGGTAGTGGTGCGGCGTGGGTGGCTGGCTCATTGCTCGTGGGTGCGGTCGTGATTGTGACCGCCGTGCAGACGGTCGGCGGTGGTGACGGAACGGAAGCGAAGCTGTCGACAACCGCACAGGAGCATGCGGTCGGTTCAGGTGCCCATGCGAAGAGTGGGTATGGCGTGCCAGGGGCTTCCGGGGATGAAGCCGGAGATGCGCGGCGCCACGGCGCTACTGGTGCCGCGAGCCCATTGCGGGCTCAGAAGGTGCTCGCCGATGGGGAGCAAGATTCCGTCAATGCGGTTGTGGAGGCTGCCAACGAGCGGTCCCGGAGAATGGGACGGCGGTCAGCGGCTGCCCGCAGGCGGGCCGGGGTACGTCGGTCGGCGCCCGATGAGCAGAGCGTGCCTTCAACGCGCAAGTTTCGTCGCGGCAGTGCGCCTGCGCCGGTCGCGGGCGGCTCCTCGCGGCAGGTAGCGCGACGCACTGGCCAAGGCGTCGCGTTGGGGGGCGCCCGCCCGAAACGCGGCACCGAAGACATCGCAGGGGCTGCCGAGGTCGGGCCGGCGCCTGTTGGTTCGTCTCGCACGGGGGCGTCCACCAAGATGCTGGCCAGACGCGACCACGCGTACGGCTCCAACAACGTGGACGGTGTTCGCCCGCCGGAGGTTCTTCCCGAGTCGAAGGCTGACCACCAGGAGCCGCGTCGCCCCCAAGAGCAGGCCAGGGCCCTCGATCCTGAGGTCGAGAGCGACCGCCTCGAGCGCGAGATGCGGATGCTCAAGGTTGCCCAGGCCGTGCTGTTCTCGAACCCTGAGCGCGCGCTAAGACTTGCGCGGCAGGGTGAGCGGGAGTTTGCCGGCAGTCTCTTTGCGCAGGAGAGACAGCATCTATTGATCCTTTCGCTGGTCCAGCTTGGACGCATGGATGACGCCAAGCGACGCGCCGCTGATTACTTGCACAGCTATCCGCGCGGTCCGTTCAGTGATCGGGTCCGCAAGGCCCTGGCCACCGGTCACGTATCTCGCTGAACTGCTAGCGGGGATGCCATGAGCCCTTTGGAGGGCCCCGTGTACCCATCGTCTTGGGGGACCCAAAGGGCCATTTGTGCACAGTTCGTGGTGCTTCACGTACGGACGCGTCTGTGGATTTCTCTCCACAGTCTCAAGGGGTTGGCCGCTTTTTTGCCAATTGTGGGAAGAAAAATTGGCGATCCGCAACGGATCCATTCCCCGGCCGCATTAACCAGATGAAAGCCAGCTGCGGCGGCGACTACAACCACGTTCCCCTGGTCGCCGCAGCTGGCCTCGATTGTTTGATCGCGCACTTCGCGACCTCCCACAAGTCGAAAGCCGGCCAGAATTGGGCGGTGATTCGGCCAGATGGTTAGTGGTCGCTGCTGTATGTTCCAGCGTGTGTACTGCGCGGAGAGCGACGAAACCGGTGCAGGCGTATGGAAACGATCAGGCTTGATCGCATCGGAGCGTTTTCATAGGGTTTCTACCAGTCTCATGATGCTGGTTGGGCCGCTGACCGATGCCTAAGACTGTGACCGCGCGCCGCACGCAGGGAGAGCGCAGCGCCGAGACCCGCCGCAAGATCCTCGACGCGACCCTTGAGGCGCTGATCGAACTTGGGTACGCCGGCACCTCGATTCCGGAAGTATGCCAGCGCGCGGGCATGTCCCGCGGGGCCTTGCTGCATCATTTTCCGACCAAGGCTGAGCTCGTGATCGAGGCGGTGGCTCACCTGGCCTCCCGCCGGGGTCGGGAGCTGCGTCGGCTGGCCGAGACAGATGAGGTTTCGGGTGACGCGATCGAGTGCGTGTTCGAGCTGATGTGGAATGTGTTTGCGGAGCCAACATTCCACGCGGCCCTGGAGCTATGGATGGCGGCCCGGTCCGACCCCGAGCTGCGGGAGGCCCTCGTTCCCATGGAACGAGCGATAGGTCGCGGGCTCGACCGCCTCTGGCGTGGTCTCCCCGGGGCCCCTGAGCTGGCCGAGCCAGAGGCCGGGAAGCGGCTGGAAGACCTGATCGCGATCACGCTCCATATGCTTCGCGGCATGGCATTGCAGAGAATCCTTCGCGAAGATGCGAGCGAGCGTCGGCGCCTGTTCGAGCTCTGGAAGTCGATCGCCCGCCGCGAGCTCGTGAATCTTCCGGGCTAGAACGCGTAGCCTAGACGGAGCAGGTTTACCTGGAACATGAACGGTAACAGGTCCTTGACCGAGTCGACCGCGTCCTGCGCTTCATCCTCGAGGCGCATGACGATGTCCTGAGCTGCTGGGAGTTCATCTAGGTCGGGATAGTCGGGTGTCTGAAGGGTTGAGTCGCCGACCTCAATCATGATCGCGGCGTCAATGCCCAGATACAGCCCCCCGCCATCGGTGGCATAGCCGAGCCCAAAGGCGATCGCGGGCAGGTTGAGATCTGCGGTGACCGACACACCGGTGCGTTCGCCTCGCGCCCGAATGTGTTGAAGCGCCAAACCCATGCCCGCGAAGAAGCCACCGCGGAACGGATGCGCCCGCACCATGAAAGACAGCAAGCGCGCATTTACGTCTACGCCCTCGATGACGATTTCAGGGAGAAACTGCACGTCGGCGGCCAGGCTGACGTAGGGTGGCAGGCGCAGGGTGAGGCCGGCCCCGAGTGGGTTGGGAGCGCCGAGGACCCCCGCGAGGCCGATGCAGACGTCTCCTGCAAGGCAGGTCTCTCCAGGGTCTTCGGGCGCCACCGGTGTGCCTGTCGCCGGCGCGTCGGTGGTCCCAGTCGTCCCGGCCACCGTGGCAGGAGGCTGGGCCGCCTGGAGCGCCAGTGCGCCGGCGGGGCTAGGGGGGGCGCCGCTGTTCGGTGGCGGCGGCGGAGGAGTGGGGGTGCCGGGCGCGAGCTCGAGCGCGATCGCGAACCGACCCGCCGGCATACTCACGCGCTTCTCATAGGTTCGGTGACCAGGTGCCGAGATATGCAGATCGTGCTGTCCAGGCGTCATCAGGATCTCCCCGGCCCGAGCCGCTTGAGGCTGCCCGTCGACCCGCACGATGGCTTCCGGTGGCTTGAGCCTGAGCACCAGCGTTGTGTTCGTCGCGCGTATGCGACTGATCTCGGCTCGGACGGCTCGCATGTTGGCCGCATCGCGTGCCGGGTCGGCGGTCTGGAGGTACCGGTCGAATGCGCCTATGGCCGCCTGTAGTTGGCCCATGCGTGTTCTGACGACTCCGAGATTGAGGAGCGTTTCGGGTCGCGGTGCGAGCCGCAGGGAGGCTTCGAACGCACGCGCTGCCTGCGGGAGCTGGCCAGAACGCAGGGCGATCAGGCCCCGGGAGAACTCGCTATCGGCCGTCTGAGCCTGGGCGTCGTGCGCCACAAGCAGCGCGAGCGCCAGGCAGATCGTCGCAACCCATCGCCGGCCGACAATCCCTCGGCACCTACGTGGGGGAGACAGCAACCGGTCAGTTGTTCGCCGAAAGCCCTGTAGAGGCGAATTGCGGCACGATCCGCCTGCGAGTTGATGGAATACCCGGATTGGCTTCCAGCCCGCTATTCCCCGCACCAGTGGGGCCGGTGTGTGCCGCCCCGGCTTCAGGTGCCTGCCGGGGGATACGGTGGCGCTGCGCGTCACCCTTGGCACCCTAGCCCGCATCCATCCCCAAATCACGCGCTCTCGCACAACTGTTCGACTCCGCAGCGCTTTCGCGCTGAGTGGCAGCTCGCCAAGCTTCCCGTCTGGACGAGTCACGAGGCGGCCGTGGGCCAAGCACCCCCCTGCCTGCAACCTCATCTGCGCATGAGCGCGCCGTTCCGGGCCCAGGTCGGGTGTGGCCCTTTGCGGGTGCAAGCCAGCGCCCGCAGCGGAAGAACCTGGGGGGCGTTCGCCATTCTTGCTCTGGGGGTTCCCGGTGGGCCGACGGGAAGTGGGTGTTCGGGCAGGTTCTGAGCTGAGTTTTGAGCCGGAATTCGGTAGCGTCCCGGCCCTACCCGCGAAGGTCTGGGCCGCCGGTGCCGCCGGTTGATCCCAGGCCGCCTAGCACTTCAGGAGACAGGCATGCAGCTCAAGTACGGTTGCAACCCTCATCAGACCTTTGCCGAGATCGTCCCGCTCGTCGCTGGGACCAGCCCGATCGAGCTACTGAATGGCAAGCCCAGCTTCATCAACTATCTCGACGCGATCAACGGCTTCCAGCTCGTGCGCGAGCTGCGGGCCGCGCTCGAGCTGCCCGCGGCTGCCAGCTTTAAGCACGTCTCACCGGCGGGAGCGGCCGTCGCGGTGCCGCTTTCGGACGATCGGGTGCGGAGCTACGAAGTGACGGGCAAGGAACTGACGCCGGCAGCTCTCGCCTACGTTCGCGCGCGGGGAGCCGATCCAAAGAGTAGCTTCGGCGACTTCGTTGCTCTGTCGGAACCGGTGGACGAAGCCACCGCCCGCCTACTGCGGCCGCTCGTATCGGACGGGATCATCGCGCCCGCCTACGAACCGGCTGCTCTTGCGATTCTCAAGGCGAAGAAGAAGGGAGGTTTTATCGTTCTCAAGGGCGACCCTGACTTCAGTCCTCCAGCGCGGGAGAGTCGCGAGATGTTTGGCATGCGCTTGACGCAGGACCGCAACAGTGAACCGGTCCATGGGGCCCATCTATCCAACGTGGTTTGCGGTCAACTTACGTCCGCTGCCAGGCGCGATATGCTGCTGGGACTGATCGCGCTCAAGTACACGCAGTCGAACTCGGTTGGCTACGCTCTCGACGGGCAAATGATCGGTATCGGTGCCGGTCAGCAGTCTCGGGTCGATTGCACAAAGCTTGCCGGTTCGAAGGCCGACGTCTGGCACCTGATGCGTCATCCGAAGGTGTTGGCTTTGCCGTTCAAGGAATCTGTCAAGCGTCAGGACCGAATCAACCTCCGCGTCCGGTACATCGAGGGCGACCTGTTGCCGTCGGAACAGGAGACCTTGCAGGAGGCGATCACAGGGTCGCTTGCGCCCCTTACGCCCCACGACAAGACTGATTTCATCGCATCAGAGCTGGATGGAGTGACGCTCGCATCCGACGCGTTCTTTCCGTTTCGCGACAATATCGACCACGCTAGCCGGCACGGAGTGAAGTACATCGTGCAACCGGGTGGATCCGTTCGTGACGACGACGTCACGGCTGCGTGCCGCGAATATGGGATGACGATGGTGCACACGGGCCTGCGCCTGTTTCATCACTAGCGACGTTGAGTCAGCGCTTTGTAGGCGTGTGCGTCAAGTTTGATCGCGTTGCCTTGATTGGACGCCTCGACAAGGTCGCTAGCCTGGGTCAGATGCCTCGTTTGGCTGGAGCGAAGCCCCGCCAATGACTAGGGCCTGTCCCTATATTCGTTTTCAGCGGGTTTCCGAGCGCGGCGGGGCC
>JAPPOR010000668.1 GCA_028817905.1 Myxococcales bacterium
TCTCGGACTGAAGGTCGTCCCTCTGTTCGACGTGGCAGCCTAAGTTTCAGGTCAGCGGTTCGACGGTGCGGGCGGCAGAGAGATGGCGGAAAAGCGGGGTCGATCCGTCCGAGGTGGCGTCGTCGTCGGGGGAAGATCCGTCGGTGGACCGGAGGGTCTTCCCCTGCGCGGCCCGGCCCACCGGGTCTGATCACCCCGCGGGGTGCGCCCGCAGACGCGCTTGTCACCTCTAGGGGTGACATCCCAAAAAAATGTGTGTTCTTGATGGTTTCCCGTCATGGACGCCCCCGCCGAATGCTGCTAATCCCAAGCAAGTTGTCGGGGGGGAGGCACCCCACCCGAGGCATCTCCCGGATGCCTTGTGCTTGTACCGGCGGCCCATCGACGCTGTTGCCCGCAGCTCGATGGAAGCAGAACGGCAAGGGGCCCGCCCGGAGTGGGGGGGGCGGGTCTCTTGCCGTCTGTTTTGTACGGATTCGACCTAGGGCCAGAGTCGAGCTATACCGCTGCCGACCTGGGCCGATGGACGCTATCTACCAGAGCCACATCAATCGCGACGTTCCGCTTGCTCGGCCCGGCGAGTTTTCTCCCCTTGCGTTCGGGGGTCTGCGTGTTTGGCCGCCGGTGGTGTTGGCGCCCATGGCGGGCGTGACCAACTACCCATTCCGAGCCATCTGCCGCGCGTTCGGCGCGGGCCTCTACGTTAGTGAGATGATCACCGCGAGACCGCTGGTAGAAGGGCACCACAAGACCCTGCGGCTCGCCGGGTTTGGCGACGACGAGAAGGTCCGCAGTTTGCAGCTGTACGGGGTCGATCCCCACTACGTCGGCCAAGCCGTCAAGCGCCTTGTCGAGGAGGACGCTGTTGATCATATCGACATGAACTTCGGGTGCCCCGTGCGAAAAGTGACCCGTCGCGGCGGCGGTTCGGCGATTCCCCTCAAGCCCCGGCTTCTGCGACGCATCGTCGCGGCTGCGGTGCGGCACGCTGGGTCGATCCCGGTCACGATCAAGTTCCGGATGGGCGTCGACGACGATCACATGACGTTCCGTGACTCGGGGCGGATCGCCCAGGAGGAGGGGTGTGCGGCGGTTGCCATGCATGCGCGGACGGCCGCGCAGTTATACGACGGCGAGGCTCGCTGGGAAGCGATCGCCGAGTTGAAGGCCTGCGTGCGGCACATTCCCGTGCTTGGCAACGGTGACATTTGGGAGGCACAGGATGCGCTGCGCATGATGCGGCAGACCTCGTGCGACGGCGTAGTGGTGGGGAGGGGCTGCCTGGGCCGCCCGTGGCTCTTTCGCGACCTAGCAGACGTGTTCGATGGCCGCGCGCCCTCCAACCCGCCTGTGCTGGGCGAGGTCGCGACCACCATGCGCGACCACGCCAGGCGTTTGTGCGGGTTCATGGGGGATGCACCGGGGATTCGAGCGTTTCGTCGCCATGCGACCTGGTACACAAAGGGCTTCCGCGGTAGCGCCCAGATGCGCGCCGCTCTGATGCGCGTGACAACTCTTGCCGAGTTGGATGCAGAGCTTGCTCGCTTCGACGTGGAAGAGCCGTTTCCACCGAGTAGCATGCGGGTCAAGCGGGGGAAGACGGCGGGCACACAGCGCGTGGCGTTGCCCCAGGGCTACCTCGACTCGCTAGACGATGACACACCACCTGTGCCTGAAGCCGAGGACGCGAGCAGTGGCGGTTGAGCCGGCGCCCTTTCGCGTCGGGGGTGAGTGCGACCCCTGGTTCGAGCAGGTGCGTGAGGTCTTTGCCGAACACTTCGCGGGGGGGAACGAGCAGGGGGCTTCGGTTTGCATCTCGGTTGACGGGCGCGTGGTCGTGGATCTGTTCGGCGGTCAAGCGAGTCGGCGCAATGGGGGGGTGCAGTGGAAACGCGACACGATCGTCAACATCTACTCGGCGACCAAGGGGATCAGCGCGTTGTGCCTTCACGTGCTGGTCGATCGCGGCCTGCTAGACCTGGAAGCGCCCGTTGCACGCTATTGGCCGGAGTTCTCGCAATGTGGCAAGGGCGCGATCACCGTTGCCGACGTGTTGGGGCACCGGGCGGGCTTGGCGGCCCTAGTTTCGCCCTTGCCCCATGACGCGCTGTATGACCACGATCGGGTTTGTGCGTGCTTGGCCGGTCAGCCGCCGCTGTGGCCGGTGGGTCAGGCCCACGGCTATCATGCGGTCACGTTTGGCTTCCTCGTCGGAGAGCTTGTGCGACGCGTAACGGGTCGCACGCTCGGACGATTCTTGGCCGAGCATATCGCGGGGCCACTAGACGCCGATGTCCATATCGGCCTTGGAGCTGAGCATGATGCGCGTGTCGCCCACGTCACTCGGCCGCTGGGGATCTCGCCACCGGTTGGCCAGCCTGATCTGCTGGAAGTGTTTCGAAAGGAGCCCGATTCCTTGACTGCGCGCGCGTTTGGCAACCCGGCGCCTGCCCAGGGGTCGGTCAACACCCGTCCCTGGCGCGCCGCCGAGATACCGGGGAGCAATGGGCACGCCAATGCGCGCGGACTGTGCCGGGTGTACAGCGCGGCCCTTTCCGGTGAGCTGATCTCCGCGTGCCAGGTCGGCCGCCTTCAAACCGAGCTCTCGAAGGGCGTAGACCGCGTTCTGCGTGTGCCGACTCGCTTCGGTGCCGGTTTGATGCTCAGCCAGCAAGGGGGCGGAGGGTGGTTCAGTCCGAGCGCCGGCGCCTTCGGGCATCCGGGGATGGGTGGCTCCCTGGGTATGGCCGACCCCGAGTCGGGACTGGCATTCGGCTACACCATGAACCGCGCGGGGGCCAGCATCCTGGTCGGTGAGCGCCCCAGGCGGCTGTTGGAGGCCTGCTACGCGTGCCTCTAGCGACCTTGAGTCAGTGTTCTGTGGGCGTTTGCGTCAAGTTTGGTCGCGTTACCTTGATAGAAAGCGTTTGGACAAGGTCGCTAGGGCGCGCTGGCGCGCTCCGGGGGTGAGCTGAAGCGACAGCGGTTTCCGGTGGCGCCTGGGTCACACGCCTTGTTGGGTTGAGGCTCCGCTACCTCCACTGCTGCGGATCTGCGAGCGACGGTCGAGTGTTCAGGCTCTCGATGGCGAACCCGGCGACGCTCTTGTAGCGGCTGGCGATCTCCCCGAGCTCCTGGTCGCTGATGACGTCCTGGAGCCGTTCGAAGCCGTTCG
>JAPPOR010001101.1 GCA_028817905.1 Myxococcales bacterium
GGGGAGGGAGTGGAGGGGCGTTCAAGACGATTGCGTGCATCGAAAACACGGACGGGGTGTGGGATGGCGTGGTGCCATTTATTCATGCCAGCCCCGTGGCGATGCCCAACAACTTCACCGTGCAGGCCCATGCGATGCGCGTCTTGCGTGACAAGGTGCCCGCGATCGTGGATGCCGTGGACCCGGGGGGCAGTGGCGACATGTACGCGGGTCTGAACCCGGACGAGCGAGCGGCCCTCGAAGAGGTGACCCGGTTCGGCTTCCCCCCGGACGCATGGTTCAACTACAACACGATCGCCTTCGGCTACACCGGCGTGCTGGCCTCGTTGATCCCGGCGGTCCTGCTGCTGGATCGCACCTACGTCGACGACTTCTGGTCGATGCCCGGCTACCTGGGCGCTGACTCCCCCGAGGTGCTCGAGCCCTATCGCGTGAACCAGGAGACAACCGTGTCCTCGACCATTCTACCCGCTGACGCGAAGAGCATGGGCTTGCCTTTGACGCTGTCGGCGTCACAACCATCGAATGCAGAGGTCCCTGCGGCCTTCGTTCTGAGCGAGCTACCCGAGGGTGATTTGCAAGGTGCGTCGATCACGTTCGAGAGCGGTGCAGCGATGGGAAAGACGGTCACCATCGCAGGTGAGTTCGATGGCGTCGTGGTCGTCGGCTACGGGCAGAGTGCCGGGTCCCTGGCTGACATCCAGCCCGGTGACAAAGTGCGGGTCGACAACACGACCTATCTCGCTCTGCAGAGCTACCATCGCCATCAGTTGCCGCCATCCGAGTACTACGTGTACGACCAGTATCGCGATGACGGTGGGGAGCCGCGCTACCCACAGCGGGAGGTGAAGACCTCGATGCTCTTCAATCAGGCGGGCGAAATGTCCGGCAGCTTCAAGGGCAAGATGATCGTGGTGGAGAACCTGATGGATGAGATCGCGTTCCCATGGCACGCCGACTGGTACCGCTCCAAGGTGCAGGCTGCCCTGGGTGACGCTTTCGACGACAACTACCGGCTCTGGTATGTGGAAAAGGCGATGCATACCCCGCCTCGCCCTCGAGGGGAGACGCTGCGTCCGGCGATTACCACCCGTGCCGTCAACTTCGGACCTGTCTTGCAGCAGGCGCTGCGCGATCTCGCTGGCTGGGTCGAGCGGGATGTGCCGCCGCCGGCGAGCACGCCCTACGACATCGTCGAAGGCCAGGTGATCGTGCCGCCGACCGCCGACGAACGTCGGGGCGTACAACCGATCGTTGTCGCCACGGCGAATGGGGGCGAGCGCGCCGACGTGGGGGTTGGGGAGGAAGTCGCCTTCTCGGCAGTCATCGACGTCCCACCGGGGGCCGGTTCGATTGTCGGCGTCGAATGGGACTTTGAGGGTGGGGGCGATTTTCCTGAGACTACCGCGCTGTCGAGCACCGAGGAGACCAGTGTCGTCGTGGAAACCACCCATGCCTTCAGCGATCCGGGCACGTACTTCCCGTCGGTGCGCGCAAGCTCGCACCGGGATGGCGACCCCGACACCTCCTATGCGCGCGTCACGAACCTCGGCCGAGTGCGGGTCGTAGTGCAATAGCTTCCCAGCTGTTGATCCCCCAAAGATGAGCAGGGCTACCCATTCTACCTCCCATGTCTATGGCCACGATGTCGTGTCGAGGAGCTGCCGGGTCGCTCTGACCGGCCGCATCGCTGCCGGTGCTTGGCCGTACGTGACGTTGGCATTGAGCTCACTCTTTGCGAGAGCGGCCTCCCTCACCGACAACGGCCGCCTTCGTGAAGCGATCGGCGTGCGCGATCGGAGGCGTGCCGGGACCGAGCCACCAGGCTCGCCCGCATGATCTGGAGTCCCAGCTCCAAGGAGTCGCGGTCGATCGTAAGAGGAGGCATCACCTTGATGACCTCGCCTCGCGGGCCACAGCGCTCCACGAGAAGACCGGCCTCGAAGCAGTCGGATTGGACCTCGACGGCTAGAGAGGCTGTGGGGCATTCGATGCCCCACAGCAAGCCGAGGCCCCGCACGCTCACCCGGGAGAGAGAACGACACATCCGCAGAAGTCGGCTCTCGACGAGCTTTGCCCTCGCTGCGATTTCGTGCTGAAGATGGGGTGTTTCCCAGAAGGAGAGCGCCTCGCTGGCGGTGACGAAGGCGAGGTTGAAGCCCCGAAACGTTCCGTTGTGTTCCGCCGTCTGCCATTGATCCAGGTGAGGGCGAATCAGTGTTACCGCAAGCGGAAGACCGTATCCGCTGAGAGACTTGGACAGGCAAACCATGTCGGGTGTCAGCCCTGCGCGTTCGAAACTGAAGAAAGGTCCCGTTCGTCCACAGCCCGTCTGAATTTCGTCAGCGATGAGGAGGATCCTGCGCGTGCGGCAGATGCTCTCGAGCCGCTGCAACCAGGTCGACTCTGCGCTGAGGACCCCGCCTTCGCATTGGGTCGTTTCGACGATCACGGCCGCCGGTAGCGCTTGGGCCGACGCTGTCGCTTGCTCGAGCGCGTCGAGTCCCGAGTCATCGAAACGGAACAGGCGGGCATCGCGGAGGTCTACGCCCGCCGCTTTCCGCGGGTGCGCCGCTCCAGTCACCGCGAGCGAGCCGAGCGTCACGCCGTGGAAGCTGCCATGGAAGGCGTAGGCGCCCGGTCTCCCCGTCACCTTGCGGGCGAGCTTCAACGCTGCCTCAACGGCGTTGGTCCCTGTCGGTCCGGTAAACTGGAGCTTGTAGTCAAGTCCGCGCGGCGCCAGCAAAACCGCTTCAAACCTTTCCATGAAGTCCCGCTTGGCGGTTGTCCAGAAGTCCAATGAGTGGGTGATGTTGTCGCCCATGAGATAGTCGATCAGGGCGCGGCGAAGTCGCGGGTGATTGTGCCCGAGGTTGAGTGCGCCGGCGCCGGCAAAAAAATCGATATACGCCCGGCCCTGCTCATCGAATACGCGACACCCCTCAGCTCGGCGGAACACCACAGGAAACGTTCTGCAGTAGCTGCGAACCTCGGACTCGCGTCGGTCGAAGATATCGTGGTTCACTCGCTGCCCCTCCCTAGAGTCTCCGTTTGGACAGGGGTAGGGCACGCGACAGCTGTCTTCGGGCCCAGTAGGACAGGAGCCTGGACAGCGGCAGTCTAGCGCGGACGATACATTCCTTTCCACTTGCCTTGCTGTACTCGAAATAGCGCTCTGCGAACGCGTTGAACATCTCGTTTCGGTGTTTGGGCGCGTTGTCGCTGTTGTAGATCAGCCAGGGGGTGTGCCTGTACGAACCCTCTACGACGCAGCCATTGCGGTGCAGTACCCTCGAGGGATCCCAGCTGTCACGAAGGTACTTCTGAGCCAGCGCCCAGGTCGCGTCGTCCGCGTCCGGCACCTGCCGCTCGCGGCTACAGAATGTGCTGGGGTCGGGGTAGATGAAGCTACTCAGCGGATGCATCGCGCCGAGTACCCTGACATTGGGTGTGAGAAACATCACGTCGACGGTCAGGGATAGGTGGCGAGCGAACGATTGCAGCAGTGCATGGCGGTAGAGCACCAACCCCATGTCGAACAGCAGCCCTTGTGACCGAGCTTTCGGGTGGACCACGCTGACGTTCACGAAGAAGATCGTTCGGCCGTCCAGTTTCAGTTCCACGATGGAAGTAAACGCGAGCGGACCGTCGGGACCGTGCGCGACCGCCAAGAGGTCGCAGTTCATGACCGCCACATCAAAGTAGCTGTCGGGTAGGGCCCCCCAGCTCTCGACCAGTAGCCGGCGCAAGCGTCTGCGCAGAGACGCCTGAACCGCCGGGCTGGCCGTGCCCGGCCGCATGATCAGCTCGGTCTTCATGTTGCACTACAACGGGTACGCGGCCGAAGGCGAATTGGGTCCCGCACGCCTCCGGTTCGCGAAAAAAGACCGAGCGACCCCTGCTGACTGGTGTCCGTTGGCCATCCCCGCGAACGACCTGGGATCGCGCTTGTCCCGTGTCGGCCGCGACGCTGCGCACTCTTGCGATCCGATCGTCGTCCGGGCCCGTACCGGGTGGGCATGCTCCGACACGAGACCGAAACCGGTGCCGGCACGGGTCGCGCTTCGTCGCGTGCGGAGCTGTATCACTTTCACGGCTGTGGTGCGGCGTTCCCATGGGCGATGGGATATGCGTGCTTTGTCCGCGAGCGCTGCGGGCCGCTCGATCGCGTGGAGTTTTCTGGTGTTTCGTCTGGTGCCTTGGCTGCCGTCGCGTTGGCCCTCGGTCTGGACCTCATGCGAGCGGTCAGGCTGGCGGTGGAGCTGCAGAACCAGCTATGTTGCAGGCCGAGCGGTCTCTTCGGGGGTTGGGCGGATCTGCTGGTCGTGTACTACGAACGCTTGCTCCCAGCCGGTCCCGCGGTCGCCCGTCTGTCGAACCTTCACGTTGGGTTGACGGGTCTGGACGGCAGGCTGGCGTACGTTTCCGAGTTCAGCGGTAAGCGTGACCTCATCGAGGCGTTGCTCGCCTCGCAGCACCTTCCGTTCTTTGTCGACCTACGGCCTTGGGCGTTTTACCGCGGGCGCCGCTACCTGGACACGTGGTGGCGCAGAGCAGCGCCTCCAGTGGGCTTCAGGAGCTGTCACGAGGTCGCGTTGCCCACCCTTGGGGGGCTGTCGCGGGAGTCGATTAAGCCCTGGGAGCGGTTGACGCGCAAGACGATCGCGCGCGCGCAGCACATGCACTGGCTCGGATACTTGGCCGCAGGTCAGGCTCTTGCGCCAGCGCCCGAGATGGGCCTGGAGGCGTCGTGAGCGGTCCTTCCCGTGCGAGCGGTCTTGGGGGGAAGGGTATTCCGGGTCCGACGGTGGGCGCGCGACCGGTGTTGGGGCGTCGTGAGCGACCCGGTCGGCGTCTGAAAATCGCGGTTGTCGGCACGGGTATCTCCGGCCTTGTCAGCTTACGAATCCTCGCACGCGATCACGACGTGGTGGCCTATGAGCAGTCGAATCGCTGCGGGGGGCACAGCCACACCGCGCACATCGAGGTGGCGGGAAAGCGCCTATCGGTGGACACCGGATTCATCGTCTATAATCCGAAGACTTACCCCAACTTCGTACGCCTTCTTGGAGAACTCGGCGTGTCGAGCCAGCCGAGCGACATGAGCTTCGGAGTTTCCTGTCCGCGCACCGGTCTTGAGTACGCTTCATCTTCGGCTGGCCTCTTTGCTCAGCGGCGCAATGCCCTGCGGCCGAGCTTCTGGAAAATGCTGGCGGACATCCGCCGGTTCTACCGGGAAGCGTCCAGTGTCCTCGATGGCGCCCATGAGGGCGTGACCCTCGGAGGTTATCTAGAGCGGCGCAGCTACGGGGACTACTTCGTTGAGCAGCATCTGATACCGATGGCCTCGGCGGTGTGGTCCACAGCCGCTTCCCGCGTGCGCGAAATTCCACTCTGCTACCTGCTTCGCTTCTTCGACAACCATGGCTTCCTGACCCTGGGCCACCGCCCGCAGTGGCTTACCGTGGTTGGGGGGTCAGGGAGCTACGTCCGGCGCATCGTGGAGCCGCACCGGCACCAGCTTCGTATGCGCAGCAGGGTGGTGGCGGTCCAGCGGGTCCACGGTGGTGTCCGTGTGAGCACAGAAAGCGATACGGAAGATTTTGACCGGGTGGTCCTCGCAACCCACGCGGACCAGGCCCTACGGGTGTTGGTTGACCCGACGGAGGAAGAGCGCGGGATCCTCGGTGCGTTCCGCTATGAGACCAATGAAGTCACACTTCACACCGACCCGGTAGTCCTCCCCCGTCGTCGCCGCGCATGGGCCAGCTGGAACTACCGTGTGGCGGCCGACGGTCGAGGCGCCAGCTTGACCTATCTGATGAATCGGCTTCAGCGGCTGAATTGCCGCGAGCCGGTTTGCGTGAGCCTGAATCTGCGCGACGAGATCGCCTCCTCAAAGTGCCTCGGTCGATACACGTATCAGCACCCGGCCTACGACCTATCGAGCGTGAGCGCCCAGCGGCGCCTCGACGAGATCAATGGTGTCGATCGCATCTACTATTGTGGCGCTCACTGGGGCTACGGCTTTCACGAAGACGGAGTCAACAGCGCACTGCGGGTCGCGGAGCACTTTGGACAGGGCCTATGACGTTCTCCCCGATCGAGAGTGCCATCTACGAAGGCCAAGTGTTCCATGAGCGGTTTGGCCCCCATGCGAACCACTTTCAGATGCGTCTGTTCATGCTCTATCTGGATCTCGAGGAGCTCCCGGAGCTGTTTGGGCGCTCGAGGCTCTGGTCTTACCAGGGACCGAATCTCGCGTCCGTCCAGCGGTCCGACTACCTCCAGCCGGCAAACGTTCCGCTTGGCTGTGCGGTACGCCAAGCCATGAAGCAAAGCGTGGGATGGGATTGTGACGGGCCGATTCGCTTGCTGACCCACGGTAGGTTTCTAGGTCACTGCTTCAATCCCGTATCGCTATACTACTGCTTCGACCGGGACGCAGTCAGACCTCGATGTGTCCTCGCGGAGGTCACCAACACCCCCTGGCATGAGCGACACGCATACGTGCTCGAGCTCGATTGGGCAAACGGCGCTTCGGCGGGAACCGCTACGGTCGACAAGGTCATGCACGTTTCGCCCTTCTTTGACCTGGACGGGCAGTATCGCTGGCGCGTTGCCCAGCCGGGACGGCAGCTTCACGTTGCCGTCGATCTCGTGCGACACAAAGAGGTGACGCTGCGAGCCGGGCTCCATCTACGGCGGCGTCCATGGAAGGCGACCTCCCTCGATCGCATCGCTCTGACCTATCCCGCCATGGCCGCACGCGTGGTGATGAGGATCTATTGGCAGGCACTCGGGCTGTGGCTTTTCGGAGCGCCTTTTCATGTTCACCCGCGCAAGGCGCGCGATAGGGGGGCAAGTCGGTGAGAGGCATTGCGAGACGACAGGTCCTGTTGGTTCTACGAAGTATCCGCGTCGGCTCGATCCGGATCCAAGAACAGGGCGGGGTGACGGAATGTGGGGAGTCGTTTGAGGGTGCATCGTTGCAGGCAACGATCGTTGTGCACGATCGCCGGTTCTGGCAGAGAGTTGTGCTCGGGGGGGCAGTGGGCGCCGGCGATAGCTACGTCGCGGGGATGTGGGACTGTCATGATCTCCCCGTCCTGATTCGGATCCTGCTGCGCAATCGGGAGGTGCTCAAGGCGATCGACGGGCCGCTGTCGGCCTTCCAGAAGTTCGCGCTATCCGCTCTAGCAGGTGCCCGCAAGAACTCCTTAGGCGGCGCGCGCCACAATGTCCGAAAGCACTATGACCTGGGAAATGGCTTCTTCGAGCTGTTCCTCGACGAGACGATGACCTACTCGTCTGCCCTGTTTCCAGAGGGAACGTTGGACCTGCGCTTGGCGCAAGAAACCAAGAATCGACGCCTGTGCGAATACCTCAAGCTGTCCTCGCGGGACCACCTGCTCGAGATCGGTAGCGGCTGGGGCGAAATGGCCGTCTACGCCGCCAAGAATTACGGTTGTACCGTCACGACCACCACGATCGCAGAACGCCAGTTTGAACGCGCCCGCGAGCGCGTCGCCCGCGAGGGGCTGCAGGGGAGGGTGACGGTCTTGCTGTCGGACTATCGTGACCTGACCGGTCAGTACGACAAACTGGTGAGCGTGGAGATGCTTGAGGCGGTCGGGCCCGAACATCTCGCGGGCTACTTCGCGACCTGCGCGGATTTGCTCCGGAGCGACGGCTTGGCCGCCTTTCAGATGACCACCATGCTGGATGGCCCTTTTCGGCGCAGCCGGCGGGCGCCCGACTTCATCGCGGCCCGAGTGTTTCCCGGTAGCCACATCCCGTCATTCGCGTCCCTCTACGAGGCGATCAGCCGGGGTGGCGGCTTCAGGCTCTACGACTATCAGGAGTTGTCGTCGCACTATGCCGTCACGCTACGGGAGTGGCGCAAGCGCTTCTGGACCCGGCAGCAGCGGATCCGCGCGCTGGGGTTCCCCGACGGGTTCCTGCGTACGTGGGACTACTACTTGGGCTATTGTCAGGGGGCCTTCGAGGAGCGGTACATCAACTGCGGTCAGCTCGTGCTGGCGCGCGACCAATATCGCGGGCAGAACCTTTGGGGAGCGTCGACCTTGGCAACGGCCTTCGTGCAGGGCCCCAGTCGGCTAGCGAGTGCACCGCGACCTTCCGAGTCCAGAGGTCAATCGTGACGACCGGAGTACGCCCACGGGCACTGCGCGCCAGCATTCAGGCATAGGGCAAGCGACGGTTTTGGTGTTGTGAGCCGAGCTGCCCGTTGGGTTGACCAGCCTCCCGTTGAGCCTGGGGAAACACGGTCGATTCGAACGACCCATTTGGCAGCGAGGCCCGTACTTGGTCTAGAGCTCCAAGTTCCTGGAGCTCGCCAAGGCGTCATCAGCCGTGCTCCAGGAGGGACCATGTGTGTTGTCAGTCGACTCTGCGCCTGTGAAGAGGGGCGTTCGTCCAAGTGCTGTCGCACGAGGGGCGTGCTGGCGGCGTTGGCCGCTTGCGCACTCACCTTGGCAGGGTGCTCCGCGGACGTGCCAAAAGGCCCGCTCACGGATGGCCAGGTCGGGCGCGCGCAACAGGCGCTCACCAATGCCAACAGCAACTCGGGCGCCATCATTCTGGCGTTGCTAGCGTTCAAGCTGAAGCTGATCGAGCCAGGGCTACCGCCAGAATCTGCGTCCGATTGGAGCCTCACCTACGGTGATTTCGACGGTGACGGTGTCGAGGACGCGGTAGCTCAAGTGGCGTCCTCTGAACCTCGCACCCAGCAGTATCGTGGAGCGAACGGAGCCATCTATACCGAGGTCCAGACCCAGAGGCCCTACCTGATCTTGGGGCAGCCCGGAGAGGCACTTCCGCTGCCGCCCTACCACGAGGCGAGTCAGCAGCTCCTCAACGAAGATGGTGAAGATGAGCTCCTCCAGTTTGAGGAGAACCTCGGCCTGGTCATCGACCCCGACCTCAGGTTGCCTACGGGCGTGCGAGCTTTGGCCCTGCCTGGGGAGGAGTTGCGCATCGAGCTCCCCGCGGCGGACGTGGCAGAGGTCGAATCGCAAGACGTGGACAGTGACGGCAGGCAAGAGTTCGTAGTGAACCAGGCTGAGCAGAGCACCGCTGTATTCGTCGATGCGCGTAGCAAGCGACTTACCGCAGCTCGCTTGCCGCTGGCGGTCGGTGCGAGCATAGGGAGCTATCAAACTGGAAACGGCGGACAGGCGACCTACACCATGCCGCTTGCAACGCCTGGGGGTACTGGTGGCATCGAGCCGCAGCTGGCGTTGAACTACAGCAGTGACGGCGACCAAAACAACGGATACCTTGGCGTCGCTTGGGGTCTTGGCGGGTTGTCTGCGATCACGCGCTGCTCCGCAACCCTTGCGCAAGACGGGCTCATCGACGGCGTCGACTTCGACGGAAACGATCGCTATTGCTTGGACGGCCAGCGCTTGGTGGCGGTCAACGGTGCATATGGAGCGGACGGTACCGAGTACCGTACGGAGGTCGATACGTTCATGCGTGTTCGGTCGTTGGGACAGGTCGGCATTGGGCCAGCGCGGTTCGAGGTCTACAGCAAAGACGGTCGCATTCTCCGCTACGGCGAAACGCCCGATTCTCGGGTGGAGGCACAGGGACGCCAAGACGTGCTGACCTGGGCGCTCAGTCGCATGGAGGACCGCTCGGGAAACTACATGACCCTTCGGTACTTCGAAAACACCGAGCTCGGCGAGCACTACATCGAACGCATTGACTACACCGGCAACGACGCCGCTGGCCTTGCCCCGTACAATCGCGTGGAGTTCGACTACGAGCCGAGGCGCGACATCAAGGACAGCTACATCAGTGGCTCGCGCGTACGCATCGCCAAGCGCCTGGCCAGAGTACGAAGTTTCGCGGGGGATGAGCCGGGGCGTAGCTACGAGATCTTCTACCACTACTCACGCTCGAGCTTTCGCTCGCGTGTTTCCAGCGTCCAGGAGTGTGGCTCGGACGGCTCCTGTTTGAGGCCAACGGCGTTCGGCTGGCGTCAGCAAGTGTTTGGCTACGAGCGCGCAGCAGGGTTCGAAGACGCGCCTCTGGCCCTGTTTGCGGACGGCGCGAACGAGGGCGGTACCCGCGTGCTCGACCTCGACGGGGACGGCAAAGACGACCTACTGGTGGCGCGCCAACGCAAGTCGCGCGTGGTGGCTGCCTATCTGAACCGAGGCACCCGCTTCGAGCGGGCACCTGGTTTTGAGAATTTCGAGGGTGCTTTCTCTTCCTCCAGCCCGGAGCTGAAGGTGGCTGAACTCAATGGCGATACCCTGCCTGATCTGCTCTTGTCGAGAGGCTCGCTTCGGCGGGCCTACGTGAACACGGGCGCGAGCTTTCAGCGGGCGGCACAGTTCGAACAGTTTGACATCGCTTTTGCCATCGACGGCGACGACAAGGGCGTGCGGCTGGTCGACTTGAACGGCGATGGGCGTCAGGACTTGCTTCGAGTCTTTGCCGGTTCGAACGGGAGCGCTCGTCGCGCCTACCTGAACCAGGGCGATGGTTTCGTGCCGGCGCCGCAGTACGAAAATCTGGAAAACGGAATCGGGTTCAATCGTGGGCTGGAGCTTGCTGACCTCAATGGCGATGGCTTGACGGATCTGCTCTACGCGTTCGGCAAGGACAAGGGCATCGCGCGGCGCGCGTACCTCAACACGGGTTCGGGGTGGCTGCGCGCACCCGCTTTCGAGGCGTTCACTGGCCTGCTCAACAACAATGGCACCGACGGTGGCCTGCGCATACTCGACATCAATGGGGACGGGAACGATGACTTGATCGGGGAGGAAGGTGCTTTCATCAACACGGGCGCGGGCTTTCTGTTCGACGACAGCTTCCCGGCGCTCCGTTTCGTGCGCAATCCGGGACAGACCGGGGCGGACACGGGCTATCGGCTGGGCGAAGTCAATGGGGACGGTCTCCCAGACCTGATCAACAAGAGCATTACCGTGACCATCACCGGATCCAAGAACCCGGGTATCAGCTTCTTTGTGGCAGCCGGCCGCGAGTTCGGGCGCACGCCGGCCTCATTCGCTGGCGTCTTTACGGCACTCGACGGTATGAACACTGGGGAGAGCATCTTTCCCGAGCGGCACATCCCATTCTCGAAGCCGCCTGACTACATTCCACAGTACACCGATGGAGCGTTCTCCTTCGTCGAGGAAGTGGAACCGGATGTGTTCGTGAGCCGAGACCTGGGTGGGCGCCTGGCGGACCTGAATGGCGATGGCCTTGATGACTTCCTGAGCTTCGGTAACCAACACCCTGGCTTTTCCGGTCGCTTCGCCCGGGCGTACCTGGCTGGGCAGCAGCGCGATCTGATTGCGACGATTACCAACAGCTTTGGGCTGGAGACGCGCATCGACTACGGCTGCATCTCGAGCCCCGCCCTCTACACCAAAGGCAGGGGCGCCGAGTTCCCGGTCGTCGACGTGAACGGCCCGCTCTGGGTCGTGGGCGCAGTCGAAACGAGCGACGGAGTGGGCGGCTTCAACCGCTCTAGCTACCGCTACGCGGGCATGCGGGTGCATGCTCAGGGCCTCGGCAACCTTGGATTCGAGCGCGTGGTCACGACCGACGAAACTTCGAAGCGCGTACGCATCGAGGTGTTTTCACAGGACTTCGAAGGGCGCCTGCAGGGTACGACCCGATCGGTGACCGAGCAGTTCGAGGGCGACAATGTGGGCGCCGACGAGTACACGAGGCTGACCCGCAACCAATACGAAGTAACCCGTCGCTTCGGCGATAGGGTTTTCCAGCACGACCTGGTCCGGGTGGATACCATCCAGCGGGACCTGAACCGCAGGTTTCTTGGCCGCACCGTGACCGTGACCGGGTACGACCAATTCGGCAACGCCACCGAGGTACGGAACAAAGTGCTCGACGACGCGGACACTTTGCTCAACCGGCGGGTGAGTCAGACCCAATACCGCAACGCGCGGGGACCCTGGCTGATAGGGCAGCCGGAACGGGTGGAGACGACGGCTTCGGGCCCCGGGCAGACGGCGATCACCACCACCACCACGGCGCGCTTTGACTCCAAGGGCCGTGTGATTTTTGAAGTGGTCGAGCCCGGCGATGCATCGCTCTCAGTTCGCCGGGACTACTTGCTAGACAGCTTTGGCAACCGCATTCGGACGACACTATCCGGCTCAAGCTTCGCCAAACGCAGCACCGAATTCGAGTTCGACACGACCGGCCGCTTCGTCGTCGGAGTGACCAATGCGCTGGGCCAAACGACGCGTCGAGAGTTCGAGCCGGTGCACGGGAAGGAGGCGTTGGTCGAAGGCCCCAACGGCTTGCGCACGATCAAGGAGTACGATGGCTACGGTCGCTATGTCCGCGGGGCGCGCCCGGATGGCACACTCACGACGGTCAACTACGTGGGCCCGGCGTTCTGCCCCGCAGGCGCGGCCTATACGAAGGTCACTGAAGTCGAGCAGGGTCCGGTAGAGGCTGAGTGCGTCGACATACTGGGCCGTGTGGTGCGGACAGTCGTCAGCAACCTGGGCGGTTCGGTTTCTGCGGTGGACTCGGTCCACGATGCCCGCGGCCGGGTGGTTCGACGCTCCGAGCCCTTCGTCCCAGGTGACGAGCCACTGTGGAACACGACCGAGTACGACGATCTGGACCGCCCTGTCGTACTCACGGCTGCCGACGGTTTCGTCGGTCGCATTGAGTACGATGGATTGCGGCAGGTCACGCGAAATCGCCTGGGCTTTGCCACAACGACCTATCGCAACCCCCTCGGTCAGCTAGTGCAGGTGGTCGATGCGCTGGGCAACACGCTCGACTATCGGTACGACGCGCTCGACCGCGTGCTAGGCATCACCGATCCGGACGGCAATGTGACCGAAAGTGCGTACGATCGGCTGGGGCGCAGGGTCGCCATGTCGACGCCGGACAAAGGGGACTGGAGCTACCGGTACGATGCTCTCGGCCAGCTGTTGGAGCAGGTCGACGCCAAGGGCCAGGTCACAGTGGTCAAGTACGACCTCTTGGGCCGTCAGATCGAAAGAACGGATGACCTAGGTGGACCGCAGGAAGCGACACAAACCTGGGTCTACGACAGCGCCGACAATGGCATTGGCTTGATGGCGGAGATGCGGAGTGCCGACTTCCGGGAGCGATATGAGTACGATGCGCTCAGTCGGCGCACCTTGCGCGGCACGACCATCCGCGACGAGCCAGAGTACCAGGTTAGAACAAGCTATGACCCCTTCAGCCGACCAAGTGTCGTCGCCTATCCCAACGGGCTGCGCATCCGGAATGTCTACGACCGTCGCGGGTTCTTGACGCAGGTGCGCGATGCGGACCGAAACGACCTGTACGCCCACTTCGTGACCGCCGACGCTCGTGGGAACATTGTCGAAACGCGGCTCGGCAATGGCGTCACAACGTTGCACGACTTCGAAGCCGAGACAGGCTTTCTGGCGAGCATTCGCAGCTCGCGCGCCGGGGCACCACCCTTTGACGTACAGGAGCTCGACTTCGAGTTTGACACCCTGGGCAACCTGCTACGGCGACGGGACGCAGGCCAAGATGTCGAGGAGACTTTCGAGTACGATCCGCTCAATCGACTGGTCAACACGCGCACGGCACTCAGTCGGGCAGAAGTGAGTGAAACGCCAGTCCAGTACGATGCGCTCGGAAACATCACCTCACGGGCGGGCACTGGGCTCTACGAGTATGGCACCACCTGCAACGGCATTGCCGGCGGCCCGCATGCGGTAGGCGAGGTCACTGGGCGCCGCTCCGCCAGCTATTGCTACGACGAGAACGGCAACATGGTCTCGGGCGCTGGCCGTACAATTTCCTATAGCCCCTTCGACAAGCCAACGCGTCTGGAGAACGACCGGGTCGCCGTCTCGTTCGCCTACGATCCGAACCGGCAACGCTTTGAGCGCATCGACCTATCCCAGGGCGAGCTCAGGACCACGCACTACGTGGGAGGGATCTACGAGAAGGTGTGGACCGAGGGAAAGGTCGAGCATCGGAACTTCGTCGGTGACTTTGCCATCGTGACGCAAACGGAGCTTGAACGCGACGGCGCCGTGGAGGAAGAGGAGACGCTGCGCTATCTGCATCGCGACCACCTCGGGTCGCTCAGCGCCATCACCGACGAAGATGGCCAGGTGGAGGAGCGCTTCAGTTTCGATTCCTGGGGCGAGCGTCGCGACATCGACTGGCGCGACAGCGATGAGGTTGAAGAACTGGCGTCGGCAGTCACAACACGCGGCTTTACCGATCAGGAACAGATCGATTCGCTGGGTCTGGTGCACATGAACGGCCGTGTCTACGACCCCATGATCGGCCGTTTCATCAGCGCGGATCCCTTCGTGCAGTTTCCGAACAACCTGCAGTCATACAACCGCTACAGCTACGTCCTGAACAACCCGCTCTCCCTCACCGATCCCAGTGGATAC
Organism: Myxococcales bacterium; assembly: GCA_028817905.1. Taxonomy (GTDB): domain Bacteria; phylum Myxococcota_A; class Polyangia; order Polyangiales; family JAFGIB01; genus JAPPOR01. Next base: position 14,439 of record JAPPOR010001101.1, read on the forward strand.
TTCAGTCTCGGCAAGGCACTTGGTAGTGCCGCCAAGGCCATTCGGCGGGTTGTCAAGTCTGCGGCACGCCAGATTGGAAGCGCGGTACGTTCGGTGGGCCGCGCATTCGTCAAGTACAAGGCGTTGCAGGTAGCGTGTGTAGCGGCCACGGCGGGCGGTTGCGCCCCGTACGTGGTTGCAGCCAACGCGTACGCTGCCTACAGGGCGGGCGCGACCACCAAGCAGATCATTGAAGGCGCCGGGCTGGAGGCCATTCAGCTAGCGGCGGGGCAGATCGCGGGTTCGCCGCCAGGCGAATACGCGCTCAAGGATCTTGCATTCGACATTGGGAAGGGGTTGGTGCGCAAAGCGCAGGGGGGGCGGTTCGGTGTGAACCCATTCCGCGGCGTCTTTCGCAAGGAGGCGATCATTGGGAGGCTTGCTGGCTTTGCGATCAACCTGCCGACCATCATTGCGGAGACCCAGAGGGCAGCGTTTCGCGACGCCGTGGCGTACGTAGACCTGCCGGAAGTGCCGGCTGGCTTCCCCGTTACGCAGGACGAAATCAACGCAGTTACGGTGTTGGGAATCCTTGCGCGGGAGTTCGCACGAGGGAGACGAGCTGTGGATGGAGGCCCCCGGCTTGGATACGATCCCCACTGCAAGGCCGCGTGTGAGGCCTCGCGAGTCGATCCCGGACTCACTGAATATCTTTTGGAGCTGTTTGAGCGCTTTCAGTCCTTGTCTAAGGACTCACCCGATGACCCGGACGTCCGGCGTGCTCTGCGCGAACATCCGGCAAATACGCCCCGCGGGCGTGAGGTACGACGGCGAGTCGACGATTCCGCCGATGATCGCATACAAAACGCCAGGGGGCTCAGAGCCGGTTCGGATCCGACGATCAACTGTGTTCAAGCTTGTCCGGTTCGGCCAGTCAACCCGCTCTTTCGATAGCGAACGTGGGGAAGCAGCGATCTGATGCTCTACTCGGCGACCTAGCCCGCATCCATCACCAAATCACGCACCCTTGCACAGCCGCTCGACTCAGCAGCCAAGAAACCGGCAAGATTGCCCGGCGATACACGGCCGAGTTGACGCTGTCCTCGGCGTGGTGGCCGACACCCTCAGTTCTGGAGAATTCGAGCCGGAACTACGACGACAGGGTGGGATTCAACAGGTAGCCATATCCAGTCATTCGCGTCCCTCTATGAGGCGATAAGCCGGGGTGGCGGTTTCAGGTCCTACGACTATCAGGACCTGTCGTCGCACTACGCCCTCACGCTACGACAGTGGCGCAAGCGCTTCTGGACCCGGCAAGAGCGGATCCGTGCGGGGGCTCACCGGCGGGTTCCTACGCACCCGGGAGTACTACTTGGCCTCTTGTCAGGGGGCATTTGAGGAGGGTTGGCTGAACTGCGGTCAGTTGGTGCTGGCGTGCGACCAATATCGTGGGCCCAACCTTTGGGGAGCGACCATCTTGAAAGCGGCACTCGCGCCGGCCTCCAGTTGGCTAGCAACCGCACCGCGCCCTTCGGAGTCCAGAGGTCCATCGTGACGACCGGAGTGCGCTAACGAGCGTGGCGAGCGCACACGCGCAGAGAAGCCGACAGCACGTCCTGCTACGACAGGCGGCTCCGTACCCGGTCGGGAATCGGAGAGCTACCGGACCAGGATTGGCTAGCCCGGAGCATTCACGACGTCGACGCCGCCTCACATGGGCTTATCGCCTGCTGGCGGATGGGGGCGCGAGACAGACGTCGATGTCAGCGTCGTGTTCCTACTCGGTCGCAACGCGCCTTTCCACGGGGCCCGGCGCCAGATCGGGTGAAAGCTCGCGAAGTATTCCTTCAAGCCGCAGCCGCGCTCGGCGGAGCCGCGTATAGGCTGTATTGACGCCGATCCCCAGGGCATCGGCGACCTCCACCACACTGAGCCCACCCCAATAGGTCCATTTGAGTAGAAGCTGCTGGTCCCTCGTCAGCTGACGAAGTGCGTCGTGAAGCACACGATTGTTGACATCATCGGCCGGTTTGGTGGCTAGTTCCGGCTCGTCAATAGCCCGTGAGGTCGTTTCCAAGTCATAGTGGGCGTGTCGATGCAGACTACGATAGTGGTCAGATACAACGTTGCGCGCGATGCCGAAGAGGTAGCCGCGAAAGCTGCTTCCACTACGGATGCGGCCGTGCCCTTCCAGGCACCCTAAGAATACCTGCTGAACAAGATCGTCTGCCCCGCTGACGACCTTGCGCCTCAAGAAGCTACGCACCTGGCCGATGTGGCGATCGAAGAGAGCTTCGCCCGCTTTCCTGTTGCCCGCCGCCCAGCGTTCCAAGAGTTCCTGATCGCTTTCGTCGTGTCGCACGCAAGGACCTCCAGTCCCTGCGAGGTAGCACGACGTTCGCTCCGCTTCCTTACGGAAAGCTTAGGTCTCACTCGTGCACTTTCGAACACCCTTTTCCGACACGATCGTGCAGGTGTTTGCGAACGCGACCTTTGGGGCTAAGCTGTGCGCGAACGCCTTGGTGCTGAGCGCCCTTCTAACGGTTGCCTCGTGCTGTATCGATTCGACGACGTCGAGTTTGACTGCCTGGCGATGCAGGTTCGGCGGGATGGTGTGCCGATCGAGGTTGAGCGGAAGGCCTTTCTCTTTCTCAAGTACCTGATCGAGCGGCACGATCGGGTGGTCCCCAAGGAGGAACTACTCGAAAGGTTGTGGGGTGGGGTGTTCGTCGGCGAGTCGGTCTTGACCCGATGTGCGTCGGTCGCACGCAAGGCGCTGTGCGATCGCCCAAGGCAGCCGCGCTTCGTCAAGACGGTCTATGGGGAGGGCTACCTTTTTGTATGCGATGTACGAGGGCCAATTGTAGCAGGTGTTGAGGACTACCAAGGATCAACCA
>JAPPOR010000400.1 GCA_028817905.1 Myxococcales bacterium
TCGCACAACTGCTCGACTCCGCAGCGCTTTCGCTTCAGGCGAAAATACAGCGAGTATTGCCTCCTTCACCGAAAGCACTGCGAAGCCGATCACTTGCACGATCATCGCGCGCCTTGGTGATGGATGCGGGCTAGCGGCCCCGTCATGATAGACAGGGGCGATGACGACAATCCCAGGGAGGTGCAGAATCGATCTCGGCAGCTACCCGCGCGCCGACATTTTTCGAGCTTTTGTCGATCGACCCATGCCCCAGTTCAGCACCACGTGCGAAGTCGAACTGACGGGCGTCCGAAGGGCGTCCGCAGCGGCGGATAGGTCCTTCTTTGTCGCCCTCACCTACGCGGTCTCCCACGCCGTCAATGGCGTCGCTCCGTTTCGTCATCGTGTCATCGACGGTGAGCTCTACGAGTTCGACCGGGTCGACCCCGGGTACACGGTGGCGCGCGAGGGAGACCTATTTTCTTTCTGTGACTCGACCCACTTCGACGACTTCGGGTCGTACTACGACCATGCACTGAAGCGGATCGAAGCGGTGAAAAGGCAGCCAGACCTGACCACGGGCGACAAACACCACATGTTCTTCATCACGTCCGTGCCCTGGATCAATTTTACGGCCTTCACCCAGCCTTACGAACCGAGGTACGCCTACATTCCCGTGATCACGCTCGGCAAGCTGGTCGAACGAGCCGGCGTCGCGCACATGCCGGTGGCGGTTCAAGTGCATCATGGGGTCATGGATGGCGTGCACGTCGGACGCTTCTATGAACGCCTGGCGGAGCTCAATCAGAACGCGGAAGCTTGGCTGCGCTGACCAGACCTTTGTCCTGCACGCAGGTGGTCGACCGAGCGCAGGGCGGATTGGCCCCAAAGGAAGCAATTTGGCCCCGCGGTTCACAGCCAGGAACTGCAGAATGAATGCGAGTTGGATGAAACCGGCACACGGTTGACCTTACGCGCCAGCCGTTTGCCCCTACTCGCATTATGTGTGACCTATTGTGGCAACCCGGCACGACTGCTGCTCACACGGCGACACGACCTCCATCACGCGATGCGAGGCGAGAATGGGCAGTGGACCACGTGTGGCGAACTGGAAGCGCGATCATCATGCTCTGGAAACTCAGGTCCTCCTCGCGCCTGGCAACCGTTGTCGCACTGCTAGGTCTTCTGCTAGGTGTTCTTCTTGGATGCTCAAGCGGGGAGCCTGAAGCGGCGCGGCCCTCCCGCGACGGGACTCGCATCTCGGGGGCCGCGACTACGGAAGAGGCAACCAGCCCACCGACGCAAAACTTCGGCAACCCCACAAACCGCGGGACGGCGGCACCGGCAAGCGTGCCCGCCGCACAGGAGCGCCCCGCTGCGCCGATGGGAATGGCCAGCGTGATCGAACCGGTGTTGATCGACGACTGCGGGGATCCGAACCCGGCCGGGTTGAGCGCGGCGGACGCGCAGAGCTTGATGGCAGGCGGTGGCGATGCCCCACGGCTGCTCTATCCGTACGATGGAACGGTGTTCCCCCGGGGTATGTTGCCTCCGACCTTGATGTGGGCAGGTGACCCTGCCGACGCCGTCTACGTGCACATCAAATCGACCCACTTCGAGTGGCACGGCTGCGTGAACACGACGGGGCAGAACCAGCTGGAGCTTCCCGCGGAGGTATGGCGGCAGGCGAGCGATCGGACGCTCGGCACGGGAGACCCTTTGCGATCGAGCTTACGACCTTGAACGGCGGCAACGTCCATGGCCCCGTGTCAATCTCCGTCACCATCGCCCAGGCCACCATCAAGGGCTCGCTCTACTACAACAGCTACGTGTCGGTCTCGTCGCTCGCCGGCAGTATCTACCGTATTCCACCTGGCGGTCGCGCCGAGGTGTTCCTGGGTGGCTTCGGCTGCTACGGCTGCCACACCCTGTCGGCAAACGGGCAACGCCTGATCTCCCACACGGGTGGGGGCCCCGGGTTGGCCTATGCGCTGGACCCCAACACGCAGCCCAATCCCCCGACCCTCGCACCCTCCCCCTTGTCTGGGTTCGCGGGGCTATCTCCCGATGGTTCGGTGTACGTCGCTTCTGCCCACCCGGCGGGTGCGGCGCGGCCACAGGGGACGCCGAACGAACTCCTGTTGGTCAACGACGCGGCCCTCTACGAAACCAACACCGGTGCGATGGTGCCTGGAAGCGATGTCCCGGGGGGCGCCATGATGCCTACGTTCTCCCCGGATGGGACCCTGCTCACGTTCAACGATGGCTTGATCAACGGTGGACGTTCGATCTCGGTCATGAACTTCGACCTTGCCACGCGCACCGCATCGGAAGATCGCGTCATCTTCACCGATACCGACATGTACCCGGGCTGGCCGTTCGTCCTGCCGGATTCCCGCGCCGTTGTGTTCGCACGCGGTCAGAATCCCCAGTTTACCGGCGCGGGCGCGGGCGTCCTTCCCGGCACGGAGTTTCTCGGTCCACCGAGCGACCTGTACATCGTCGACCTGGCTACCGGAACCGCGACGATCCTGGCCCGCGCCATGGGTCTCAACACTCCGGAAGATACAACCGGCTACGTGCCGTTCGGATCCGAGGACTTGCACAAGCACTACTACCCCACGATCTCCCCTGTGGCGGCCGGGGGCTACTTCTGGCTGTTCTTCGACAGCATCCGGCACTACGGTAATGCGGGCCTGAACCGTCAGCTCTGGGGCACCGCGATCAGTATCTCGCCGGACGGCAACTATTCTCACGATCCCAGCCACCCGGCATTCTATCTACCCGGCCAGGAGTTCGGTACGGGCAACCACCGCGCCTTCGCGGCACTCGACGCGTGTGTCCAGGACGGCGACAGCTGCCTGACGGGTATCGACTGCTGTGGCGGCTTCTGCTTCATCCCGGAAGTGGAAGACGAGTTCGGCCTCGAGGTCACGGGCACCTGCACTTCCGAAACGCCCGAGTGTGCGAAGCGGGACGACCGCTGCACCTCGGACGACGACTGCTGCCCCCCACAACCGGGGGATCCAGGGTATGTCTGCATCGCAGGGTTCTGTGCGGACCTCCCGCCGATCCTGTAGCGTTCGCCACCGCCCTGGCAAGGGCGCTTGGCCATGCGAGCCCATGTCACGGACCCGCTAGCCCGCATCCATCACCAAGGCACGTGATGATCGTGCAAGTGATCGGCTTCGC
>JAPPOR010000811.1 GCA_028817905.1 Myxococcales bacterium
TATTGCCTCCTTCACCGAAAGCCCTGCGAAGCCGATCACTTGCACGATCATCACTTGCCTTGGTGATGGATGCGGGCTGGACGTACACGGCTATCAGCGATCCCTTGGCCCAAAGATCGCACTGCCCACGCGTACCATGGTCGCGCCCTCTTCGACGGCTACCTCCAAATCTGCGCTCATTCCCATCGACAACTCCGAAAGGGAGTGCCTCCGGGCAAGCGCGCGAAGAGCAGCAAAGTGGGGGCGGCTGGTCTCCGGATCACGAGACACCGGTGGTACCGCCAGCAGGCCTTGCAGCTCCAGGTGCGGAAGCCCGCGCACCGTAGCAACCAGCGCCGCGACCCCCTCCGGCGCCACGCCGGCTTTCTGTGGCTCGCGACCGATGTTTACCTGTAGCAACACCCGCAGCCGGCGCCCCCCGCCGGCGGCTTGCCGTTCGAGCGCCTGCGCCAGGCGGGCGCTGTCAACCGTGTCGACCGCGTAGGCGATCTCAGCGACGCGCCTGGTCTTGTTGCGCTGCAGGTGCCCGATCAAGCGCCAGCGCAGGCCAGCCAAGTGAACCAGCCTGCTAGCCTTGTCGGAGAGTTCTTGCACATAGTTTTCCCCAAACTCTCGCTGACCGGCCTCATATGCGGCCTCGATGGCAGCAGGCGCGTGGCGTTTAGAAACGGCAATCAAACGCACCTCGCCTGGGGCGCGTCCGGCGCACTCACATGCGGCAGCGATCCGCTCCTGCACGCGCTCCAGATTCCGTGCGACCTGACGGGAAGCCTCGGTCATGGCCCATGCATGGGTGAGGGCCAGGCCGACAACACGCCCGCGCGGCGCAACAACAGGAGCGTTTCGGCGGCTGGCAGTCCCACCACATTGGAATAGGAGCCCTCGATCCGGGTAACCAACCCCGCACCAATCCCCTGCACACCGTATGCACCTGCCTTGTCGCGCCCCTCACCCGTGGCAACGTAGCCATCCACCTCCGCGGGTGACAGAGCCCGAAATGTAACCGAGGTCGTCTCGACCAGCGCTCCAGTGGCGGCGCCTTTCAGGGCCACCGCGGTAACTACTTCGTGCGTATGTCCCGCAAGCGCGGTGATCATGCGACGAGCCTCACCATCGTCACATGGCTTCCCGAGCACCTTCCCATCGCACACAACGATCGTGTCGGCTCCAAGGACACAGGCGCGGGGCAGAGCCTCCGCTACGGCCTCCGCTTTGCGGATAGCCAAACCCAACGCATAGTCGGCAGGGTCACCTTCCGAAAATGGTGGCTCCTCCACGTTGCTCTTACAAACCTCGAAAACCAGCCCCAGCTTCTCGAGGATTTCTCGTCGGCGTGGAGACCCGGATGCCAACACGAGCCTGGGCTGCGCTTGCCCGCCAGAAACCATCTCACCATCCCCCAACAGCGCAGAGACGCCCTACGGGCGGCGGGGGTGGGGCCGAAAGTTCGGGAGATGTGCGACGCAACCGGGCGGTCACCAACGCCGTGGACGGTGTAGTGGCGGCGTAGATGCACCACGCCCAGGGTATGAGCCGACTTCTAAGGTCGCCGCACGAGGCCACGCTGCTTGCCCTCAAGGTACGTCTTGTAGCGCTGCACGTAGGTACGGCTAACCTGACGCGAGTCCAGCTTCAGGTAGCGCGCCAGCTCGGTCACAAAACCCGTGGTGTAGACCACGGCCGGCAGCTTGCCGAAGTCTTCTGACTCGATGGCCTTCAGGTAGGCAATCCCAACCTTGGTACGCTGGCTGATCTCACGCAGGGTCACCCGGCGCGCCTCGCGTACGTCCCGGAGCAAAGCGCCGGTGAATTGGGTGTCCGGATCGAGCGCCGGCATCGACCGCCCTGGTTCTAGCTTCTCCTCATCGGACGACGCGCTCGGCACAGGCTCGGTGTCGTCCGCAAACACCGAGAGCTCATAGGGACGCCGACGGGCGGGGTCGAGCAAGACATCAAAAGCCTCATCGATACGCGCACGCAGCTTTTCGATCTCATTTGGCTCGAGCAGTCCGTAGCAGCACAGCGCCTCGTGCGAGTACACCTCGCGGGCGCGCTTATAGGCCCTGCGAACCTCCTCGTCGGTTGCGCCGCGGTCCAGTTCGAGCATGTCGTGGTGGCTGTGTTGCGGGACTGAAGGCAAGTTGGTGCGATTGTCCTTGCCCGCTTCAATCAACAGCAGCCGACGCGCAAGCTTTTCGATCTTCTTGCTGGACTTCGCCCCAGGCACGTCCAGGAGGACGGGGCGCCGATTGCGGACGCACGTCCACACCGTATCGTCGTGGTCCACGTGCCCCAGGTAGTCGAGCCGTACCCCCAGCCGGCGGCGCGCAGCCGACTGCATAGCGAATCCGAGCTCCAGGTCCGCGCGCAGGCGTGTTTGGTTGATCGCCAAACGCGGAGTAAACGCTTGCATCGCCTCCCGGACCGTATCGCCCAGCGCGTGATGCTCGCGCTCCAACTCGTCCAACAGATCAAGGGGCGGCGGGGCCCCCCCCAGACGCTTGAGGCGGCCCTCCAGCTCGGCCCGGCTCTCCTCAGTGAGCTCACGACGCAGTAGGAACCGCACAAAGGCACCGCGCAAGAAGCGGTAGGTATTCTCAATCGCGGTTGGCTCGGGAACCGTAATGTACAACCCAATGTCCGCATCTAGGAACGCGTCAAGAACCTCTTTGGACAGTCCGACACCGAGGTCCACCACCGCATACTCGGCGTCGACGCCGCGCAGCACCGCCATCAGATCGGTGAGCCGTTCACCGCGGGAGCCGGGCGCGGCAGGCTCGTCCACTCCCGCGTACAACATCTGTAAGCCCTGAAAATTGCTAGGCACCAAAAGATCGCTGGGGATACCCGAAACGGGACTCCCCTGGGCGTCCCCGCGCATATCTCCGGGTCCTCGGATGCGCGCGCGCTGGGCAGAAGGGGGCAACCGGGACCCCAAGCCGGTATGGATGCTCGCGCCACCCGCGTCGGCATCCACCAGGACCACCTTGCGACCGATCGTGGCCAGGTAGAGACCGAGGTTGACGGCCAGCATGGTCTTGCCCACGCCGCCCCGTGCTCCGCCGATGGCGATGATGCGCAGCGGACGCTGTTTCGGTTTGCGGTCCGTGGAAGACTCCATGGAAGACTCCGCCGAAGGCGAACCCTCGGCTTCGCTCGCCCCCGGGTCTGACACCTGTTCGCCCGTTTCAGCTTGCCCTCGGGCTGCCACGCCCCGCTCGAGAGCTGCTTTGGCCGGGAGCCCAGCGGCAGCCAGGGCGCCGGCGGCGGGCTGGCGCCCGGTCCCGGCCCGCGGCTCGTGACCGGTGGGGCCGTCTCCATCCGGCTCGGCGCCGGTGCGCGGACTCCCTGTCGCCGACGTCTCGGGCCCATCCGACGCGAGCGTCGACCAGGAGTCCCGAACGTCGCGCACGGGCCCCCCGTCGCTTTCGGAGTCTCCTTCGTCATCACCGGCCGGAGGCGGCTCCGAAAAGATTTCCAGCTCGTCCTCGGCGGACGCCTGCACTTCCCCACCAAGCCCCCGGGCGGTGTCTTCCGCGTCTGCGGGTGCCTCCAGCTCGTCGCCCCCGCGCGCCTCAAGATGGACGGCCTCACCCCCCTCCTGCTCGACGCCCTCGCCTGCCTCCGACGGTTCGACAAGCTCCCTGTAGGAGCTGGCGGTCCTCTTCCGACCCCTTCGTGCGCGTTTCTTCGACATGCGTTCACGGGTCTGTACCAAGGCCCATCGGCGCACGCAAATCCACGCGCAACCGGGGAGCGCCAGGCCCGATAGGGGTGCATGTTTCGGCGGTCTCACGTAGCGCTCGGCAGGTGCCTCAGCCTATGCTTCGGACTCTGGGGCTGCGCGCCGGAAGGCCCGAACCTGGGCGCTTCCTGGCCTACCGATGGCGCGGCTCCCACGATCCTCATCCATGACTTCCATGGGGATCCCCAGCAGCCGAATGCCCTCCCCCACTGGCCGGTCATCATACTGGACGGCTGGGTCCTGACCACCACCCACGAGCCTCCGCTGTGGCTGCTCGCAGGCACGCCAACGCCCGAGCTGCTAAAGGACCTTGAACGAAAGCCCTTGACCCAGGCACGCCAGGGACAGGCGGTCACGGTCGAGCTAGACACCCTGGACGGTCACCCTGCCCTGGTGGCCCAGCAGGCGCTGCAGGAGGACAGCCCCTATACGCTCGCGATCGGCGGTTGGCTGCCCCTTGCCCGCGAGCAACGGGGCCGTATTCCCCTGCCACTCGCGATCGAACTCCACAGCGCCGGCGCCCTTGGAGGTGCCCGGCTGCTGGCCAGCTTGCCGGCCGCCGGCCAGGCCGACGCGCCCCCGGACCTGACCCGCATCCTGCTGGCGTTTCGCGGGCGCCTCGATACGTGCGGCGCCCTTTCCCTACAAGGCAAGCGCCAAGCAACCCTGCAGGCGGACGCGCTCGAGATCGACTGCCACAGCGTGCACACCCCGGCAGACTCGTGCTGCGAAATCCTGCCCGCCCACGCGCTCGACCGCGGCGCCGACTACCTGGTATCCCTCGCACTCGCGCGCGACCTCCACGGCGGCCCTGTGGAGGCCGAACCGATTGACTTTCGAACGCGGGCGGGGGCCGCAGGAGCGACCCCGGAGCTGGTCGAACTTGCCTGTGCGACAGACGAACGAGCCCTGGCCCCCGGCCTCTGCGGATTGGTTGGAGATAGCACGTTCCGCTTGCGCCTGCGCGCCGACCAGCCAGTGCACGCGGAACTGGAGCTAGGGGGGCAGACCCGCTCCTGGCTGGCGGGGCGCGCAGAAGCCACGATCCGCTGGGAAGGCCTGCGGGCGGACCACGAGTACGTCTTCGCGCTCACGCTCCGAACCGCCTCGGGCCTGGAGCGTCGCTACCAGGCCCGCTTCACTACCCCATTGCCCCTCGCCCAGGTGACGATCACCGAGGTTCGCGCCGATCCCCTCGGCCAAGAGCCGATCCAGGAATACGTCGAGCTGTGGAACTACGGCCCCAGCGCCGCAAGCATCGATGGCTTCACCCTCGCCGATCGGGAGACCCGGGGGGGCATGCTCATCGGCAGCCCTGCCCCATTACAGCCGGGAGAACGGGTCCTGCTGGTCGCCGACGGCTTTGACCCGGAGTCTACCCTCGACGCGTCACCACCTCCGGGCACTCGGTTGGTGCGCATCGGGTCGGCCCTCGCCAGCCGCGGCCTCTCCAACGCTGGAGAACCCCTGTTCCTGCGCGACCGCCGGGGCAGGCGACTGAGTGCCTCCCCTTCAACGCCCCGACCCAAGCCGGGTAGCTGCAATGTGCGCATTTCCGACGATCCCCGAAGTGGCGAGCCTGGCGCCTTCGTGCGCGCGTCCGAGTGCACCCCTGGAAGGTAGGACCGAAGTCATTGACCCGATACAGTGTCGAGCGTCATGCCCGGCGAGGAGCAGATGCAGATCACCGTCGAAGAGATCATCTACCGCAGCGAGGACGGTCGCTACTCCGTGGTGGTCGGTGGTCGCAATGGGGACCGGGACGACGAAGTCGTAGCGGTCGGCGATCTCGCCAGCGTCTCCATCGGCGAGACGCTCCACGTCACCGGTCGCTTTCGCACCCACCAACGACACGGGCGCCAGTTCCAGGTCGATTCATTCGTTCCGGTCACGCCGTCCACGGAGGCGGGCATACAGCGGTATCTGGGGTCAGGGCTGGTACCGGGGGTCGGTGCAGGCATCGCCCAAAGGCTGGTCGACCGCTTTGGCGCACGCACGATCGAAGTGATCACGACCCAATCCGCCCGCCTGCGGGAAGTCGAAGGGATCGGAGCTCGCCGGGCGGAAGCGATCGCCGATGCGGTGAGTACCCGGAAACGCGAAGCCGAGGAGATGGCATTTCTGCAGGGACTTGGGCTTGGCCCATCCTTGTCACGCAAGGTGCGCAAGCGCTACGGCGTGGAGACCGTGCGAACCCTGCGCGAGGATCCCTATCTGGTAGCCAGCGAGGTTCAGGGCGTTGGCTTTCGCACAGCCGATCGGATCGGACTGGCCCAGGGCTATCGCGCGGACGATCCACGCCGGGCCGCGGGCGCCGTCCTGCATTTGCTGCTCAAGGGCAGTGAGGACGGCCACACCTTCCTCACCGAGCCGCAGCTCCTCGAGCAGGCCAAGGTGCTGGAGGTGCCAGAAGGGGCGCTCCGACAGGCATTCGACGAGCTGGCGGCGCGGGGTTTGATCGTCCGTGAGGGGGACGCGCTGTACGCCCCCCCGCTGCATCGTGCAGAGCGGAGAGTGGCCAAGCGCCTGCTCAAGCAACGCGCAGACAGGCCCCTTGGCGCCAACTTGGCGGACCAGATCCGAACGCAACTCACCCCCCGCTACGCCCCCACGCAGATCGAAGCCGTCGTCAAGAGCTTGTCCCATGGTCTGCTGGTGCTCACCGGAGGCCCGGGGACCGGCAAGACTACCACCGTGGCAGCCATCGTTGCGGCCCACCAAGCCCGAGAACGCCGCATCACCCTCTGCGCGCCCACCGGGCGCGCCGCCAAGCGCCTCAGCGAGGCGACAGGGATGGAGGCGCAGACGATCCATCGACTGTTGGAGTTCAACCCGGCCACGCGCCACTTCTCCCGCAATCGCGAGACACCGCTCGTGACCGACCTATTGCTCGTGGATGAGGCATCCATGCTGGATATCCAGCTGTCCGAGCGTTTGCTCGACGCGCTCCCGGAGCATGCCACCCTGGTACTCGTGGGCGACGTCGACCAGCTGCCGCCGATCTCACCAGGGCCCATGCTGCGCGAGCTCATCGCCAGCGACGCCTGCCCGGTCGTGCGCCTCACCGAGGTGTTTCGGCAAGCACAGCAAAGCACGATCGTCAGGGCTGCACACGAGATTCTGCACGGGCGGATGCCGACACCGACACCGTCCGGACAGCTGACGGCAGGCGATCTGTTTGTCATCCGAGCTCGCGAACCGGAAGCGATCACGGGCCGCCTACGCGAGACCTTGGCCCGCATGCGGGTGGCGTATGGCTTGGACCCCATGCGAGACGTACAGATCTTGACGCCTATGCGTCGAGGGCCACTGGGCACCGAGCGTCTCAATCTGCTGCTTCAAGACTACCTGAACCCATCCAAAACCACGGCTCCGAACGGCCCATTCCGGCCCGGGGACAAGATCATGCAGTTGCGCAACGACTACGAGCGCGACGTGTTCAACGGAGATCTGGGCGAGGTCCGTAGGCTCGATGGCGGCGTCCTGTTCGCAGAAGTGGGCGGCCGCGAGGTGGCCTACGAGCGCGACGCGCTCGACTCGATCTCCCTCGCCTATGCCTCCACTATCCACAAGGTCCAGGGCAGCGAGTTCCCGGCCGTGGTGATCGTGCTGCACAGCGGTCACCACGTGCTGCTGACGCGTGCGCTCCTGTACACCGCGGTCACGCGCGCCAAGCGCCTGGCGGTCATCCTGGGAGACGAGCGCGCGCTCAAGAGGGCGCTGGGCAACCTCGAGCAGGCCAGGACCAATTCTCGCCTTCAGGCGCGCCTGCAGACCACCGAAGTCTGAGCACCGACTAGGCCCGCGGTTCGCCCCTATTTGCCCAGGACGCTCATCACGCCATCGTGAAAGCCAGGGCGGAAGCCCTTGATACGCTCATTGGCGCGACTGGGGTGCACACGGTTGGTCAGCAGCACGATTACGACATCACTGTCCGGGTCACACCACAGGGAGGTTCCGGTGAACCCAAGGTGGCCGAATGTACGTGAACCCATGCGCCGGCCAGCACTGCTACCCTCGGGGCTCTTTTGGTCCCACCCCATGCGGACGGTGGAACCCCGATCACTGGGCTCAAGCGCCCGCTCGATCAGATGCCTCGGGAGGAATTCTGTTCTCCCGAGCAGCGAATCGAGGACCGCCCGTCCGAAGACGGCCACACCGTGAGCCGTCCCGAACAGTCCCGCGCTCCCCGCCACACCCCCGAAGGCCGCGCAATTCTCATCGTGCACCTCGCCGCGCACCAGCCGCCCCCGCCATTCGCACCACTCCGTGGGGGCCGCCTCGCGAATCACTTGGGCGCGCCGGTCCGGGGGCAGCGCCGCGGCATAGTAGACCTCGTGGGCGATCCCGAGCGGCTCGCACACCTCGCGGGAAACCACCTTGTCGAGCTTGTCCCCAGCGCTGCGAGCGATCACCTCGCCGGCGATAAGGTACCCGAGATCACTATAGTGAGGCCCAGCACCGGGCTCCTCGTTCGGGCGGCGCGACGCCTCGCTCAAGATCCAACGCCGGGCCGCGGGCGTGCCCGGGTCGTGGGGTACATCCAGGTAAAGCCCTCCCCACGGCGCCAGCCCGGCCTCATGCCGTAGCAACTTTTCCAGGGTGGCCGCGCCTCCCACGCCTCCCCGCACGTCCGTGACGATCGTGTCGGTCCTGGCATCAAGCGCTAGCTTGCCCGCCGCGACCAGTCGCAAGGCCGCGGTCGCGACCACCGGCTTGGTCAGCGACGCCAGATCATAGGGTGTGTTGGGCTTGACGGCTGCCTCGTCCGCCCGCAAGCGTCCTGCTGCGACCTCCACATAGTGCGGCTGGTCCCCCTCCATCCAACCGACACATGCCACTCCTCCTGGAAAGGCTTGGCCTGCTACACCCGCATCCATCAGGCGCTTTGCCTCTCGCTGAACCCTCTGCTTGAGTTCGTCGCTCACCGTTGTCTAATCCCTGCAGGAATAAAGCGAAGCTGCTCCACCAAACCGACTTTCATCGCCGTGCCGTCCAAAGCCGCAAGAAGCCTTCCATATGTTACCGCCAAATCGTCGAGGATACTCGGAAAAATTCGAGTCGTGCCCGAGGATTTCCAGGTCGAAGAGATTCCAGCCTACCCGCCGAGCGGCGAAGGTGACCACGTCTTCATAAAGCTGAGGAAGACTGGCCTGACCACCCAAGACGCGGTCCGAAGGCTCGCCCGGGCGTTGGACATAGACCCTGCAGGCGCCTCCTGGGCGGGCCTGAAGGACCGCCACGCGGTGACAACCCAGTGGGTGAGTCTGGCCGGTACGAAGCCGGAGGCGGCCCGCGGGCTGAGCCTGCCCGGGTTGGACGTCCTCTCGGCGGCACGTCACGGCCACAAGCTCCGAACCGGCCACCTGCGTGGCAACCGCTTTGCCATTCGGGTGCGCCAAGCAGGCGGCCACAGCGCGGCCGACGTGGAGCGCGCACGTGCGCTGATGCGTGCACTTGAATCCAGTGGATGCCCAAACTATTTCGGCGAGCAACGCTTCGGTCGCGATGGGGACAACGCCCGTGTCGGGCGCGCCTGGGTCGCCGGAGAAGGACCAGCACCACGGGGGCGCTTCCAACGGAAGCTTATCTTCTCGGCCCTCCAAGCGGCGATGTTCAACACCTGGCTGGCCGATCGCCTGACCACCGGTCATCTCGATGCCGCGCTCCTCGGCGACATCCTGCGCAAGGAGGACACCGGTGGCTTGTTTCACTGCGAGGACCCCGATGTCGATACAGCGCGCGCCGCGCGCTTCGAGGTCAGCGCGACGGGTCCCATGTTTGGAAGTCGAATGCGCAAAGCCCTGCACGGTTCCGGCGAAGCGGAGCTGGCTGTGTTGAAGGCGAATGGCCTAGCGTGGGCAGATCTTGCAAAGCACAAAAAGCATGGAGAGGGAACACGTCGCGTCGCTCGAGTGCGGCCACATGCCTGGACGGTCGAGGCGGACGACGAGGGGATGCTGCTGTCCTTCGAACTACCGCGTGGCGCCTACGCGACGGTGGTCCTACGCGAGTTGACAAAGCCGACCGAAACAGGCCACCACCACCACCCGTAACGGCAGCGTTGGGCCCTTGCTCCGGTGCGCCTATCTCCGTACATTGGGCCACCTTTTGGTGCGTCCGCTGAGTAGCTCTCAGCAGTGACCGTGCAACAATCGAACAATCTATGGATATTCAGGAACGGCTAACCGCATTTGCCCTGCTGGGCGCCACGTGGGTCATGTGGCTGCTTGTGGCGCTCTCGATCGTGAGCGTCGCGATCATCCTCGAGCGCCTGTACTTCTTCCTGTCGACGCGCGACGACATCGACACCCTGCGCAACAACCTGACGCAGTTCCTGCGACGGGGCGATCGCGAGGGCGCACGCAAGGCGTTGGCAGCCTCGCGGTCGATGGAGGCGCAGGTTGCGGTGGCGGGGCTCGAAGCGGCCGACGACGGTTCGGAGTCGGCCAACGAGCGCATGCAGGGCGAGCAACACGTGGCGCGTCTGGTGATGGAACGAAACCTCGTATTCCTGGGCACCGTTGGGAACAATGCCCCCTTTGTAGGTCTGCTCGGGACCGTCATCGGTATCATTCGCGCCTTCCACAGCCTGGACGAAAGCCAGGGTAAGGTGACGGCGGGGCTGATGGCAGATATCGGTGAAGCGCTGGTAGCAACCGCGATTGGCATCGTGGTGGCACTACCTGCCGTCGCTGCCTTCAACTACTTCCAGCGGCTCATCAAGGCCCGCCTGGCCCGCGGCTCGGCACTAGGCAGCGATGTGCTATCACATCTGATGTCAACGCGTTCACAACCGGACGCCGCGGAGTAGCCAATGGCAGGTGGGGCCCAGACAGACGACGACGAATTGATCACAGCGATCAACGTGACGCCGTTGGTCGACATCGTTTTGGTCTTGCTCATCGTCCTAATGGTGACGTCGAGCTACCTTGTCAACAAGGCCATCAACGTCGAGCTCCCGAAGGCGGCGACGGGTGAAGCAGCGCCTACGAAGAGCTTGGCCATCTCAATCGACTCCGAAAGCAAGCTCTACCTGGACGGCTCAGCGATCGAGGCGCTGGCCCTACAGGCCAAGATCCGGCAAGCGTATACGGAAGACCCCGAGGTCAAAGCGATTATCTCCGCAGACGGCCGAGTGCAGCATGCCAAGGTGGTGTCGGTGATCGATATGCTTCGGAAGGAGAAGGTCACCAAGTTCGCCATCAACACGAGCCCCCCGGATACGCCCAAGTCTGAGCCGAAGCCGTGAAGGAGAGCACCGCAAGAACGTTTGGTCTCATCGCCATGAGCGTGGGAGCCCATTTGACCGCCTTTGGTGGCCTCGGGTTCGTGCCGCCGCCAGCCGACGTGATCGCAGAGCGTGACATGGAGTTCGAGGTCTACGAAGAGCCCGAACCCGAGCCCGAACCCTTGCCGGAGCCAGAACCGGAACCAGAGCAAGAGGAGCCGGAACCGGAGCCAGAACCGGAACCACCCAAACCGAAGCCGAAGCCCAAGCCCGTTGAGCCGGAGCCCGAGGCACCACCACCGGAGCCCATCGAAGAACCCCCCCCAGCGCCCGAAGCGCCCGTGGACTTCACGGGGGTGACCCTGACCGCGGATGGGGCCGGCAGCAGCTGGGCGAGCGCTGTCGGGAATGGCAAGGCGATCACGCGACCAACGCGCGTCGGCACGAACACCGGTCGAGACAGGGCGGGCAAGGCGGGCGGTATCGTCGGAGGTCGAGGCAAGGGCCCCTCCCTCATCACGGTCAAGAACCTGCGCAAGAATCCTGTGCCGCCCTCGCGCGTGAGCGAGATGCTGAAACGCTTCTATCCGAAGCGAGCAAGCGCGCAAGGCATCGAGGGGAAGTCGGTCGTTCGAATTCGTATCCTCGCAGATGGAAGCTTGGGGAACCTCCGGATCAAACAAGAGACGGGTGCCTACGGGTTCGGTGAGGCATGCATTAAGGCCCTGCGGCGTAGCGGCCGCTGGCGGCCCGCGATCGACAAGCGTGGTCGTAGCGGGATCTACGAGACAGAGTTCACCTGCCGCTTCGAAGTCATGTCCCTGTAGCGGGGCAAGCCTCCCGACATTCGGCAGGGCGAACCGGACACGCGCCTGGTGTCTTGGGCGTTGCCATGCGCTCGAATTAGGTGCAATAGTCGGCACCGACTAGCGGATCCCACCCGGCGCGCCACGGGCTTCGGGACGACGAGGGGGCCGCGCCACACTTGTGAGCTTGGGGATGCCGAAACTCGCTAGCTTATGCCGCCTGCTGACCGCCCTGCTGACGGTGGCATGGCCCGGGGTGATAAATGCCCAGGACGCCCCGCGTGAAGAATTCTCGGTGAACCGGTTTGCCCCCGCCGCGGGGAGCGGCAACTACCTGATGGTAGACGGGGGGGCAGTTGGCGGGAACATGGGCATCGCGGCGGGGCTCTTGGTCGACTATGCGCATCGCCCATTCGTGCTGTTCACGGCCACGTGTACGGACAACGATACGGACGACTGCGAGCTCGAGGAGGCCGAAAAGGCGATCGTCTCCTACCAGGTAACCTCCAACGTGATGGCGAGTATCACCTTCGCCAACGCCGTCCAGATCGGTCTGGTGCTTCCTGTCGTGGGAACCGGCGGCGAAGGCTACCATGCAAGCCGCGGCGAGTTCGGCGCGGCACCCGTACGGATCCTGGGAGGGGACGCATTCGTGCTGGGGGATCCCCGCCTGTCAGCCAAGTTCAGACTGGTGGCTGACGCCAACGGTTTCAACCTTGCTGGTGTGATCTACGGAACCGCGCCAGTGGGCAAGGAAATGGCCGAGGGCTTCCTGGTGGGCCACGATGGTCCGACCGGTGGTGGCCACCTGGCGGCAGAACTACGCCGATCCCGGTTTCGCATCGCTGCAAACGTAGGCGGAACCTACCGGGCGGAACGCGCGCTGCTATCAACGGAGAGCGGCCCCGAGCTCACGTACGGTGCGGGCGCTGCCCTTGAGCTCACACCCTTGCTGGCGATCGGCGCGGAGATCACGGGAGCGTCTCGGTTTTCCGATCAGCTGGACGAAAACCCGATGGAGGGGCGCGTCTATGCCCAGCTATCACAAAGCGATCTTGTGTTCACCCTGGGCGGCGGGGTGGGCATGCTGGGTGGCATCGGAATCCCCAACTTCCGCGTGATCGGCGGCGCCTCCTATGCGCCCACGGGCGTGGATTCGGACGACGACGGGGTCCCCGACAAGCACGACAAGTGCCCTGCCGAGCGCGAGGATTTCGACGGGTATTTGGATGATGACGGTTGCCCCGAGTCAGATAATGATGCGGACGGGTTGCCGGATACGGTCGACCGCTGTCCCGACGAGCCCGAGGACAACGACGGCAAGGAAGACAGCGATGGATGCCCCGAGCGGGACAACGACGGCGACGGTATCGAAGACGGCTACGACTCGTGCCCGGACCAGCCCGAGGACAAGGATGGGGACCGTGACGAGGATGGTTGCCCCGATGACGATCGCGACCGCGACGGGGTCCCGGATGACACGGACCAATGTCCGAACGAGCCGGAAGATACAGATGGCTTCGGCGACGAAGACGGTTGCCCGGAAGCGGACTTCGACGGCGACGGGCTACCTGACGAAGAAGACCAATGCCCCGACGAGGTCGAGGACATCGACCAGTTCGAGGATGACGATGGATGCCCCGAGGAGGAGGGCGCGCCAGTCAATGTCCGCTCTCGCGTGAGAGGCTAGCTAGTGTCCAGCCGGGAGAGGGCACGCGCCCTTCCCCAGTTGCGGCAAAGCCGCCCTATGCACACACCCGTCCGCCTTTTCGCGGGTCGCGCCGCTTCGCTCCGACCGCAGACTGTGACGTCGAAAGGGCCGCTTTCGGAGTGGCCCCCCCGCGGTAGCTTTAGCGTTTTCTTGACGCCGCCAGAATGGGTCTGCATGGTGCGCGAGTGGACGGGTCCATACGCTGCGGGAGACTCGCGGGGTCCCTGCTTCTGGGGTTCGGGTTGAGCGCCTGCGAGGCCCCGGACCTGCCCGGCAAGCCGGTCGGGACGTTCGCAATCGAGGGAGACTTGGTCGAGAACTCGTGTGGCACAACGGCGCTGCCCGCTGTCGACCCCTTGTCGTTCACAGTCGAGATCCGCGACCAGGACGGCGTTGGTACCTGGATCATGACCCCGCCAGGAGTGACGGGGCGCCTAAGCAGCGAGGGCGCGTTTCGCTTCGAGTACACGACACGGTACACGGCCATCGAGCCCGGCATGTCAATGCCGACCCCCGAAGAGCCACTAGACTACCTCCGGATCGCTCCTGAGCCACCACGGGTGCAGCCGGGATGCGCTCTGCAGATCACCGAAGTGATCGCCGGCCGCGTTAGGCGTTCCACCGCTCAGGACGGTGGCTTGAAGAACGGTCCCCCGGACGATGCGGGGCTGGCAAAAGCCGATCTTTCGGCGGATAACACCATCGAGATCACGCCAACCTTCGGCTCGGATTGCTCCCCAGCCCTGATCTCCCGCGGTGGTGCGTTCTCCGAACTGCCGTGTCGCGCGCGCTATCGCCTGCGCGGCACACGAACCGAGGACGCGATCTAGCCCGCAAGCTTCTCGGCGGCGAACAGCATCCGCATCGAGTGACTGCCGAAGAACATTCCGCGCGTCTCTTCCTGGCCACTCACCTCACGTACTCGAAACCCCGATGACTGAATCAGCTGGCCAAGTTCGTGCAATGAGTAGAGCCGGAGCGAACAATCGGAGACGAACTGACGCCCACCCTCCTGCATGACGGTCCTCTTCACCGATAACCGCGACGTGAAGTAGTTGAAGTCAGTCTCTTCCATGCAGATGCAGTCAGCCCCCTGGTACCAAACCAGGCCCGGCTGAGATGACAGAACATAGTCTCGGTTTACGACGTCCACGAACAGGCACCCCGCGGTTTTGAGGGCCCTGCGGATGCGGCGCAGGAGGTTTCCGTGACATTCGTCGTCGAAGAATCCGAACGACGTGCCCAGCAGGAGAATCGCGTCGAACTCCTCCTCGTAAGTAATCTCGCGCATGTCCATCGGCTCGAGTGCGACCGCCACCCCTTCGCGCGCAGCGAGCTCGCTGGCGGCAGCACGCATCGCGGCGGACAGCTCCACCCCAGTCACACGCATCCCGCGACGAGCCAGCTCGATCGCCTGCAGACCGAGTCCGCTTCCTAAGTCGAGTACACGCATGCCAGGAAGGAGCCCCAAGGTCTCGCATATGAAGTCACACTGGCGCTCGACCTGGTCAGGTGTCGGCCGCGAAATGCTTTGCACGTACTGCTGGTTGAAGAACGTGGCCCACCAGGGCGCTGGATCCTGTGACCGCGGTCGTGGTGGAGGCGGTGGTCGCTTTGCCGCAGCCTTACCATTGGCGGAGCCTGCGCCCGCTTGCGCTTGCTTGTGTGTGGCCTCCGGAGGAGGCGGAGGCGTTCTCACCTCGCGTGGAGCTTCGGCCTCCGTCTCTTCGAGAACCATGGAATCGTCCACGGCGACACTCGCATCCGCGTCCTCCAACCTCGGTCGGGGCGAGGGTTTCGCATGGCTCTCCTGCTCCTCTTCAGCCAGCGCCAAAGCGTCGATCGCCCGGGCGCGGGCGGCCACCTCCTCCGGCGATAGCCGGGAGGCCAAAGGGGGCTCCAGCGGGCCTGGCCGGTCACTGATCACCCGTGCTGGCGCGACCACGACCGCGGGAGGGTCGCTACGCTCGCGCGATCCGGTCTCCACCCCCCCCGATTCAGCGACACCACCGGCTTCGTCGAAAGCAGGCATTTCCGGCGAGGTCAGGCGACCCGCCGCCAGGGCCATCTCCTCGGTCATCTCGATCCTCGGATCGGTATTGGCGCCTTCATCGACTGCGTCGCCATCGCCGGACTGGCTGTGCTCTGTAGACGGAGAAGGTGGATCTGGGGCCGCCCCATCGAGCGGATCGCCCCCATGGGCTGCGGCCTGGGACTGGGGAAGCTGGAGCGGCCTGGGACTGGGCGTCCGTGTGTCGCTCTCTTCGCGCCCATCCTCGTCGTAGGCTCCGAGCGCCCTGGGGTCGGGAGGCGGCCGGGAGATCGTTAGGCGAGAATCCTCGTCCTCCTCCTCCTCCTCCTCCCCCTCGTCGTGCGTGTCCCCATGATATGCCCCAAGCGCCCGCGGGTCGGGCGGGGGGCGCGAGATCGTCAGCCGTTCGTCCTCGTCATCCTCCGGCTCCCCTGCAAACGGATCGGTGTCGGTGAAGCGCGGATGCTCCTGGGAATCCAGTGCCGGAGCCGGCTGAGAGAAACTCGTGAACTCATGCCCGCTCCCCTGGGCCGCACGTTCCTCCATCGCGGTGTCGACGACGGAGTGCTCGGAAGCACCGCTGCGCGGGACCTTATCCTCGGGAACGCGGATCGGCTTGCGAGTCAGGCGGCGCGTTGTCCGGCGCCGGCGCGCCGCCCGCTTGCTTTTTATCTTCTCGCTCATCCGACCCTACGCACGACGGCCTCGCCCATCCGGACGGTGTCTCCGACCTGCTTCGCCAATTGCCACTGGCCCTCTGGCCGAAGAAAGACGATTGCCGTGGAGCCTAGATGAAATGTGCCTAACTCTTCGGCACGTTCCAGCTTCGGCGCCATCCCATCCGAGTATACCTTGAGGCCTCCAGGGGGTCCCGCGTTGGTGAGGACTTTGTCGTCAAACGCGAGGGAGATGCGCCCGACGCCGATAGCGCCCACCATGACCGTACAAACGCGGCCATGTACTGCGCTTGTCTGGTGAACGGCTACCCGCTCGTTGCGTGCGAATAGCCTGGGGATGTGCGCTACCCCGATCCGATTCACTGGAAACAGCGTGCCGTCCACGTGATGGACTGCGCACACGGGACCGCCGACGGGTGCGTGAACACGGTGGTAGTCGCGAGGCGACAGGTACACGACGAAGAAGTGGCCACCCTCAAACTCGGCTCCATCGCCGTCGCCGAGCAGCTCAGCAACGGAATATGTGCTCCCTTTGATGACGAGGCGAGCGTCGCCATCGATGACGCCGGCCGCTTCGAGGCGCCCGTCCGCCGGAGACAGTACGTGCGTCTCATCGTCCGGAATGGGCCTGGTACCGGGCTTGAGCCGCCGAGTGAAGAACTCATCGAAGGACCTGAAACCCGACTCCGGCAAGACGCAGTCGCCCAGCTCCACACCGTAGACTCGACAGTAGGTGGCTACGATCGGATCTAGCACCCGCTCAGGAGCGGATATACGCGAGAGCCCGCCCAGCATCCGACTCAGCGACTTTCTGGGGATGACGTGAAGGGAAACCGCAGCCACGCGGGAGGGAGTGAGAACCATACAATTCGACCGCCAGAAGGGCTCAAATGCTACCGAATCGGCAGACGGTGCGTCAAACTCGGACAGGGCGCTAACTGCACGAAAAGACGCACAAGAACCGACGCGCGCCAGCCCGGATCGTTCACCAAAGCGTGTGACGGCCGTGCCAGCGATCGGCTTCGCAGGGGTTTCGGTGAAGGAGGGAATACTCGCTGTATTTTCGAC
>JAPPOR010000498.1 GCA_028817905.1 Myxococcales bacterium
GCAGCGTCGGCCCTGTGGCTGAGATGCGGAAGAACGCGGAAACTCGAACGCTTACCTACAAGCAACCGACCCTCGAAGAGCACCGCATCGCCGGCCAGGAAGGACACCTCGTTGACCATGCGTCCGTTGGCGATCGGACCTGCGCCCGGTTCGGCCCCATACGCCACAATGAACTCGCGGATCTGACTCCGGCCCTCGAGGACAAGCTGACGATTGACGGTCCACACCGCATCGCGCGCCACCGACCGCAGCATCAGCGGAATGTCCCGGCGGTTGTAGCCACCGACAAACTGCTCGACGAAGCGCTCCGGTGCACCGCGTCCGCCGGTACGCGCCCGCTCTCTCAGCCCGGCTGCGCCATCGTTGCCCACACGCTGGGGGCACTCGGCGAGCGGCAAGACCGGAGCCGCCGCGATCCCCGCCAGAAGGCCGCGCCGAGACAGGGGCGCGGTGAACTCGAGCGCCCCACCCGATTTTGATGTAGCGCGCTTCATACCGCCCTCGCAAGCGGTCCAAAGTCCATCACAACGCGCTCGTGCGCAAGCTTGTCCTGGTCGTCAAAGCGGTAGGCCGCCAGACCCAGTAGTTCGACTTCTTCGCCCGTCGGTGGGTACAACACCCCAAGCTGGCGAACGAAACGGCCGCGCAGACGCGCCACCGCGACGATTTCCCGTTCCGTGTAGTAGATGGACTCGGTCTCAGACCGCAGGTCCTCAAAGGCACCAGGAAAATCGCTAAAGCCGATCCCAACGTGCGCGGCCGCGATCTCCCGGTACCCGAAGAACAAGCTCGTGTTGAAACTATTCTCAGCCCGTTCAGCGAACGTCGCCATGATCGCGTCGAGATCATGGTCGTTCTCCGCGTCAATATGCGCTTGAAAAAGTCTACGCCTGCGCTCTTTCTCGCTGGTTCCGATCATCGTGCTACCTCCAGGGTGTACTGAGCGCCCTCACGCCCACGCAACAGCCTAGAGACTCACTCGCCCCTTCGCAGGTGACGACAACGCCACCCCAAACGCGCCGTACCCCGGCGCCCTGGATACCTACTCACATGACCAGAGCGTGACTCCGGCCCCTGGGGTCTTCGCCGCGGTCGCCCAGAAGTCCATCAAGCTGAACTCGTTGGACTCACGCCGCGTCCTTCACGACGCACCAAGCGCTGTAACATGCGTAAGGACCAAACAAATCGGGTCGCCCAGTGCCAAGCTACCGACCGCGCTTCCTCTCTACACCGCCCAACGAACTTCCGCCCCGTGCTGACCACCGAGATCGAGCTCCACATATGACATGACGTCAGCAGTTGGCATCCTCGGCTCTTCTTGATTGGTGCCCGGCGCTTGCCATACGGTCCGCAGCGGTAGATGCTTGCCAAATGCGCAAAGTCGACTTCTATTTCGACTACCTCTCGCCATTCGCCTACCTGACCTCGGTGCAGATAGGAGAGGTCTGCACGCGGGCCAACGCCGCTGCCGTCTTTCGCCCGGTGCTGTTTCCCGCGCTCCTGAATCACTGGGGGCAGCGCGGTCCTGCCGAGATCCCGCCCAAGTCGCAGCACGTGTTCAAAGAGTGCCTGCGCTACGCGTTGCGGCGGGACATCCCGTTTCGCTCTCCCAGACTGCATCCCTTCAATCCGCTGCTTGCCCTACGCGTGACATGGGCAACGGAAGGGGAAGAAGAGCGCCGGGCGGCCACTCAGGCGCTCTACGCGCTCGGCTGGGCCAGGGGGGGAGACCTCAGCTCCCGTGACGAGGTCGCGGACGCGCTCACAGGGGCAGGTTTGTCTTCCGCCAAACTGCTCGATCGCGCACAGTCCGACGAGACTAAGCAGCGGCTGCGTACGGAGACCGACGCCGCGATCGCGCGCGGCGTCTTCGGAGTTCCAAGCATGCTGACCGGGAACGAGCTTTTTTGGGGCGTCAGTCAATTGGAGAACCTGGCGGCGCACTTGAGCGGCAGCGATCCGCTGCTCAACCTCGACTGGACGCAGCTTGCGCCACAAGGCGTGGGTGCCTGGAGACGCGGTGTCAATCGAGGCTGAGAGTCCCAAGATTGTCACAAGCAGATGCGGCGCGCTCCGCGGCGGCGCACGCTCTAACTCGCGGAGCTGGAACCCCCGGTTACCAGGGCTGCCTAGTTCGCTTGCCGCGTACGCCCCCTTGCCAAGACCGGCGAGACCGCGCCGCGCGGCGGGGGCCGCCGGAGTTGGCCCCGGCAAGCGTGCGCACCTGAGAACCACCGGCCTCGCACGCTACCTCACGCCACGATACCGGCTATCGCGTCGTGCACAGCGGCAAGATACGTGCGCCGATCGCTCTGAATGAAGAAATGACCCCCGCTGAACACCTGCGACTCGAACGCGGAGCGCGTATGAACCGACCAGTGTTCCAGCTCTCCCGGAGGCACGCGTGGATCCGTGTCGCCGCCGAATGCAAAGATTGGACATTCAAGTGGCGCCTCCGGCGCATAGCGGTACGACTCCACTAGCTGCACGTCGGCACGTAGGACGGGCAAGAAATACTCAAGCGCGCTCGGGGCTTTCAGGATCGCCTCCGGGATGCCGTCGTAGCGGCGCGTCATCTCGCGCACAAACTCACCACTCGGAAGCTGCCCGAGCTTGGTCCGGCCGACGATCCGACGGTGTGGCGCCCGGGCCGCGCTGACCAGCAGCCGCACAGGCGGCCGCGCACCCTGGGTACGCAAGGCACGTGCATACTCGAACGCAATCAACGCACCGAGGCTGTAGCCGAATAGCACGAGCCGTCTGTCTTCGTGTGCCCCGAGCTCACCCCCCAGTGCCTCCATCAGCTCTGCCATCTCGACAATAGGCGGCTCCTGCCGGCGCGTGCCCCGCCCGGGCAGCTGCAACGCGCAGACCTCAACGTCCGACGGCAAGGCTCGGTTGAGCGAGGCGAACGTAGACGCACCACCGCCAGCATGCGGGAAACACAGGACGCGCAACCGCGCTTCCGGTCGCTCGGCGTATCGGATCAGTAGGGAAGACGAACTTGCTTGGACTGGCATGATTCCGACTTTCGCTGCCCACGGGCGCGGTCTGATGACCTACTGGGTACTTTGGATCAAACAGGTCTCGGAACAAGGGCCCCAGCGGCGCGTGCTGTTGCCAAAGCGTGGTTCTGCCCCCCAACCTGTCTCTGAA
>JAPPOR010000065.1 GCA_028817905.1 Myxococcales bacterium
CGAAGCCGATCACTTGCACGATCATCACGTGCCTTGGTGATGGATGCGGGCTAGGCACACGCGACCCGCAAGAGACGGGGGCACCGCCGGCTTGGCCGGCGGGGGGAGAGGGCCGCGTGGCCCGCGTGGCCCTCTCCGTCAACAAAAACCTGGCCTGGAGCTTCCCGAAGGGAAGTTTCAGCCTAGATCCGGCCACCGACCGAGGCCGCCACACCGCGTCCGTCGGGCCGCACGTCAACCGACCAGGCAAGCACACCCGGCGCATTTTCGCGGGCATATCCACCTATTCCGAAGAAGGCAACGTCCAGAGCGCCCCACAGAAAGAATCCGCTCGTCATGCCGACAGCCATCCCGGGGGTCAGCTGAAAACCACCCTGGGGTGGGGCGGCCAGGGCTCCCACGACGCCTCCGACCGCGATCCCACCCAGAATGCCGAACAGCGCGCGAAGCCCCGCTGTCTCGTTGTGGTGGTGATAGTGCATCCCGACAGGCAACAACAGGCCAACGCCCCCGGTCATCGCGGCAGATGGAATGGCGAGCAGGTAGCCTGCGGCCAGCATGCCGCGGTAGGAAGGCTCAGGGCGCGTGGGCTCGGAAAGAGCGGGTTGCTCATCGCCAGCCGAGGTGGGCGCCGTATCCGCTAGGTAGTCGGGCACGGCCTGTGCTGCCGCGTTCGCGGGAGCCGCCAGCACCGAAACCAACACCCACACCCGCGTTCGGCCGGCGGCTGCGATTCGGCTGAGTGCAGAAGCTCGACCCATCGGTCCCTTGTGCGCCATCGGGTGCGGACGAGGCAACTTTGCTGCCCGCGCGTGCCGGAAATGCACCTCGCCATGGCAAGACACCCCTGTCCATTGCCCCTCTGCCTACATGTGCACATCATGGCCGCATGGAATTCTGTGTACCAATTGCACAAGTGACAAGTATGTGACACGTCGGCCACATCGAATGACACCGTCCCCTGGATAAACGCAGGCAGAGCGGCTCGTGGGCTCAGGGGGCGTTCCAGAGCGGCCGCTGGCAATGCGGCCCCTTGCGACCAACGACCATCCTGCCTCACGGCGTGGCGGTGTTCGCTCGGCCCCAGACTGTCAACGGCGGCGCGTCTTGGCGCAGGAAGCCGCTGCTGTGCGCGATTCGGTGCAGGGTCTTGAGGGCCGCCTCACCGTCGGGACCGAGGTGGCGCGTCCGCTGATTCACGTAGAGCTCCACATGCCCCCAGATCACGCTGTCGGCCATCTCCTGCGCGTGGGTCTTCATCACGGCGAGCGCCTGTGCCCGGTGCCCGTCCGCATAGGCGAGGCTGCGCGCGATCGCTCGGACTACCGGATCCAGCACATCTCCAAGCCGACGGCGAGCGACGATGCCGCCCAAGGGAAGGGGGCAACCCGTCGTACGCTCCCATCGCTCGCCAAGGTCCTCAACCCGATGCAGACCTTGCGACTCCCATGTGAAGCGCCCTTCGTGGATGCACACGCCAAAGTCCGCACGGCGTTCCGCGAGCGCCGGCATGATCTCCGAGAACACCACGTGCTGCGGCTCCGGTCCCTGCGGATAGAACATGCGGTAGAGCATGGTCGCCGTCGTGCTGGGGCCCGGGCAAAGCACCCGTGGAGGCGCCCCCCGTTCGGATCCACCATCGAAACGATCCGGCGCGACGCCCGGCCGCGCAGCGAGAAGAAGAGGCCCGACGCCGTAGCCGAGCGCCGCCCCGACCGGCAGGACCACCGCCTCATCGGTCAACCCCAGCGCCGCGCTGAAGCTCACCTTGGCGACGTCGAAGTCGCCCGCACACACACGCTGATTCAACTCAGCGATGTCCAGCAGCTCGATCTCGAATGCCAGACCTTCCGTGTCCACAGCACCGAGCAGTATGCCTGCAAATGCGTAGGTGTCGTTGGGGCAGGTGGAGATCCCGAGATGAATGGGCTGCGCCATGGCCGTCATGTGGCACGGCAAGCAGGCAGGTACAAGCCCGCCACACGTACGCCCGACGCCCTCTGTTCGCCGACGTTCGGGCACCCGGGATCATTCGTGCCTTCGGCGTCGGATTACGCGGGGGCTCGACTTCACAAGGGCTTTCGACGACCGACAGGAATACTCCCCGTACTTTCCGCGGGCGCGAGAGTTCTGTGGAATCGAAGGACAAACGAGGGCGTCGGCGGCGTCGCGGTCATGAATGTTCCGGGCTAGTCTTCGGCCTCACGGCGAGCAACCATGAGAAACAACTAGCGAATTTCACGAGCGGACACATCCAACCCGACCCTTGGACTTCCAAGTGGCCGCGCCACCTGGCCCTCAAGCACCGGGTGCGGACCCGCCTGCAATCCGTGTGGAACCTCCCGAGGCAGCCCACGCCGCACCTGCGAAGGGGTGGCGGGCAACGGAATGTAGCCGTCACAGCCTTCGCGAAATGCTGCGACGATCTCCTTGGGTGACGGGTGCAGCGCCCCGACGCTGATGAAGTGGCGCAGGCCCGACCGGCCCCAGTCCGTCGCCGACAGGGTCTGACGTACAAGCGCGGGGACATTCGTCGTCGGCCCCGCCAACAGAAGGAATAGGCTCCGGTAGCGCACGCCCGCGACGGCTCGCAAAAACGTATCGAGGGAGTGGTGCAGCTGGGCAGGGGGCAAGGACGCGATCAGCCCGTCAGCGAGACCAAGAGGCGCTTCGGTGTATACGATTGTGTGACAGTAGGTCATGCGCCACCTCCCGGCAGTAGAGTCTCAAGTTCGCTGTGAAGTTCCTGGCGCAGTTCCCGAACTGCGTGCCGGGTGAGTTCCAGCAGCGCACTTCGGTCATCGCCATGGGCTTGGCAGTCGTGTCGCATCAGGGACGATGCGGCGCGCCTGGCGAGTCGGTGACTACGCAGGAGCCCTAGGAAGTAGGCCTCTGCGGCGAAAGCACGCAGCTGGGCTCCTATGAGATCCGCGCACTCGCGGCACGCACGGGCGTCAGGGTGTTCGAGCCGCTCAAGGATGAAGTCGAAGCGCGGCATGGCCTCGCGGCCGAAGACACGCAGGGAATCGCGGCGGTACGCCGCCACGTCGGTAGCTTGGTGGTCCATACATCTTTCCAACGGCCACCGTTTTACGTCTTTCTATCACATGAACGGCTGCCACCCCTGGCCACTGACCAGCCGGCCAGTCCGTACGGCCACCACGGAGAGGGCTACGCGGCCCGCTCCCCGGCCGGCCAAGCCGGCGAGGCCCCCTCTCTTGCGGGTCGCGGGCCTTTTGGCGCTTCGCGGGTCAGCCTTGTCAGTTGCCCCCGAATACCTTGCGCATGAGCTCAACCTGGGAACTCACATCGAGTTTGCGATACGTCGACTTGAGGTGGTTGCGCACAGTGTTCTCACTGATCCCCAGTTTGGTCGCGATCGCTCGCACCGAAAGCCCTGAAACGAAGCCCTGGGCCACTTCCCGTTCGCGCGCCGAAAGGGCGTCCCAAATGGCGTCGTCGCGAACCTGTCCGCCACCGATGTCATCGTTGTCGCTACCCGCCCGCGAATCGAGCCGATCCGCCAGATTTCGCAGGGACACGGCCCAAGAGCGTAAATCCTGCCGGTCGGCTCGCCGCTGGCGAGCACGCTCGAGGGCCAAAGTCACCACCCTCCCAAGGTCCTCGCAGGGCTTGACCAGGTAGTCGACCGCATCCAGGCGCATGGCGTCCACGGCGCTGGCAACCGTTGGATAGCCTGTCATCAACACCACAGGCAGGAACCGGTGATGGCGCGATACCCAGCGCAGGAGCTCCGTGCCGGTGCCATCCTCCAGGTTGAGATCCGTCAGAAGCAGGTCGTAAAGCGCATTCGTGAGCGCCTTTCGCGCCTCTTGCGTGCTCGCAACCGCATCACAGTCATAACCGATGTCTGTCAAGGCTCGTACGGCGAAGCGCCGGGCGCCGTCTTCATCGTCTACGACCAACACTCGAACGGCGGAACGATCAATGTCGGACATCATGTGGGACACTCCCTGGTCGACCGCAGAAACGTGGTGCCGAGACCCAAGTGCCGCCCGGGCCTGGCCGTTCGGTCAGCCCTTCCGGCCGGACCGCCCAGATGTGGGGCTCTAGTCCTACACGCATAGCCTGCTACCCATGCTACGCTAGCGAATTGATGATCGGCCGTCGAGACCGGCCACCATAGGGGACGCTCGTGGACATCACGGGACGCAAGATACTTGTGGTTGAAGATGAGGTGATCGTCGCCATGGACGTCTCCACCCGCCTCGAGCGCATGGGGTTCGTGGTGGAGGGTCCGGTGGACCGTGGCGAGGCCGCCCTGGAAGTGTGCAAAAAGACCCTGGTGGACGGGGTTTTGATGGACATCCGCCTGCGGGGCGAGCTGGACGGAATCGACACGGCGCGCCTATTGCGCAAGGAACGACAAGTGCCCATCGTGTTCCTGAGCGCATACTCGGACGCGAACACTCTCAGCAGAATCGTAGAGATCGAGCCCGATGGCTACCTGCTCAAACCGTTCGACGAGCGGGCCATGTGGGTCGCGCTCAACACGGCGCTGCGGCGCCACGACCACGAGCAGGCCCGCTCGCGGGCCGAAAACGAGCGGCATCTGATCGACGCCCGCTTTCGGGCGATTCTCGACCATTCGCACGACGGGATCATCTCCGTGGATGGTCAGCAGCGAATCATCATCTTCAACCACGGCGCCGAGCAGATCTTCGGCTACCGCGCGAGCGAGTTGATGGGGGCATCGCTCGACGTCCTGATTCCCGCCGATTCGCGCACGCGCCACAAGCGAATTGCCAACTCGGTTTTGGAGGGGGGTGTAGTGTCACGCCCGATGACGCTGCGCGAGGTCGAAGGCGTCCGCCGAGACGGGGAGGCCTTTCCCATCGACGTGTCACTGAGCACGCTGAAGTTCGACGGCGAGGTGATCGCGACTGCGATCGTCCGTGACCTGACAGAACGCAAACGGCTAGAGTCGAGATCCCAACACGCGCAAAAGCTCGAAACCATCGGCCGACTTGCCAGCAGCGTCGCCCACGATTTCAACAACCAGCTGGTTCCGATCGCCGGATACGCCCAACTATTGTGCCGTGGACTCGCCGAGACGGACTCGCGAATGCGCGAGGATGCAGAAGAGATCCGAAACGCGGCGGCTCGCGCCGCGCGCTTGACGAGACAGTTGCTGCTCTTCGGACGGCGCGAGATCACTCAACCTGTCGCGCTCCCTGTGGATGATTTTCTTCAGGAGCTCGCACGCGTGCTCGCGCGACTCGTCGGTCCCGACATCGCCGTAGACATGAAACTATGCGCCCAGGGTGCCTGCATCTACCTCGACCCCTGCTGCTTGGAGCAGGTGGTCATCAACCTAGCGGTCAACGCCCGCGACGCCCTGCAAAGTGGCGGCCGCATGAACTTCAGGACAGCACAGGTCGACGCCTCGGACATCCCACAACGCTTGGTGCAGGGAGAGCAGGAACGCTTCGTGCTTCTTGAGGTGAGTGACGATGGCGCCGGCATTCCCGAAGAGCTACACGCGCGGATCTTCGAACCGTTCTACACGACCAAGCCTGCTGGCGCCGGAACAGGGTTGGGGCTGTCCTCCGTCCTCAGCATCGTCAATGACGCCCGCGGAACCGTCGACCTGGATTCCGAGGTGGGTCAGGGCACGACCTTTCGACTCTACTTCCCCGTGCACAGCGCGAGCGGCGAGGCTCGAGCTCACGACGACATCGCCCACCCGCTGCGACTGTCGGGCTCCCATCGTTCCAGCGTGCTGATCGTGGAGAATGACGATGACGTGAGGCGCTTCGCTTCTCGCGTCCTCAGTGAGGCCGGCTATCATGTGGTGGCCGCACGGACCCCCCGGCAAGCCCTTTCGTTGTGCCCGTCGCCACTCCATGTCCTGGTGACGGATCTGGTGCTCCCGGGAATGTCTGGCCTCGAACTCGCGCACCGGCTCGCGACCGAGCACGACTGCGCCATCGTGCTGATGACAGGCTACGGAGACGAAGAGCTTGGCCGCCGCGGCATGGTTCCAAAGGGGCACATGCTGTTGAGAAAGCCATTCGCAGCCGAGGGACTGGAGGCCGCGGTTCTCACGCAACAGCACATGCGGGACCAGAGAGAACCATCCTCCCGAAGAAGCTCACCAACAAGATCGGGTTAGCCCGGATCATTCATGAACTCCGCGTCGCCTGACTTGTTCTTCGACTTCATACGGCTTCCGCCGCCCTTGAAAATACGGGGAATATTCCCTTCGGTCGCCGAAAACCGTGTGAAGCCGAAGCCTTGCGCGGTCCGACGCGGAGTTCATGAATAAATCCGGGCTAGCCCGTTCGGCTATGATGCAACTGCTGCAGCGCAACGTTTGAAGCTCGGGGGGCAAGAAATGCTTGCACTGGGGACTCCGGACTACTCACAGCCCATCCTGCTTCACAACGGACGGCACAGCACAGTCTACCGTGCGACCCGCACTCGCGACGGCATGCCCGTCGTACTCAAGACCAGCACCTCCGAGCCTCCTTCCAGACAGCAGGCCAATGCGTTGCGTCGTGAGTTTGAGATCGGTCAGCGCATCAAGCACCAAAACGTGGTCTCCTACCTGGAGCTGGTGCACCATGCACTGGGCGTCACGATCGTCGAAGAGGATTTCGGGGGACTCCCGCTAGCTCAAAAAAGAGCAGGACAAGCCCTGTCTCCGACCGAGGTGCTCGCCATCGCGCTGGCGTCCACCCGCGGCCTTTCGGCGATCCACGCAGCCGGATTCATCCATAAGGACCTTTCGCCCTCCAATATCCTCATCCACCCAGAGGATGGGACCGTCAAGCTGATTGACTTGGGCCAAGCGTCCGAGCTGCGTGAGGAGATCCCACAGGCCGGCACTCCTACGACCCTGGAAGGCTCGCTCAGGTATATCTCCCCCGAACAGACTGGGCGCATGAACCGCAAGGTCAACGATCGCAGCGACCTCTACTCACTCGGTGCCATCCTGTATGAGTTGCTGGCAGGTCGTCCGCCATTCGAAGCAGATGATCCTCTCGGACTTGTCTACGACCATATCGCGCGCGCGCCCAAGCCCCTGCACGAGGTCCGGCCAGAAGTCCCCGCTGCCCTGTGTCAGATCGTGATGAAGCTGTTGGCCAAGAACGCTGAGGATCGCTACCCCGGTGCTGACGCCCTGCTTGAAGTGCTCAAGCGATGCACCGTCGGCAGCGCCGGCACCCTGTCCGGCGATGGCGCACCATCCACTCCGAACACCCTGGACGTCCCACAAACGCTGTACGGTCGTCAAAACCAACGGAAGCACTTGCTCGAGTCGTTTGAAGAGATGTGCACGAACGACGGAAGCAGCCTGATGGTGCTTGTGTCCGGCTATTCGGGCATCGGCAAGAGCTCCCTCGTTCAGGAAGTGCACAAGCCGCTCGTAAGGGAACGCGGACGTTTTATCTCGGGAAAGTTCGACCAGCTACGGCGCGATGTCCCCTATGCGCCGTTGCTGCAGGCCTTCCACGGATTGGTCCAGCAGCTGCTCGGCGAGGATGACGAAACGCTCTCCCACTGGCGAGACAGGCTCCTGTCGGCCCTGGGTGAGAGCGGCCAAGTCGTGATCGAGGTGATCCCGGACGTCCAAGCCATCATCGGCGCCCAACCCCCGGCCCCTGTACTGGGAGCCGTGGAGAATCGCAACCGCTTTCAGCGTGTGTTCACACGTTTCGCCAGAACGTTTGCTACCCACGACCACCCTTTGGTGATCTTCCTGGACGACCTGCAGTGGGCCGATCTGCCGACCCTAGAGCTCTTGCGGCACATCACCGGTGATCCCGACTGTCGCCATCTGCTTCTGATCGGCGCCTACCGCGACAACGAGGTTGAGGCAGGTCATCCACTGCTGCGAACCATTCACGAGATCGAGCGAAACATCCCGGTCGTGCAGCTGGTCCTCCAACCGCTCTCGCTTGAGCACACCAGTCAACTGCTCGCAGATACCCTGCGCTGCGAGCACGAGCGAGTCATAGGCCTGGCCAGGCTCCTGCACGACAGAACGCGTGGAAACCCATTCTTTCTAAAGGCACTGTTGAGCTCACTGTGGGAAGATGGCGCCTTTTCGTTCTGCCGAGAGGCACAGGCGTGGCAGTGGAAAGCCGATGCGCTTCGGACCCTCGACTACACCGACAATGTGGTCGATCTGATGATACGCAGGCTGCGCGCCCTGCCCGAGGAGACCCAGGCGCTTCTCTCACTTGCGGCGTGTTTCGGGAACCGCTTTCCGATTCGGACGCTCGCGCGGGTGGGAAACAAGGACTCGGCCCACGTCTTTCGCCAAATGTTGCCGGCGCTCCGAAGCGGCCTTGTACTTCCGCTGGACGCTGAGTACCGGTGGGTGGAGTATCTAGGCGAGACTGAACAGACCGCCCACTTTCGTTTCGGCCACGACCGCGTTCAGCAGGCCGCCTACGCGATGATCGACAGGGAGACGCAGCCCCGGCTGCACCTGCGCATCGGACGGCTACTCCTGAAATCCGCCACAGAAGCCGAACTCGAGGACGATCTCTTCGAAATCGTGGGGCACTACAACGCGGGATCCGTGCTACTGCACGAGCCCAGTGAACGACAGCACCTGGCCGAGCTCAACCTGCGCGCCGCCCGCAAGGCCAAACTGTCATCCGCCTACGCCTCGGCGCTAGCACTCGTCCAAGCAGGGGACGCACTGCTCCCCCGGAACCGCTGGTCGCAGGTCTACGAGCTCGCCCTGTGCTATCAGGTCGAGCGCGGCGAGCTCGAGTATCTGACCGCCCACTGGGACGACGCCATTCATTCCCTGGACGTTGCCCTCGCACACGTGCGGAGCATGCCCGAGCGCTGCCGAATCCAGGCGTACCGCGCCATGCTGTTTCGCATGAAGAACGACCTGCGGGGAGCCCTCGACGTGGGCCTTGAAGCGCTACGCGAGCTCGGGATCGACTTGCCCTCCGAACCGACCCCCGAAGACGTGGCCACAGGTGTTGGGCGTGCGGCAACCCTGGTAGACGGCCTCGACATTGAAGGGCTCTACGACCTGCCAGACATTCGAGATCCGCTCCAAGTGCACGCGATGGCCCTGCTTCGCGAGTGCTTCGCACCAGCCTATTTTCTCGGTTCTCCCCTCGTCGTGCTGATCGGACTGCGCATGACCGAGCTCACCATTGAGCACGGCAACAGCGAGCACGCCGGAGTTGGCTTCGTATTCTTCTCTTCGATCACGCTCGCCAACAGCCTCCAGGACTACGATACGGCCTATCGCTTTGGCCAGCTGGCGCTACGGCTGACAGAAGAGCGATACCGGAAGGCACAGGTGCATGAAGCCCTGATCCGCGACATGTGGGGGACCTTCGTGTGCCACTACAAAGAACCCGTGGAGTCCGCGCGAGCGGAACTTCTACGTGGCTTTGAAAGCGGAGTGGAACACGGCTCCTATCAGTGGGCCGGCTACTGCGCAATCATCCATCTATTCATGTCGTTTTGGGGAGCCTGCGATCTCGACGAAGTGGAGGCCACCCTCGACTTCATCACGCCTGCGCTCCGCAAGGTGGACCCCAACAATGTCCAGTTTTATCACGCGGTTCGCGCGACCGTGCAGAACCTGCGGGTTGCGTGCTCGACACCCTGCGAACTAGCCGACCGGCACTGGCCTGAAAAAGAAGCAGTACTGGCCCGCGGGCGCGAGCAGAATGACATCCTGACGCCCTTCATCGTCCTGATGTGTCGCCTCTCGCTTGCAAACATCTTCGGCGACAGGCGATTGGCGCTAGCGATCGCGCGCGAGTCGGAACCGCTGGCGGCCAACCTGCCCGGCTGGTACCTGGCGCCCGTTTACCAGTTTCACAGCGCACTGGCGTGTGCCGCTGCGCACGCTGACGCGCCGGCGCAGGAGCGCGGCGCTTTACGCGACACGGTGGCGGCCGCCGCAGAGCAGCATCGAAAGTGGGCCTGCCACGCGCCGACAACCTACGGCCACCAGGCCAGCCTGCTTCGGGCCGAGCTTGCGCAACTAGATGGGGATCTCGCGGTCGCCATGGAAGGATACGACGACGCGATCGATTCAGCGCGTGAAAACCGCTTCCTGCTCAACGAAGCCCTCGCCTGTGAGCGTGCCGCGGCTTTCTACCGGGCACGGGCACGGGCCCGCCTGGCGGCCCCCTATGAGCAAGCCGCCCAGGCCGCCTACCAGCGCTGGGGTGCGTGGGCCCGCCTTGCCCAAGCCCCCACAAGCGAGCCAGCTTCGCTGACACGAACGGTGCGTCTCGAATCGCTCGACCTGGCCAGCCTGCTGAAGGTTTCCCAGACGATTCTCGAGGAGAGTTCACTGGAGCAACTACTCGCCAGGACACTGAAGGTGATCGCCGAGAGCGCGGGCGCCCAGCGCGGGATGCTCGCCACAAGGGATGGCGATCAGGAATTGGTCGTCCGCGCTCGCCTGGAGGTGAACGCAGACGTTGACCTGGAAGGTGTCCCGCTGTCGCAGGCCATCCCAGCTGCCACCTCGATCATTCGCTACGTGGCTCGTTCCGGCAACGCGTTCGGCCTTCGAGACGCGGCTGCCGACGCCGGGACCTTCGCCAATGACCCTCACCTAACGTCCCGCGACGTGCGATCCGTTCTGTGTCTTCCGCTACAGAGCCAACACCGAATGCTAGGTGTACTCTATCTCGAGAACAACCTCGCCGCCGACGCGCTCTCACGCGAGCGGCTGCCCGTACTGCAAGCACTGGTGTCGCACGCGGCGACCGCACTGGACAAGGCCACACTCAACGAGGACCTTCGGCGCGAGGTCGCCGTGCGGCAACAGGCCGAAGAGGACCTGCGGTTTGACCGCGCGCGGTTTGCGCGCGTGCTCGAGATGGCTGGAGAGGGTATCCTGTCTGTGGACGCGGACCAGACGATCATACTCTTCAACAAGTGCGCCGAGGATATCTTTGGCTTCGAGGCCAGGGAGGTCATCGGACAACCGCTCGGTACGCTCTTGCCCGAACGCATCCGCGCCCACCACCATCGCCTGGTGGATGACATGGCGCGCAGTAGTGACAGCGCCAGGACCCGCCCTCGTCTCGAGGCAATCGGCCTTCGCAAGGGAGGCGAAGAGTTCCCGGTAGAGGTCTCCATCTCGCAACTGAACCTGGATGGCAAGCCGATCCTGACCGCCGTCGTGCGCGACATCAGCGAGGCCAAAATGGTCGAAGACCACCGCCGCCTGCTGATGCGGGAGCTCGACCACCGCGTGAAGAACAATCTGGCAGGCATCCTCGGGCTGATGCGTCTGAGCGCGCAGCCCTCCCGGGGCATGAGCGATTTCATGGAGCGTTTCGAGGCTCGTGTGCTCGCGATGTGCAGGGCCCACGAGATGCTCGCCCGCGACGCCTGGCAGGGAATCGAACTCGGCGCGATCGTGGATGGCACGCTCGCCCCCTTCGCTAGTGGCGGGCGGGTCGAGGTCGAGGGCCCCGAGGTCAAGCTACCAGCCACCATGGCACAGCCCCTCAGCATGGCGCTGCACGAACTGAGTGTAAACGCCGCCAAGCACGGCTCGCTATCCAGTGCCCGCGGTCGGGTGATCGTGCGCTGGACCGCTCCCGACCGTGAGGGAACCACGCTCGATTGGCATGAGCTCGATGGTCCCAGGGTAGGCACAGCCGAGCCTGGCACCGGCATGCGCATCGTCACCGGACTGGTCGAAAACGAGCTCGGAGGCCAGGCCGAGTGCACGCGGGCGGAGGACGGAATCCGATGGCAGCTTTGGCTGCCACTGCCGAACGCGTCATAGGGCTACCAAGCAGCCGCACTTCTTGCGCGCCCAGCGTAGAGGCCGCAAATATTGCGCTTATGGTCCCACGCAGCCAGGCAAAACCGTGCAGCGACATCAAAGATTGCGGCCCCGGGGCTGCATGGCACGGGGATTGCTCACTTGCCCGAGGAACCCGAGCTAGGAGACCAACGATGATCGGCACCACGGGCAGGCGGCCCTACCCGTCCATCGACAGCGCGGACCTGTCATACCACCGCGAACAGGCCGTCCTCGCGCTGCGAAGTCGCGCGCGGCAGGATGACGAGGAAGCGCAAAGGCTAAGGCGCCAACTGGAGGAAATTGACAAGGCCATCGAGCGCGGCGTTGCCCTGATGCCCATCGAAGAGCGCCGTCGGTTCCTCATGGAGCTCTACGAGGTGGAACGGGAGCAACCCGACGTCTAGAATCCTTGACAAGCGATCCCGTCTACAAATGAGTCAAGTTTGGAGGGCTCATCATTCCTTGTTCGCGTTGTATCAAGGATTCTAGGTCGCACCTTCGGTGCTCCAGGCAGTGATGGGCGGTGGGATCACCTCATACAGGCTCGTGGCGACGTCGTCATCGGAGTCCGCAAGGTTCCATGCCTTGTTGGGCGGGGACGGAGCCCCGCTCGCGTCTGCTACCTTTCACCAGAAGGCTCCCCTGGGAGACTGGGGGGAGCTTTCCCCAAAGGGCACGAACACCGTACGGCAGACCTCCTTTCGCCCTACGCGACGAGCGGTGTGCAGCGAGGGCAGGTTTGCGCCGTCGATGTGCCCGAACAGGAGCGCATCGCGATCCGCGTCGATGTGGTCGAGCAGCATTCGCTGGAGCGCCGGCGCCAGACCACACCCACGGAACGGGGTATCAAGGATTTCCTCGAGCATCACGTAACCCCTGAGGGCCCGCTCGCG
Organism: Myxococcales bacterium; assembly: GCA_028817905.1. Lineage (GTDB taxonomy): Bacteria > Myxococcota_A > Polyangia > Polyangiales > JAFGIB01 > JAPPOR01. Next base: position 12,682 of record JAPPOR010000065.1, read on the forward strand.
TGCCGGGACCACAGCGAAAAAGCCGGCAGGCTCGCCCCCGACGAAAGCGCGGCGCAAAGCGCCATCGGTCTCGGCCTGGCGCAGCGCCTCCTCGCTCTCCACGTGGATGCGGCCGCGCCAGCTCGGCTGTGCCGCGAAGAAGCGCTCGAAGATGGCACAGTAGGCTGGGTAGATGTCAGTCGCGCGGCACGGGCGCAATGCCAGCGAAGCAGACGTCTCGGGCACCGGAAGGGCGCGCAGCTCAACCAGCCGGCCAGCGACCAGCAACATGTCGACGCACACGCCGGCGATGCTAGAAAGGCCCCGATCGGCCGCATGGTCCCAGAGCCGAAACCACTGCGGCTCGAAACTGGCGAACGCATCGCAGAGGTGCCTACCCACGCGCCGGACCGCATCGACGTCGGCCAGCGGCTCGGTACGCGCAAGCACCCCCACGAACGGGCGGCGAGGGTCCATACCCGCAAAGTGGATGCCCGCGAGTACGCGACCGTCGCTGCCCAAGTCGAACTCGCGCAGCATGTAGTCGCGATGGGTCGTGCCGTCGATGGGACATTGCGTTCGATACTGGGCCGCCCGAGCTGCACTGGTACGCAAGGTCAGCTCGTGGTCCAAGTCCGCGCGCAGGTTGTCCACGATCTGTTCTTGCGGCAGCAAGCGCCGCAACGTCGAGGACACGTGAGCGGCTTCGAAGCGGATATAGGGCTCGAGATCGATACCGTGCATGGCTCCCAAAACTAGCCCTAAAACTAGCCCGGATCATTCACCTAGTCGCCATCTGACGCGAAGTACGTGCATCAATCGCGACAGGAAATGTCCCCGAGATCTGGCCGAGCGCCGGAAGGGTCGCGTAGGATGCCGGCCCAACGGCGCATGAACGGATCCCACGGGTGAACGACAAGGACGTTGCAGAACGCTTCTCGATTGGCCCCGACGTCCGTGGCGCGCCCGTGCCGGCGAAGCCGATGAGCGCGCAGGGGTGGTCCCATGCAGTGCTCGCGCTGGCTATCCTCCTGGTTGCACTCGGCCTTCGTCTGAACGATCTCGGAAGCGAGAGCCTGTGGATCGACGAAGCGATTTCCTACGCCCGCGCTAGCTACGAGCCCGACAAGCTCGTTCGGGACTCGCTGCGCCGCAAGCACGTTCCGACGTACTTCCTGCTGTTGCACTACCTGATGCCAGCCCTCGGCGACAGCGAAGCCGCCCTACGGCTGCCGTCGGCCGTGTTCGGGGCCGGCGCGGCGGCCGTAACCTACGGCATCGGCGCACTGCTTTCGGGCCCGATCGCTGGCCTTGCAGCCGGCCTGCTCGTGGCGCTCGCTCCTAGCCAAATCCACTACGGGCAGGAAGCGCGCATGTACGCCATGGTCACGTTTTTCACCGCAATCGGTGTGCTGGCAATAGCCTTGCTCCTGTCCGTGCCCGAGAGTCGGAATGCGCTACCTTTTGGCCCGAGGTTGCGGCAGCCGAAGGAACGCACCGCATCGATGGCGTGGGTCCTCTTGCTCGTCGGCACCGTCGCCCCACTCTACCTGCACAACACAGCGGTGTTCTACGTCATCGGCCTGCAAGGCGCGGGTATCTGCTTGTGGCTGCTTTCTCGAGGAGCGCGGTTGCGCTTCGCGCGCAACTGGGTCCTGTGCCAAGGCCTCGCGCTGTTGCTTTGGTCGCCATGGATCCCGCACCTGCTCGCGCAGTCCGACACCTTCGACCGGTGGAAACAGAGCCCGTTCACGTGGAAACTAGCAGCCGATCAACTCGCCCCGATCATGCTGCTTGACCTGGAGGGTCTGCTCCCATGGCTGGTCGCAGCAGCCATCATGCTCGCTGTGGTCGCGCCAGGTAGAGCCCGTGCGCACACCTGGGTGCTCGCGGCGTGGCCGCTGTTCGCGCTTGTGGCGTGCGCCGTCGTCAGCTTCTACAAGGCCAACATGACGTTTGTGCGGACCCTGTTGTGGATAGCAGTCCCGGCATTCGCCATCGCTGGCGTGGGAATCGCTCGGCTTCCCCATCGCTTGGGTCTGCTCACGCTTCTGGGGCTGGTCTTTCTCATCGTTCCCCACGTGCAGGAGTACTACCGGGCTGACACCAAGCCTCCCTGGCGGGAGTACATCCAACTTCTTGTGGACCGCACGAACCAAAGCAGCGTGATCGTCGGCACCGGTGCCAACCGCTTCGTCCACTACTACCAACAGCGCCGAGACGCACCGCTTTCAGCGCGAACCGTCACGCACTTCAACCGGCAGAAGCGCATCGAGGATGTCGTTGGAGATGCCGAGCGCTTCTGGTGGCTGGCGAGCACGTACTCGACCAAGACCAAGCGGTTTCGCAAGATGGTACGCAAGTCGCGGCGGTACAAGCGCGTATTTCGACGGCGCCGGGGCGCCGCCGTGCTCAGCCAGTACGCACGCAAGGCCCATCCAGCGCGCCGACCGCGCGCAAGGCCAACGCCTGACGGAAGCGCGAGGCCCGGTGCGACGCAGAGCAGCGACCGGCCTTGACCATCGCAAGCCGGCCAACCGATCGATATGATCGTAGTCGAAGTTGTGGTAGACGAGTCGCCGGCGGTCGTCATCCTACGGAGCAAACCTGCCACACGCCCTGCCCATCGCCGGCTCGCTGATCCTGGGGACGCTGATTGTCACCGCGGCGTGGACGGCCGCTACGCGCACACATCCCGAGCACCCGTTGGAGACCTTGGTCGTCGCCGGGATCTATGCCACCACGCTCGCCTGCGGCCCGATTCTGGTACTTGGATGGCTAGAACAACTCAGGCCGGCCCCGCTCGCTCTCGGCACCCTGGTGCTGTCTGGCGCGGTCGCTGGCTACGGTGCGCAGAGGGGCGGTCTTCCAACAGCGCGGGGCCACCTCCGGGCCTGCGCGCGCGGGCTCGCGCGCGTCTTCACGTCTGTCGACACACGGTTCGTCGCGACCCTGGGAGTCGTCCCGGTGGGTGTGATCCTGATATGGACGGCGCTGCTCAGCTATCTGGCGCCACCGAGCGGGTGGGACGGGCTGTGGTACCACGACCCGATCGTCGGGTTTACGATCCAGAACCACGGCTTCAAGTGGGTCGACGTGCCGAGCAAGCTGAATCTGGTCAACGGCTATCCCAAGACGTCAGAGATGCTCAGCCTCTGGTTTGCGATCTTCAGTGGGCGCACGCTGGTCGAGCTCCCCAACACGCTCCTTTCGCCGCTCCTGATCGCTTCAACGTACCTTTCCATGCGGCGCCTTGCTGCAGAGCGGGCGGGAGCATTGGCAGTCTCGCTAGTATTCTTTCTCCTGCCTGCGGTGGCCCTTCAACTACGCAGCACCTATGTCGACGTCACGTTCATCACGTTCGTCGCGGCCACACTCGCCCTGCTCGTGCGGCCCACCGTCCGGCCCCGAGACGCGCTTCCCATCGGCCTGGGACTGGGCCTCATGATGGGCATGAAGAGCACGGGAATGTTGTTGGCACCACTGCTGCTAGGCCTTCTGCTTTGCCGCACCCTGGCGTTCCGTCGATCCAGCTTTCCGAACATCATCACACCTTTCGTCGCGGGCACGCTGATGCTTGCCCTCGGCAGCGGCTACTACGTTCGCAACGGCCTGCGCACCGGAAACCCTCTGTGGCCCGCCACACTCACGATCGAGGGGCTCGGGATCGACTGGGAGGGGCCGGTTCGTTTCGATGAGCACCAAGGGCGAACCGGACAGCGCATCCGCGACATCATCGCCTGGCCGGACTCCACACAAACCTATTACCCCGATGTACGGAAACACAGCTATGGCCCCGTGCTCCCCTGGTCGGGGCCACTCGCGTTCGCCGGCGTGCTGATTCTGCTGTGGCGCTGTGTGCGCGACCCGGATCGTCGTGCTCGTCGCACGTCGAAGCTTGCGCTCGGGACGGCAGCGACGCTGATGGCGACAGTGGTGGTTTCACCGGCGTGGTGGTGGGCCCGGCTCAACCTCCACGCGGTCCTGGGCTACCTGATCCTCCTGGCCGTCGTCCTCTCGCGCTTGCCCTACCGAAGTACCGTCTGCGCAGGCATCGTCCTGATCGCCGCTGCGGCGATCTACCCGCTGCGCTCCGCGTGGGGCGTCCCCACGCAGACCGCGCTTGAGCTGGCTCGCCAGTCGCCCCTCGAGCGCGCAGCCTTTCGCCTCACCCCACAGCTCCCAGCACAAACGGTCGCGCTGGCTCGGGAACGGGAACTGGTAGCCGGATCGACGGTTGCAATCATCAATCACTACACTTTCCCCGGTCCACTGTGGAATGAGCGGTACACCAATCGTATCGCGTACGCAAAATGGAAGGGAACCAAGGCCTTCCTGTCCAGGCTCGAAGCGTTGGGCACTCGATGGGTCACCGTCAAGTCGGGCTCCAAACAGCAGCGAGCCATTCGGAAGGACAAGGGCAAATGGCAGCGCGTTGGGACCGTGAGCCAAGGGCACCTGGCCTATCGTCGAACTCACTAGCCCGGATGATTCATGAACCCTGCGTCGGATCGCGCAGGGTTTCGGCTTCACACGGCTTTTCGGCGACCG
>JAPPOR010000507.1 GCA_028817905.1 Myxococcales bacterium
TGATCACCACATAAAACTCAAACGTCGACTGTCTCATTCACGTTGACACGTTCCGCCTGGCGGGCCTTGGGGGCCGGCGGTGGCGGCGCACATGAGAGAGCCGTCGGCGCCCACGCCGACGACGGCCTGATCGGTGGGGCAGCTGCCGGCTAGCTTGGGCTGGAAGGCGGAGGCGGGCTTGCCCGCGACCGTGTTGGCATTGCCGCAGCTCTGGGCGAAGGCAGCGAAGGGCACGGAGCCGAGCTGGAGGCGGGGGGTCATTTCCGGATCCTCGTCGATCGTGACGCCGAGGAAGGTGACACCCCGAGGGCGCTGGGCGAAGGTGGCGAGATCGAGGGCGGGGCTGGCCGAGCCGTTGCCCAGGTCCGTCGGAGCGCCGTCACCCAGGTAGGCCGTGAAGATGCCTCCGTCCACGCTGACCTCCTGGGTCTCCGCGTAGAAGGCCTAGCCACCCTGCTCCTGGGCGTACAGTCGGAACTCCATCGTGTGCATCCCGCTGCGCGGCGTGCCGTCGTCAGCGCTCAGTGAGCCCTGGACCGGGATGAAGCCAGGAGCGTCCTGTGCCCAGGCCGGCTGGACCCATAGAAGGCCCAACACCGCTCGGGCCAATAGCAGCGTCCGTGACAGATACTTGTGCTTGGTCATGTTCGGATCTCCATCGATGACAAGGTGCTTCAGGGGCCCGCGAGTGGGCCCAGGGTGAGTTGGTGACCACCGCCGCTCATGCGGCCGGCAGGAGAAGGCGCTCCCAGGCGGAGCTGTAGTCGCAGGCCCGCACCGCGAACCAAGCCGCCACCGACGGTCTGAACGGTTGACGAGGGAAAACGGTCGGGCGGCTCGAAGACGCACGCTTCGTTCCGGCACACGAGACTCTCCGCACAGTCGCTGTCGGCCTGACAGTGGTACGCAGTCATGGTGGTGTCCTCCACGGCGGCAGGATCGATACTGCCCCCGGCGGACCGCCCAGCGGGATTACCCTCGGAGGGGTCACCGGGGCCGTTCGGGGCAGCAGCGTTGTCCGGAACCGCCGGGTCGCCCGTCCTCATGTTCGGCCCCCCGGGGCGGGCCGACGGCGTCCCGGTGATACCGTCACGCGCGTGCTCGGGCCCGTCGGGCTGACCGCCATCGGGGCCTCCGCTGGCAAACGGCACGTCGGGAACGCATCCGCCCGCCAGGGCCAGCAAGCCGATCGGTCCCCAGCGGCCTGCGCAAGCCAAGGCCTTTTGTATCTCGCACACCATCATGACCTCCTGATGCCGGGGCGGAGTGTTCGCCACATGCCGGTCCCATCGGCCCCGCGGAGGCACGGTTGCGACAAATCGATCGCCCCTGCACGAAGTCCCCCCGCGGTCGCCCGGCTGCGACGCTACGCAGCCGCCGGCCGCGGCCCGTATATCCCCGCTCCCTTTCCCCCACCACCCCCAAAACTCGCGGGTACCCAGCCGCGGCAGTGGTGCACCACGCGTGGGATTATGTTAGGCGGCGCGGCGATGGGGGGGATGGCCGGGGGTAGAGTCGGGATGGTGACGGCGGCCGTCCATGCGCTCGCTACAGCCATCTTTGTGCCCGGAATGCGCAGAAGACTGCGCGATTTCTATTGGGCCGAATGTAGTGCCCTCAACCTGGGGCTCGCGCGCATCATCATCGCCCGCGAACTCGCTTCGGACCGCCTCACCACGCGTGTCGCCCGCTACGCTCAGATGGATCCGGCGTTGCGCAGGTTCCCGCCCGGATGGCAAGAACTGGGGCCCTCGCTGCCGATGGACGCGGAGTCGATCACGCTCGCTGGCATCGCCATGAAGGTCTGCGCGACCCTGGCCATGTTCGGCGTCCTGTCACGCGCGACCATGGGCCTAACCTGCGCGCTGGCGCTGTACGTGCTAGCCATCCCCCAGTTCTTCGGCAAGATCAACCACTACCACTTCCTCTACTGGTGTGCCCTGGTGCTGGCATTCAGCCGCTGCGGGGATGCGCTCTCGGTGGATGCCCTGTGGAAAACGTTCCGGGCTGGAAAGACCCGCCTGGTGACCGATCCGCGCCCGTCGGTGCGCTATGGACGGCCGATGCGCCTGCTGTGGCTGGTGATCGGGCTCGTGTACTTCTTCCCGGGATTCTGGAAGCTATGGGACGCGGGCGATCTGTGGCTCTGGGGTGACAACCTGGTGCGACTGCTGCGTGCCAAATGGATCGATCTGGTGACCTTCCGACCCGCCCTCCGCGTCGACCTGTATCCATGGCTGTGGCGCCCCATGTCGGTCGCGACGGTTCTGTTCGAGACCCTGTTCGTGTTCTCGCTGGTCTTTCCTCGCGCCAAGTGGGCCCTGATTGCGACCGGCTATTCATTTCATACGGCCACCGACCTGCTGATGAAGATCTCGTTCGGACAGCTCAAGAGGTGCTACGTCGTCTTCATCGACGTCCCCAGCGTCGCGCGCTTCCTGCGCCTGGATCGCGTGCCCGTCGTCGATCGCCTGCTCGTGCTTTCCGACGACGCCCTCGCCCGTGCTGACGAGGAAACCCGGCGCGCTCCAGTCCGAATCCCTCGACTCACCACGGCGGCGGGCGTAGTGCTGCTCGCCGGCATCCTGAGCGCGGGTTTCATGGGGCATGATTCGTGGCCGCTAGCCGTCATGCCACGGTTCCATCGCCGCTTTCCGACCCACCGGGACAACTTTAGCTTTGTACTTCACCGCAAGGACGGCACCGTCCTCGACGGCTACGACAGCGAATACTTCAAGTACCTGAAGGATGCTCCCTACCTTCGCCAGATGCGGGACGCGGCGCGTACAAGGCGGCGCAAGGCGCGCCGACGCAAGCTCCACGCCATCGCTCGCAGCATGCGCGAGGTGGGTGACCCGATCGCCGCGGGCGACGAACTAACGATCGTGCGACTTCGACGCTCGCTGGTGTCCGGTGATCCCTTCGGACGACCATCCCACAGGAGAGTGGTCGCCCGCATGCGGATCAAGAAGCTGGACTAGTCCCCTTGACCGGGATGATCGCGAGCATTTGAGTCAAGTTCGGTCGAGATGGTTCCTGCTGCGATGCGCCGCAGGTCAAGAGGACTAGCCCGCATCCATCACCAAATCACGGGCCCTCGCACAACTGCTCGACTCCGCAGGGCTTTCGCTTCAGTCGAAAATACAG
>JAPPOR010000660.1 GCA_028817905.1 Myxococcales bacterium
TCCCAGGTCGAGTCCGAGCACTCCCGCACCCTCCGCGTGTAGTGTAGAGCCTAGCGCTCTCCGAAGGGTCGCGCTTGCTTGACCCACAGCAGAGGTTCCTCACCCGGCTCACCGTCGAGCTTGAACTCCACGTCCATCGCCCACCAGACGCCTGGCCCGGCCCCATAGATGGGCGAGAAATAGCTCCGTATTGCTGCCAGGGCTTCGCCTAGCTCGTGGACCTGGCTGCGGTTCATCACCGATTCGCTCGTTGTGCTCAGGTTGGAACGGCTGAGGTAGCGTGTCGGCTGACCGTTTTGAAAGTAGTAGTAGAGGAATTGATCGGTGGTCACACCGGGCGGTGGCAATACGACTGAGTCCTCGCCGTATTGGACGTTGACGTAGAAGGCTGGGTCCATACCCGTCCGATCGAAGGGGTTGTCCGTCAGCGCGACCCCGTTGGCTTCTTCGTCCGGAAAGGAACGATGTACCAGCAGCGCCATTCCGACCGCGGTGTGGTCGATGCCGCGGTAGCTGCGCTCCTCGAAGGCTCGGAAGAACCACACGCTCGCCCAGACCCTTCGGACCGCATCCAAGACCGGGTAGGCGGGGTCGTTGGGATCGCCGCTACGTGACGTGTACAGTCCCGCACCCGTGAACCCGTCGAGGTCCTCCGCATTGGTGCTCGAGCGAAACCGCATACGCAGGCCCACCGGATAGTCGGCGGCGATCTTGTCGAGCAGCATGCGCTCGAACTCCGCGTTGACGGGCGCCGTTTGCATGTCGTCCCGCAGTGCTTCGAGTTCCGCGTCGCGCACGGCGGGATCGTCCTGAAAGCCCGGATCCGCCAAGAGCGCCTCAATGCGTTTGTCGAAGCCGTTTTCTTCAAGAAACTGGAAGTAGTAGTAGATCGGCACCGCGAAGGCTTTGGGCGCGCGGACCCCCTCGATGCGCGCGAGCGCGCCGTAGTTGGCCGCCTTCCCGCCAAAGGCTCGCGTCCCCTCCTTGATCGCCGCGTGCTTTTCCTCGCCGGATGCGTCCTCGCTGTACGCGATTGTCTCCGTGACATTGCGCAGGTCGGTGACCTCGCGGTTCGCGCCTGGGACCTGCACCAGGGACGGGCGGTTGTCCTCCCAGAAGACGTCCGCCTCCTGCTTCGTGACCTCGGCGATGGAGTAGTTTGACGGCCCGACCACAAGCCGCACCCATTTGCCCTCGAGGCCACGCAGCTCGGGGGAATCGTAGGCGTCTCGCAGCGCCATGTTGGGTGTCCCGCGATTCTGAGACAGGACGTTGATGTGTGCCAGCGGTGTCTGGAACTCCGAGGTGATGATTCCGAGGGTGACAGAGATGTCGTTGGGCACACGGTCAAGTACAACGATGTCCCGGAACGTGACGTATTCCGTCTCGAGCTGGTCCGCGGTCAAGAATCGCAAGCGCCCGTAGCTTTCCGCCAGATTGAGCGGCTGATAGTCGATACCCTCATAGAGCGCGTCCGTATCGAGCGTAGGGACGTCATCCGAGAGCTCCGCGGTCGCGGCCTGCACTGTGACCGAGGTGGGATGAAAGCGCAGCTGCTCGCCAAAGAAGGCGTTGTCCGCGATCGCCTTGAAGGCTGTTTCGATCATCTCCGGGCCGGCCCGGTCGTAGGGCGCGATCTCGTAGACCCAGGCGTCCGGTCCATCGTAGTGCGTGACGGCGCCAAGGATGAAGCGCCGCAGCGGATCGCTGTACTGTGTGTTATTGAAGTTCGTGAGGTCCGGGACCGGCGTGAAGCCTGCCGCGACCGACAGGTGCTTCGACACGAACTCGTGGTGTATCGGATACCGCTCGCTGTGCTGGAAGTAGAGAGCGTTTCCGTCCTCCGTGTCGATCACTGTCTTGACGGAGCGCGCGAAGGGGAGGCTGGAACCGGCTGGCTCGGAGGCGAGTGCATCGAAGTCATCGAGACACCCGAGCTGTGGTAGCCAGTCGGGCGCAGATTCTGCCTCGTCGAACAGACAGTCCCACATCATGGCCTGAGGTCCGGGGTCCTCGACCGTGGACGTCTGAACTTCGGGCGTAGCAGCTTCGCGCGGCCCCTCGCCGCAACCGCACAGGATCGCGCTCAGGGCGAAGAGCACTCTGGGACTACTGGCTATTCGCATCGCATCACCGCCAGATTGCAGGCTTGCCCAGCTGGGCAGGTCGCCTGGTTTTCATTGCACGACGTCAGCCCGGGAATCGAGATCGGGTGTCTGTCGAGAACTGAGAAGACGCGAAGGTCGGCGCATCCCCACGGCAACTCGACCGAATCCGCCGTCTGACGCCGAAGCGTGATCGCGGGAAATCCCGAGTAGTCGATCTTGAGCAGCTCGCTGACCAACTCCGCCGGAATCTCGAGCTCCCCGTCGTCTTCACCATCGCATTCGATTCGAAACGGGTCGCCCCCGTGCAGGCTGATGTTGACAGTGGCCAGCACGCGCGAGCGCCCCGCCTCGGCCGGTGGCGTCCAGGTGACCACGGTCGCCTGCCCGTCCATCAAGGCGACCTCGGATTCGTTGACCGCGAGCGGTGCGACCCCTTCCGCCGAAAGGACGAACCCGTCCGCGGCGCCACCTTCCACCTCCAAACGGATCGGCGCGCCTTCCTCGAAGGCTGGATAGGACAGGCTACCCGTGTTGGCGTAGTTGTACTTGGGTGCGCGCGGTGACATGGAGACCGTGCCATCGATAAGCCCAGTGAGGGTTGCGGCGCCCAGGTCCTGACCCACCGGGTGCGGCTGACAGGTCCCGCCCTCGTCGCAGGTCTCGTCGCCACCGCACTCCGGGTCGCAGAAGAGCTGGCGTCCGCGGACCAGTTCACACTCGCCGGCGGCCATCACGCGCTCGGGGATGTTCATGGGAATGATGCCGTTGCTGACGGCCCCGGACACCTGCGAATAGGGGTCCAGGGAAGGGTCGCCGGGTTGCTCAAGCGAGGCCGCAAACCCACCCACGCGAGTATCGCGTGCACAGGCGCTGTAGGCATAGGGTGCTTCGGGCATGTCCGGGTCGCTGTCCGCCGGGTCCTCGCCCTTGCTGTCCGTCGGGTCCTCGCCCGTGCCGCCCGCCGGGTCGCTGCCTGCCGGGTCCTCGCCCTTGCTGTCCGTCGGGTCCTCGCCCGTGCCGCCCGCCGGGTCGCTGCCTGCCGGGTCCTCGCCGGCGCTAGGTTCGTCGGCGGCCATCATCATGGGAGGGCCATCTTCGCTACAGGCGCACAGGACTCCCGCGAGGACTCCCGCGAGCATGACAGGGCGGCTAGCCCCTACGACCATGTGCCCATGCCGTGGTTCGGTTCGCGCGCGCAGGCCTGTCCTTCTATCCATCATGACGAGCAGCTCCTGAGGGCTCGCGGTGTGTGCCGAGCGAGGCGAGCGTCCCGTCAGGCTGAAGACTAGGGCCGCCAACTGGACGAAGCAGCCGGGCTTGCACGCACCGGGTGCGAGTATTGCATACGGGTGACATGTACGTGGCGTCAATCTTGAGTCGGGAAATGTCGGATAGTTCCCGGGACGCGCGAATTCGCGGGCGCTGCTGGGCTTTCGCTGCCATTGCGACCGTTTGACGGATCGTGGCCGGCCCGGGTTCCGGGGGCGGCTGGTGACGCTACGGGTCGACGGCGTGGCTCAACGCGAGGATTTCCAGCAAGAGCGCCTCATAGAGGGGTTCCGCTTCGCGCCATCCGGGGGCGACTTCCTCCGCTGCTGGAACCACACGCTCAAGCTCGTTTCGCATGAGGTGCACCAACGCGGGCTGGCCCAGTGCGATGATATCTTCACTGTAGGAATCGCCGAGGTGTCCGGAGTTGCGCAGTTCGCCATCGGCGATCAACCGCCGGGCGAGTAACGTGATTTCGGCGCGACCGACCGCCCCGAGACGGTTGCCAAAGGCCTCGCAGAATGCCCGGTAGATGACGACCAGCAGAAAGAAGCTCAGGGTCTGGACCGCCGGGTCCGAGGTGCAAGAAAGCTCCTCCGCGAGGAATTCGGACAGGTGTGGTTGGCGCAGCTCCATGTCGCGAAAACCGCGGTCTAGCTCTTGCTGCAGCGTGTGCCCGTCCCCGTCCATGCGTCGTAGGACCAGGGAGATCGCCTCGCCGCCGACCTGGGCGTGCGGGGGCAGGGTGCCTATTGCTACGGCTTGGACAAACATGGGGCGACCCTAGCCGTCCCGCCCATCTCCGTCAGCTTTCTCGCAGTGCCCATCCCGAAGGCGCTCGTTTCCGGGCTACGGCCTGCAGTCGAAGCGCAGCAACCCGCGGAAAGGGGGCGGGAGGCGTACATAGAGCGGCTTCGCCGGGCGAGGGAAGGGCGCGTGCCCTTTGATGGAGGAGGACTAACTAGGTGTCGAAGAACAGCGGTGGGCGCTTTCGGATGAAGCGCAGGATGAGGTCCCGGGCTTCCGCTTCCAGCCGGTCGAACGCCACGCCGATGCCCGGCTCCGAGTCCATGTCCATCGGATCCCGAACGAAGCGAACCGTGCCCGGGATGCGCGACTCGTAGCCCCCGGGCAGGGTGACGAGCACGTCCACCTTCGCGTCAAGTGGCAGGGTCAGATAGGTTGCGACGAACACGCCGCCTTCGCTGATGTCGCCGGAGAAGCCGACGAAGAAGTTCGATTCTGTAGTGGCCCCGACATTTGCCTCGAGCTGCTCGCGCGTCCCGGGAATGCTGGTGCGCGGTGCCTCCGAGGGCCTGGAGGGCCGAACGCTCGGCGCGCTGGCGAGCGGATACAGCTTGCCCATGACTTCGGCGAGCTTCTCCGTGGCCACGCTGACCCCGCTGTGGTCAGTACCCACGTCTTGAAGCAGCGCCATCGTTTGGCTCAGAGAACCCATGGCGTGCTTGATGCTCGCCTTGCCGTCCACTTCCGAGGATGCTCGCTCCGCCTCGAACAGCGCACCGACGGCCGATGCGATGTTCGACGCGACCGTCATCACGTCCTCTGGAACTTCCGGATCCTTCTGCAGCGCCTCTAGCGCCGTTCCCAACAACTCCCTGCTCTGGGCCGCCGCGGCCGCACCGGGATAGGGCATGCTCAAGACCTCGTTTTCTTAACGCAATTGCCTAACAGAATAGCGGGGTCGGTGGCCGAAGGCCACCTTTCACGAGAGGATGCAGGAAGACCCCCCGAAATTCTGTGCTCTGTGTACGCGTCCTACTGCAATGTAGGTCCTGCATCGATCTCGCCGTAGCGAGCCTCGTGTTTGGCGATGGTCTCCGACAGGGCCATGCTGAAGCGCTTGGCATGTTGCGGAGACATCAGCAGCCGGGCTAGCAGGAAGCCCTGCTTGCCCTGGACAAACGCGAAATCGAAGACGAACGCATCCTGCGTGCTGCCGACCTGGGCGAGGTTGGCGAACCGACCCTTCGCGATTTCATCATCCGCCTTGATGACCAGGGAACTTGGGTCCTTGGGTTTCTGGTTCGAGTCCATGGGGCCGTCATAGCAAGAATGGCCCGGCCTCCGTCGGCAAAACGAACGCGCTCCCGGCTGCTTGGTCAGCGTGCACCTCGGGGATGTGACCGCTTCCGGGGAGCGCAGGCGCTGATCGTCCCGGCCTCAACCCGGCGGCGGATGTCCTTCCGCCCCATGGGGGCGTTCAGCGGCTATCCTAGGCGCATCATGGCGTCGGTCCGCTTCTGCCCGTTCTGCCGCAAGCCCTTCGAAGATCAACCGGCCTGCCCCGAACATGGGCTGCTGCTTGTCGATTTCCAGGCATTGCCCCCCGTCCGGTTAGACCAGGGTCAGGGCGGGCGGTTTCCGGTGTGGACCCTTCGCCACGGTCGCGGCTGGTTGTTGCTTGCGGCGAGCTTGTTCCTGGTCGGATTCTTTCTCCCCTTGGCGGCCATGCACGGCGCTGTGGAAGCGGAAAGCAGCCTTCTCCGGTTGGCGCTTGGGCGCGCCAAGACCCTGTGGATCGTTCCGGTCGCGGGTTGCGCGCTGGTCGCCCTGTTCGCCCGCCGGCGGACCATCGCGTCCCTGCGTGCCGTCCGTCTCGTTGTGGCGCTGCTGTCCCTGTTTCCTGCTGGGGTGGTTCTCGCTCGCTGGTTTGGCGCCCGCGCGGCCGCGGTCCTGATGTCGGAGCGGGCCGGCGAGCTGGTCGAGCTGACGGTCGGCCTGGGTAGCTGGTCCGTATTTGTCGGTGCCGCTTGCGGGCTGCTGGCCGCAGTGGAGCTAGGGACCACCCGCAGTCGCCCGCTTCGTGTCGAGCAGGTCGAACACTACTAGCTAGCTAGGAGTCACACCGCTTGGGGTTCGTAGATGTAGCCCTGGTGCTGAAATACGCAGATGCGGTTTCGCCCTTCTTCCTTCGCTTGATACAGAGCGCGATCGGCAGCTTTGATCAAACCATCCTTGGTCTTGATGTCTCGACTTGGAAAGACGGCCACGCCCAGGGAGGCGGTGACGGACTCTCGGGCGCGCCCCACCTGAAATGGCGCCTCGGCCAGCGCCCGCCAGACGCGGTCGGCGACCGCCAAGGCCCCGGAGAAGTTGGTACTCGGCATCACCAGTAGGAACTCGTCGCCCCCGTAGCGTGTCACCACGTCTACTTCGCGCACCGCGCGTGAGAGGCGCGCGGAGATGTCACGAAGCACCGCATCCCCTGCCTCGTGGCCGTAGCGATCGTTGATGCGCTTGAACAGGTCCACGTCCACCATGATCGTGGCGAGTGGCTCCCGGTAGCGCTCGGCACGCTTGAATTCTTCCGACATCCGCGTGTGCAGGTACCGGTAGTTGTACAAGCCGGATAGCTCGTCCTGCACGGCGAGGGTGGCGAGCTTTTCCTTCGCCGCCGAGATCTGGTCATGCATCCGTTTGATCCGGATCAGGTTGTTCGCGCGCGCCAGGAGCTCTCGCTCGTCGAACGGTTTACAGACGTAGTCGTCTGCGCCGATCCTCAGCCCCGTGACCCGGCTATCCGTGTCCGACTTGGCGGTGAGCAGCATGACGGGCAGAAATGTGTCCTGGGAGATGCCCTTGATCAGCCGACAGGCGTCAAGGCCGTCCATGCCCGGCATGACGATGTCCAGGAGCACCAAGTCGACGTTCAGGTCGCGCACCGCCGCGACGGCCTTTTGGCCGTCGTCGGCCATCTCTGGGCGCATCCCTTGGGCTTGCAGCAGCTTGCCGATATAGTCCCGCATCGAGGGATCGTCGTCGGCTATCAAGACACAGGGCGGGGCGCCGGTTGGCGGTTCGCTGAACATGCTCTTCAAAGGACCCCACTCCTCCTGCTATTGGTCACCCCGCCCGACCATGGTGAAGGCGGGCATTGCGCTGGCATAGCGCGGTAAAGATCAAGTATAGCCACCGCGCACTGCGAAGTCGCGGGCGCCCCATTTCGCTTGCACACTTGAGTGGGTGGGGGCATGCATTGCAGGGCGGTGTGGGTGCTTTTGGGCTACCCTTCACTTGTCCGGCTCCTATACTCTTAAAATGGTAACATTATGTGACGCAGCCGGGGATCGCTCGGGCGCGGCGGAAAGGGCAGGGTAAGCGGTTGGAGCTCAAGCAGCAGCTCAAGATGTCTCAGCAGCTGGTCATGACGCCTCAGCTGCAGCAGGCGATCAAGCTGTTGCAGATGTCGCGTATGGAGCTCGTGGAAACCGTCCACCAAGAGCTGCTTGAGAATCCTGTACTCGAGGACCAGCGGGAAATCGGTCAGGAGGCCGGTGCCGGCAGCGAGCCGGCGGCCAATGGTGAGTCCTCGGATGGTGCTAATGGCGCCGCGATGACGTCCACCATCGACCAGGCGGTCGCCCGTGACGATCGGCAATCTGAGCAATCGACGCGGGATGCTGACAAGAAGGCCTCGGAGATCGACTGGGACCGCTACATCGAGAACCACGCGATGCAGGCGCCCATGCCCGGCGGTGGCATCAATCGTGGCTCAGGTGATGAACTGCCAGGGCTCGAGGCAACCCTGTCGCGTGGTGAGGACCTGGTCGATCACCTGGAGTGGCAGGTTTTGATGAGCGACATGGTCGAGGACGAGCGTCGCTTTGCGGCGCTTGTGCTCGGCAACCTCGATGACCGTGCCTATCTCACCGTGGACGGTCTTGATCCACAGGAGATCGTACCGAAACTGGCAGAAGAGGCGGGGCTCAACGTCGAGGACGCCGAGGAAGTGCTTTCGCTGATCCAGCATTTCGATCCGATCGGCGTGGCCGCGCGCAGTCTTCGAGAGTGCCTTCTGATTCAGGCTCGCCATCATGGGTTGGACGACCTTTCGCTGCGCGTGATCGACGAGTTCCTTCCCGAGTTGGAGCGGCGCGCCTATCAGGTCATCGCGCGGGCGCTGGGGGTGGAAGTCGAGGAGATCTACGACATCGCACAGGTGATCGCTGAACTCGAGCCACGGCCGGCCCGGAACTTCTTGACGGCCGAACCGCAGTACATCGTACCAGACGTTTCGGTGCACAAGGTCGGTGACAAGTACTTCGTCGTCGCCAACGACGACGGCATGCCCAAGCTCAAGATCAGCGGCTTCTACCGCTCGGCTATGAAGGGCAACGCGGAAGCCAAGGAATACATTCAGAACAAGCTGCGCAGCGCGCAGTGGCTCATCCGTAGCATCGATCAGCGCCGCAAGACGATCGAGCGGGTGACCGAGTGCATTGTCGACAAGCAGCGCGACTTTTTCGACAAGGGCATCCAGCATCTGCGACCCATGATTCTTCGTGACGTTGCCGAGGAGATCGGCATGCACGAGAGCACGATTTCGCGGGTGACGAGCAACAAGTACGTCGCCACCCCGCGGGGAGTGTTCGAGCTGAAGTACTTCTTCAATAGCGCGATCAAACGCTCGAGCAGCACCGAGGACATCGCCTCGGAAAGCGTCAAGCAAGCGATCAAGAAGCTGATCGACGCGGAGGAACCCGCTCGCCCCTACAGCGACCAGAAGCTGGTGGAGCTTCTGCGAGCCCAGAACATCGTAATCGCGCGGCGCACGGTCGCGAAGTATCGCGAAATGCTGGGCATTCTCAGCTCGTCGAAGCGCAAGAAGTACTTTTGACCGGACCTTGGCTTGCAGTTGTCAACAGCACCTTGCCCACCGCCACGCGGGATTGGGCAGGAAGGGAGCCGTATGAGAATTTCCTACACGTTCCGTCATCTCGAGTCCTCCGAAGCGATCAAGGCATACGCTGAAGCCAAGCTTTCGAAGTTGGAGAAGTATCTGCATGCGCCCCTTGAGGCGGAGGTGACCTTTTCGGTGGAGCGACGCATGCACATCGTCGATGTGCACGTCATGTCCGGCTCCGAGACGTTCCACGGACACGAAGCTTCGGAGGACATGTATGCCTCCATCGACGCGTGCATGGACAAGGTTCGCGCTCAGGTGACGAGCAAGAAGGGTGGCTACCAGGCCCAGCGCCGCCAGGCTTGAGAGCGCTCCGACAGCCTAGCGACATCAGCGCCCGATGTAAGTACTACGGAGTTCAGTAGTTGCGAAGTGAAGGGCGCGGCAACGCGCTGGCACTCGGCCTCGGTTACGATGGCCAATGCACGCGCCCCAATCCGCAAGGACACTGGAAAAAAGGCCTGGCGCGAGCGCGACCGGTGCCGTATACGGGACTCCATTTCTGGCGCGGTGTCGTCGTGAGTAGTGACATGCGGCTTGCTGATCATCTTCGGGTCGAGGGCATTCGAACCGACCTGCAGCCGAACGACAGGGCGACGACCTTGCGCGAGTTGGCGAAGCTCGCCACGCACGGGGACACGGCGCTGGACGCGGACGTGATCTATCGCGTCTTTCAAGAACGGGAGAGCCTTGCCACCACGGGTGTCGGCAGTGGCGTGGCCATCCCACACGGGCGCCTTGCAGTTGACGACTTTCGGATCGTCGTGGCCATATGTCCTGACGGTGTTCCGTTCGATTCGGTCGATGGGGACCCAGCGCACATCTTTGTAGGTGTTTTGGCTCCCGAGGGGCGTCCTGCTGGTCAGCTCAAGATGCTCGCGCGGATCTCCCGCGTGCTGAAGGATCCGGAGGTGCGCCGACGCTTGCTCGCGGCCGGGAGCAGCGAAGCTGCGCTCCAGATCCTCGAGGAGGAAGACAATCGGCTGTGATCCTGGCCGTGCGGCGCAGGTGGGGAGCTGGGCGCTTGGATGCGAGGCCACGAATCTCCGCATCGGAGTCGCCCATCGGATACCGTCACCGCAGATGCGCGATGAATGCGCAAGTGATCAGCTTCGCAGCAGTCTCGATGAAGGGGGAATCCTTGCGTCTGTGCCGGGGGAAGCGCGTTGCCTAGTCGAGCATGGGTGCGAGGGCGCGTGATTTGGTGATGGATGCGGGCTAGGGTCGGAAGCGTGAGCGCTCTGCAATTCGTCGTCGTGACCGGGATGTCGGGCGCTGGGCGCACGACCGCCTTGCGGGCCCTGGAGGATCTACAGTTCTTCTGCGTGGACAACCTGCCGCCACCGCTCATTCCCCGACTTGTGGAGCTGCTCGACGGCCGCCAGCTTGAACGGGTTGCGTTGGGCATCGACGTTCGCACCGGGGCCTTTCTGACCGGCGCCACCCAGGCGCTTGACCGGCTCAAGAAGCGCGGGCCCACGGAAGTCCTTTTTCTGGAGGCCCAGGACGCTGACCTCATTCGGCGGTTTAGCGAGACGCGCCGGGCCCATCCGCTCGCCGCTTCGGGCGACGTTCCCGGGGCGATCGAGCGCGAGCGCGAGCGGCTCGCGGAGCTGCGCGCCTACGCAGATATCATTATTGATACGTCATCGCTGTCGGTCCACGAGTTGCGCCGCCAGTTGGTCGATCACATCGCGCGCGACAAGGGCCGGGGGCGCATGCTGACCCGGGTGGTCTCGTTCGGCTTCAAGTACGGGCTACCGGTGGACGCGGACCTGGTGTTCGATCTGCGATTCCTGCCCAACCCCCACTTTGTCCCCGACTTGAGGCCACTGACGGGGTTGGACTCGCGCGTCGCGAGCTTTGTGCTCGGCAGTGAGGAAGGCGCCGAGTTGTTGAGCGATCTGACGGCGCTACTGGGCAAGTTGCTCCCGCGCTACGCCCGCGAGGGGAAGTCCTATCTAACGATTGCGGTCGGTTGCACCGGCGGGCAGCATCGATCGGTCGCCATGGCGGAGGCGCTCGGCAAGGCACTTTCAGGGGTTGGGGACATCGCGGTTGAACATCGCGACCGACCGACGGAGACCCCATGATGGGTGAGGTTCGAGCCATCTTCACGCTGCGCAACCGCCTGGGGTTGCACGCGCGCGCGGCCACGCGCCTGTCGCAGCTCGCGGGCACGTTTGACGCGCAGGTGGTGGTCGAGAAGGACGGTGAGCGCGCACGCGCCACGAGTGTTCTCGAACTGCTCATGCTCTGCGGTCAGCCGGGCGCCGAGGTGGCGGTCGTGGCCACGGGCAACGAAGCCCCGCAAGCCGTCGAAGCGGTGGGGCAGCTCATTCGGGATCGTTTTGGCGAAGAGTAGCCGAGGGGGCGTCCCACGCCGGCATGCCGCTCGACGCGCCGGTGCCTGTGGCCGGGTCGGCGACCACCAGCGGGTTTCGGCCCCGATCGGGGCGCGCAGTCTGGTTCTGGTCGCCCGTCGAACGTTGCCGGAGGCCAAATCCCAGTGCGATCTGGTTTGCCGAGATCCCGCGCGATCCCACGTCCGGGGCCATGAATGCTCCGGTTTCGCGCGGGAAGCAACGGCAAGCGCCTGCACATCCGGTGTCCACTGTTCTTGAAATACCGCGACTATTCCTGCAAAGACTGAAGGTTGCGCATGACTTCCGAGCGGCCCATGGCGGACGATCCACAAGCTAGAGTTCTAAAGGGCATCGCTGCCTCGCCGGGTGTGGCGATCGGAGCAGCGACCGTGATCGACAGTGATCATCTACCGGTCCCCCGTCACCACGTGGATCCCGAGGACGTGGAAGGCCAGATCGAGCGGCTGCGCAACGCGATCGAGGGTTCTCGCCAGGAGCTGGAGGAGATCCGCGCGCGCTTGGGCGAGGACGCCCCGGCCGACTACCGGCTCATCCTCGATGCGCATCTGATGATGCATAGCGACGAGCTCCTGATCGACATCGCCACGCACGCGATCCGCGACGAGTGCATCAGCGCGGAATGGGCGGTCGAACGTGCGGTCCACTCGATCAAGCGACACCTGGAGCAGGCTCCTGACCCCTACTTTCGCGACCGTGCGATCGACGTCCAGCACGTCGGCAAACGGATCCACTCGCAGCTGGTGGGCCGCGTTTCTTCGCTGCCTCCGATGGGGCAAGACGCCGTCCTGGTCATAGACGACTTGCACCCTGCCGATGCGGCCCATCTGCTCGACGCTCCGGTGGCCGCCCTCGTGACCGGGCTCGGCAGCGCGACCAGTCACACAGCGATCCTGGCGCGCACCTTGGAAATCCCCAGCGTAGTCGGGGTGCCGAATGTGACTCAGCTGGTTGGCTCGGGGGACCGGCTCGTCGTCGACGGTCTTCACGGCCGTGTCGTTCTGTCGCCGGATTCCGCGACGTGCCAAGAGGCGGAAGCCCGTGGCCGTCGGTACCAGTTGTTCACCCGGAATCTACGCGCGCACGGTGTCCATTCGGTCACCCTCGATGGGGTGCCTGTCGAGGTGCTGGCCAACGTGGACCTGCCTTCGGAAGTCACGCTGGCTGTGCGGGAACAGGCGCCCGGCATCGGCTTGTACCGCACCGAATTTTTGTTCATGAATCGCCAAGAGCCGCCCTCCGAAGATGAACAGTTGGGGGTCTATCGCGACATCGCCCGGGTTGCGGGCTCGCGGCCGGTGGTACTCCGTTCATTCGACATCGGTGGAGACAACCTTACGATCGAGAAGGGCGCCTTGGGCCTCAATCCTGCGCTGGGCCTGCGAGCGATCCGCCTGGCGCTCGCACGACCCGAGATGTTCCGCACCCAGCTGCGTGCGGTACTGAAGGCTGCGACAGCGGGCGACCTGCGCCTGCTGTTTCCACTGGTGAGTGGCTTGACCGAGTTGCGGCGGGCCAAGCAGGAACTCGCCCGGGCGCGTGCTGAACTCGAAGAGGAGGGTGCCGCGATCGGGTCGGTTCACGTGGGTGCCATGATCGAGTTGCCGGCTGCGGTTGTGATGGCCGATCGCATCGCGGCCGAAGTTGACTTCATGGCTGTCGGCACCAATGACCTGGTGCAATACTCTCTGGCGGTCGACCGCACCAACCCCCAGGTCGCGTATCTGGCGGACGCGCTCGATCCAGCCGTGCTGCGGCAACTGGATCGAGTTATCTCCGTGGGTAAGGATGCGGACCGGCCGGTGTCGATGTGTGGTGACATGGCGACCGATCCGGTCGCCTTGCCGATCGTCGCAGGCCTGGGGTTTCGCAGCGTTTCGGTGCCCATTGCAGCCATGCCTTTGGCGCGCGAGATCCTGCGGGCGATCGATACCCGCCAGGCCCGGGGGGTGGTTGACCGTGCGCTTGCTTGCGACACCGCGCTCGACGTGCGGGTGTTGGTGCGGAAGTCTTTTCCACAACTGGATCCCGTCTGGCAGGAGGCGGGTATCGACGACTAGCCCGTATCCATCACCAAATCACGCGCCCTCGTACAACTGCTCGACTCCGCAGCGCTTTCGCCTCGGTCGAGAATACGGCGAGTATTCCCATCCCTCACCGAAAGCCCTGCGAAGCCGATCACTTGCACGATCATCACGTGCCTTGGTGATGGATACGGGCTAGCGACTACTCGAGGGCGGAACGCAGCCACGCCTCCAGTTCCGACGCGCTGGCGGCGCCCGTATGGCGCGCCAGCAGCGTCCCCTCCGCCGACAGCAGTACATAGCCGGGGATCGCTTCGATTGGGCCAAGCCCGGTGTGACCCGCCAGGATCTCGCCGGAGGGGTCGAAGGTCAGTGGATCTCGAATGCCCAGCGTCTCGCCATACAGGTCGAGCAGCCGGTCCGCCCCCGGCTGCAGTGCGATGCCCAACAGTTGTAGGTGAGCAAAGCGCTCGCGAACTTTGAGCAGGGGGGTCCACGCCAGCTGGGAGGCGCTGTCATAGGTCGCGAACAGGAACAGCAGGGTGGGGCGCCCGCGATATGCAGACAGGCGGAGCGTCTCACCGCCGGCCGTTTCCACCGGCAGGTCGATCGGCATCGCAGATCGATGCTCCCCGGTGGACGCCGGGTCGGCACAGGTGATGAGCGAGAGGGAACAAAGTAGAGGAGCGAGCGTGCGGGGAGGGCCGACGGACATCGCAGGGTAGCCTACTCGCGTTCCGCGGGTCGCGCCGCTTTGCTCCACCCCGGCTGCAGACCGCAACGCCCAAAAAAGGCTGTCTTCGGAACGGACACTCGCTAGTCAAACGCGACCTGGAGCGTCTTGTGACCGCCTGCTGTGACAGAGACCGCCCCCAGGTCGCGCCGGTGATGGCGGTAGCGCGCGGTCACTTCATAGCGACCCACGCTCAGATGGGCTGCGACCCCACTGGCAACGGTTCCGATCTGCTTGCCAGACCTGCGGATGATCGCCATTCCCGCAGCGGGTTTGCCACCCTGGGTGAACACCAGCTGGAGCACGCCGGTTGCGAAGTCGGCGCTGACACGGGCCGTTTGGCCAGGGGCTACGGTGACCGATCTGCGCGCTTCTGGAGCGTCCAGGACCCCATCGAGGCCGACGATTGCGGTGTATTTGCCAGCCGGTACCCTGAGGCCGGCCTCACGGCAGGCACCCTCCGCGATGACCCG
The DNA here is from genome assembly GCA_028817905.1 of Myxococcales bacterium. Classification (GTDB taxonomy): domain Bacteria; phylum Myxococcota_A; class Polyangia; order Polyangiales; family JAFGIB01; genus JAPPOR01. The sequence goes on from JAPPOR010000660.1 coordinate 14,699, forward strand.
ATCGCCGGCCTTGATCACCAGGCGCCCGGACGCAGATTTGGAATTTTCGGAAATATGGCATTTTACAAGGCCTTGGTCGGTCGCTATGGCGCGTCCAGCGGCGAGTCCCGGAAGGAGACACAGGGCGAGCAGCACCAGATGGTAGCGAGTCGGTGGGGTCATTTCGTCCCGTTGCGACGGGCTCGCCTGACGAGCCATTCAGGGGCCAGATGGAACCGATCGTAAAAGGGTAACCCCAAGGCGCGGATCCCCCCACGCCAGACTACCCTGCTGCCCAGATGTCGTCGCAATCGGTTGACACCTGCCATCGTCGCGGCTAACAATCCGCTCCCCGTTTCGGGTGGCCAATTTATCCAAGAAGGGCTGGAGATGGCGACGTTTAGTGCAAAGGCCAGTGAGGTACAGCGAAAGTGGTTCGTGGTGGACGCCAGTGGGCAGCCGCTCGGGCGGCTCGCGTCTCAAGTCGCTAGTGTTCTGCGCGGCAAGCACAAGCCCATCTACACGCCGCATGTCGATACCGGCGACTTCGTTGTCGTGGTCAACGCGGACAAGGTGAAACTCACGGGCGACAAGCTGGATGGCAAGACCTATCAGCGCCACTCGGGGATTCCGGGGGGCTTCAAAGAGACGCCCTATCGTCAGTTGATGGCGGAGAAGCCGGCCTTCGTGATCGAGAAGGCGGTGCGCGGCATGCTTCCGAAGAACAGTCTCGGGCGGAAGATGCGGACCAAGTTGAAGGTGTATGCGGGACCGACCCATCCCCATTCCGCCCAGCAACCTGACGAGCTTACGTTCTAGAGGCAAACAGCATGACCAACGCATCGATTCACGGCAGGGCATATGGAACGGGCAAGCGCAAGAACGCGATCGCCCGCGTCTTCTTGAAGTCCGGCAGCGGAAACATCACGGTCAACGGTCGTGACGTGGCGGAGTATTTCCCGCGCAAGACATCCGTTATGATTTTGAGGCAGCCGCTTGAGCTGGTCGAGAAGGCCGAGTCCCTCGATGTTTCGGTCAACGTCTGTGGCGGGGGTGAGTCCGGCCAGGCCGGGGCCGTGCGTCACGGTATTGCCAGGGCCCTGCTGGTCGTTGATCCCGAGCTTCGTGGAGCCCTGAAGAAGGCTGGTTTCCTGACGCGCGATGCTCGCAAGAAGGAGCGCAAGAAGCCCGGCCAACCCGGAGCGCGCAAGAAGTTCCAGTACTCGAAGCGCTAGCCCGCATATCTCACCAACCCGTGTGATGCTCGTGCAAGCGATCGAGTTCACAGGGGTTTCGGTGAGGGAAGGGAATACTCGCTGTATTTTCGACCGAGGCGAAAGCGCTGTGGGCTCGAGCGGTTGTGCGAGGGCGCGCGAGTTGGTGAGATATGCGGGCTAGCCCCGCGGCAGCGATCCGGTTTCGTATCGCTCGCTTCTCGGCGGCGTTGTACGGTCCACGCGCGGCTACCTGGGGAGCATCGCTGTTCCGGCTATCTTGCGGTCGCTGCTGGCTTGAGGTGCAATGCCGGGCATGTACCGAGCTTTGCACTTCAGTGATGTGCACGTCGACCTTCCCCTCGGGCAGTTTCCCTTTGGGACGATGTTCAACAAGCGGTTCGTGGGGTTTGCGAACCTTGCACTGCGACGACGCCACAGGTTCGCCGCCGCGCGTGAGAAGCTGGCGGCGCTGGCGGCGTTCGCACGCGATCAGCAGGTCGGGGCCCTCCTATGTACCGGCGATTTCACCGTTCTCGGGACCCATCCGGAGTACGCCGTGGCCAAGGCCGCGATCGGCGATCTGTTGGCGCTCGATGCGCCGTTCGTGACTGTTCCCGGCAATCACGACGTCTACCTGCCTGACACGCGGGCCGATGATCGCTTCAACCACTATTTCGGCGAGCTGCTGGTCAACGACTGCCCCGACCTGGCAACCGAGGATGGCTGGCCTCGGGTTCGTCTGTTGGACTCGAAGGTGGCCGCGGTGTGTGTCGACAGCGCCCGCCCCAATCCGCAGGTGTGGCGCTCGAGCGGCCGGATTCCAGATGCCCAGCTCGAGCGGCTTGGAGCCGCCTTGTCCGATCCCAGGCTTGCGGATCGCTTCGTCTTCGTCATGACGCACTACGCACCGCGTAGGCGCGATGGGACCCCGGACACTCGGCACCATGGCCTCGACAATGCCGACGAGTTGCTATCGGTGTGTGCTGGGATGCGCGGCGCCGTGCTTCATGGTCACATTCACCACCGCTACTCGTTGGAGGCACAGGGCGTCCGGATCTTCGGTGCCGGCAGTGCGACCGATCGTGGACGAGAGGGACTGTGGCTCTTCGAGTGCACGCCCCAGGGCATTCGCGCCTTGCCCGGTTCCTGGAACGGCAGTGGCTACGTCCTGGAACCGTCCGGAGCGATCGAGCTCTAGTCAGCCCGGATCATTCGCGACTTCGACGCCGCCTCGCTTGTCCTTCGACTCCACAGGACTTTCGCCGCCCTAGAAAATACGGGGAGTA
>JAPPOR010000160.1 GCA_028817905.1 Myxococcales bacterium
CCTGATGCCCTTGCAGAGGATCACCATGTCTCCACCGCCCAACGTCGACGACGGGGGCCGCCCGCCAGTCACGGGCCGGGACCCCGGGCCCAAGACGAGTATCGATGGCGTAGAGGATCCGGGGGCGCGCGCGCCGGCCCCGGCCGCCCAAGATGCAAGCCCCGTTTCCGAGGACGCGGGCAAGCCCTTTGAACGGGATCCGACCGTCGTCCCCACCGTGTGCCGTCCAGAATGCAAGCTTCCTGAAGGCATGATGCATAGCTCGATCGCCTGCATCGATGGGGCGTGCCAGATGGCCTGCCAGGAAGGATACGCCGACTGTGACGGAGACCTGGACAACGGCTGCGAGGCAGACCTCGAAGACCACTGCGGCCCATGCGCAAGCATGCCCGGCCTCCGCAAGACGCTCACCGTCGATGGCACCGCTGTTGGCGAGGACATGGGCGACTTCGTCGCACTGATTGCGCTCGACGACTCCGATCTGGAAAGCGCTTCAGACAGCGGGCACGACCTGTGCTTCACCGACTCCGACGGCAACGCGCTGGCGTTCGAGATCGACGCTTGGGACCAGGAAGCCAGGCACCTTCGTGCCTGGGTCAAGTTGCCGGCTCTTGCCGCAGGCCAGGCCACTTCCCTGCACATGTACTTCGCCGACGGCCGCGAAACCGACCGGTCCGATGCCGAGGCCGTGTGGGCGTCTGACTACGTGGGGGTTTGGCACCTAAGCGATACGCGGGACTCGGTGGCGGCCCTGGTCGGCGAAGCTTCCATGGCCACGCCCGGCCCGGGCTATATCGGACGCGGCTACGACTTCGACGGCGACGAGGGCTACATCGAGTTCGATCAAGCCGAGCTCGACAATGCGTTTCGTGGCGGTGCCACGGTCGAAGCGTGGATTCGGCCGCGCGACTGGGGTGAAAACAGCTTCGGCCGCATCGTCACCAAGGCGAGAACCACCGAGTCACATGATGGCTGGGGCTTGTACGTATGCAACAATCCGATCACGCGCAGCACCCTGTGCTTCGCCTACGACGAACTCGGTCCACTACCCGACGAATGGGCTGCCCCGCACGAATCGCTATCGCTCGATACATGGCAACATGTGGCCGTCACCTACGAGCCGCTCGTCGATCTGGTCCCTCGCATGTACGTCAACGGCTACGAGGTCCCAGTCATCACCATCGACAACGCCAGGATGGGTGAAAACGACGACGCGGACCATCCGCTCCGCATCGGCAACCATAGCCATGAGAGCGTACGCACCTTTGACGGCACAATCGACGAGCTGCGCATCTCGCGCCATGTTCGGGATCCGGCCTGGATCACTACCCAGTTTGCCAACCAGGCCGAGAACGGCACGTTTATCACCGTCGGCGCGGCGCAACCGGTACCCCAAACAGACTAGCTAACCACCTACTCCCTGGTTGGGATGATCAGGACAGGGACCTCCGAGGTCCGCACCACGCGCTCGGCCACGCTGCCTAGCAGCGCATGCTTGAGTCCGCTGTATCCGTGGGTTCCCATGATGATGAGCTCGTACTTCTCCTCGCGCGCATACTCGACGATCTGTTGCGCCGCCGGGCCCTCCGCGAGGCGGCAGTCCACCTTGAAATCGCTCCCCTCGAGAGAGTCCAGTTGTTCCTTCAGCCGCTCCTCGAGATGCTGACGAATTCCCTTGTCCGCCTCGAGTAGGGCTGCCGAATAGCCCGCGGGCGGATTGAAGCCCGTTGGGAGATTGTATAGCGGGTGATCGAATATGTGGATCAGCCGAAGCTCGGCACCGAGCGCCTGGGTGATGCCCGCAGCCGCACCCACTACCTTGCTCGAACCCTCCGATAGGTCGATCGCACACAAGATCTTCTTCATCTCGGTCATAGTCCCTCCGGCGGTGTGGCTTTCGCCACGCACGCCCGTCGACGGCACCTGAGCACCGCCCGGCAGCATACTCCCGGACCGCCAGGTCGCCAACCGGCGCTAGCCCGCATCCATCACCAAGGCACGTGATGATCGTGCAAGTGATCGGCTTCGCAGCTGTCGCTGAGGGAGGGAATACTCGCTGTATTTTCGACTGAAGCGAAAGCCCCGCGGAGTCGAGCAGTTGTGCGAGGGCGCGTGATTTGGTGATGGATGCGGGCTAGGGACCATTGCGGGCGTGACACCCCTGACAGCTCACCATGAGCTTGCCCAGCACCTCCACCCGGGCGTCCGCGTCCTGGGCCGCGCTCGCCTGCTCGGCCATCGCACGAACCACCTCAAGGTGCTCCGTCACATGTACCGGTACGGGCTCGCGATTCTGATAGGGCGCTTCGCTAGGCATCTCTTTCAGAATCGCCACACCGCGCTGCCACGCACTCTCGGACGGGTAGACCAGGCCCACCCAGAACTCCTCCACGGACCAAGCATGGCGCACCATCCGGTCTTCCAAGTACTCGGGTCCCATCGGCGCCACCCCCTGATCCTCATCCACGGCCCGGTCGATGGCAACCTCGAGCGCGAGGTGGCACTCGCCACAACGCTGCCCCACGCGCGCGATGCCACTCGCCAAGGCACTGGCGTCCGATGTGGAGGCAGCCTGCCTGGCCGCCTCGCGCATCGGCGCAAGCCAAGGCTCGTGGCGCGCGGACATGCTGGCGACCCGCTGGTGTTCGGCAAGCCAGGTCAAGGAGTCACGAGCCGCCTCCACATCCGCCCCGATGAGCGCGTCGCGCGCATCGATGGCTGCCCAAAAATGGACCTGCATATGCAGCGCGCGATCTTGACCCCCATAGGCATCGGGGGAGCGGGATGGGGGGGACGGCGCGGCGGGACCGGGTGCCGAGGCGCGCGACGCCCCCGCGCCGGGAGTCTTGCCATGACACGCTACACAGAGGCCCAGCCCCAGCACTAGCCAGCCGCAGCGCACGCGCGTCACGCGACTCCGTTCACCCGCGGGTGTAGTCGTTGACATATCAAATTCCGGGTCCGCACCGGACGTCAGTCCAAACGCTCGGCCAACATGCGAACAGCGTCTGTGCTGGTGAAGATGCCCACGCCCTTGTTGCCCTCCCTCACAACTGCCGATCCGGGGTTGGCCGAGACCATCTGCCTGAGCGCTTCAGACAGCAGTGCATCGCCGGTCACCGTGTAGGGTTCAGGAGACATGGCCT
>JAPPOR010000865.1 GCA_028817905.1 Myxococcales bacterium
TCGGCTTCGCAGGGCTTTCGGTGAAGGAGGGAATACTCGCTGTATTTTCGACTGAGGCGAAAGCCCTGCGGAGTCGAGCAGTTGTGCGAGGGCGCGTGAGTTGGTGAATGATCCGGGCTAGCCCGGGCTAGGGAGGCGCGAGCCGGTGGGCCAGCTCGTTGACAACCCGCGCGATCGTCTCTGGTCCAGCCACCGAGCAGGAGATACCGCGTGGCTTGCGCGGCCGTTCCGCGGAGCGAACGAAGATGCCGACACCGCCCAACTCGTCAGCGGTCCGAAGCGCGGGGGTGTCGGTGATGTCGTCGCCTGCATAGACAACGCCCCGGGCGCGGGTCCGCCTTGCAAGGCTTCGAAGCGCCGTCCCCTTGTCGCCAGGCGTGAGCTCGGCTTCGACGACCCAGCGCCCCGGACGGGGATGCAGGCCCGCGGAGCGTGCGCGCTGCGTGGCTTGCGCGAGCAGTGCGCGTGCGGCCGTTTTGTCGCGCTGGGCGAGCCGGCGCACGTGCAGCGCGCGGCTGCTGCGCTTGCGCTCCAGCTCGCCACCAGCCGGGATTGCTATGCACTTGGCCCAGGCCTCGAACGCATCGAGCATCGCCCGCTCCGTGTCCCTCGGCTTCTTTCTTTGGACCCGTTGCCCCGGGGGAACGATGAGCCGGCCGTGTTCGAGGCCTCGGTAGATGCCGGGCACTCGCAGCATGCGACGGGCGGCCCCGGCATCGCGGCCCGTCAGGATCGCCAGGTGTACGCGCGGGATGCTGGTCAGCTGTCGCAGGTCTTGCTGAACACCCCTCGGGACACGCGCGTCCTTGGGGTCATCGACGATCGAACACAGAGTCCCGTCCAGGTCGAAGCACAACAGGAGTGGTCGAGGCAGCGCGAGGATCCGGTCGACGATGGACGTGGCGGCGCTCACGGGCGCTGTTCCAGCAGATCGAGGAAGTCCTTGGCCCAAAGGTTCACGTCGAGTTTGTGCACGGCGGCGCGCAGCGCGTGCATGGCGGGCCGCGTCGCGTCCGCGGTCATGGCCAGGGCATCGCGAATCGTCTGCGCGAGTGTTTGGACGTCGTAGGGATTCACGAGTAGGGCGTCGCTGAGGTAGTCGGCCGCGCCTGCGAACTCGCTCAGGACCAGTGCACCGCCACCCTCGATGCGCGAGGTGCAGTACTCCATCGCCACCAGATTCATGCCGTCGCGCAGTGGGGTGACCACCGCGACATCGGCTGCACGATAGTGGGCGACCAGCTTGTCGAGTGGCAGGTTTCGATAGATGTACTGAATCGGTACCTTGCCAGCGGAGCTATAGCGCCCGTTGATGTCGCCGATAAGACGGTCTATTTCTTGCTTCAGTTCCCGGTATGCCTGCACGTCCGTTCTGCTAGGCACCATGATCTGGACCATCACGTAGCGGTTTCGGGCCGAGCGGTCGCTCTTTAGCACTTGCTCGAAGGCTCGGAGACGCTGTGGGATCCCCTTGGTGTAGTCGAGCCGATCAACCCCGAGCAGAATGCGCCGGTGGTCCACCTGGCGGTGGATCTTTTCGGCTCGTGCCGTGACGCGTGGGTCGGCAGCGAGGGTCTGCAGTTCATCGACCGGGACTCCGATCGGTGCCACCACGACGCGTACGGTACGGCCTTCGTGGCGGACGGTCATGCGTGAAAAATCGACCTGAGCCTCGCCCACACGGCTCAGGCAGCCCATGAAGTTGTCCGCATAGGACTTGGTATGGAAGCCAAGGACGTCGGCGCCCAACAGTCCGTCGAGGATCTGCCGTCGCCATGGCAGGATCTTGAAGAGGTCGTCACCCGGCCACGGGATATGGCAGAACCACCCGATTCTGGCCTTCGGCCGAGCTTCCCGCAGCATGGCCGGCAGGAGCATCAGGTGGAAGTCCTGTACCCAGACCAGATCGCGCGGGTCGCTCACTTCGAGCACCGCCTCGGCGAAAGCGCGGTTGGCGGTCTCGTAGTGGTTCCAGGGCGTTGGGCTGATGCCGACCGTCGGTGGCAGACTGTGAAGGATGGGCCAGAGCATGGCGTTCGACACACCCTGGTAGAAAGCTTCCCCGACGGTTCGAGACAGCGCGACGGTCGCCATCTTGTACTCGAGCGGTTCACCCCCTTCGACGTCCGGGCGTGGCTGGTTGGCGTCGTCCGCATCCTGCGCGCTGACCCAAACACCGCCCCGAGCCCGCAGCACAGGGTCGAGGGCTGCCACCAGACCGCCGGCCGCGCGTACACGGATTCGACCGCCGCCTCGCTTCCCCGCGACGGGGACAGTCCGGTAGGGACCTCGATTGCTGACGACGACCAGCTGGTGTCGGTTACGGGGCATGCGACACCCTCACGTCAGATAGCCAACTTCCTTTCCCAGGGCTCGCACCGCGGGCAGGACCTTGTCGAATGCGGCGGCATTGCACGCCAAGATTCCCCGGGTATTGCGCAACTCGCTTTCGCGGTAGTCGAACGGGCCGCCGCCCAGGTCGCTGAACCTTCCGCCAGCCGCGCGGACCACCGCCTCCGGCCCGCACGCGTCCCACTTGCAGGCCTTGTCCGATACGTGAACGTACAAATCGGCGGTTTGTTCCGAGATGATGCCAACCTTGAGGCCGACCGAGCCGCTGCGGAGTTCCCGTTGGATGCCCAGCGCAGATACGATTTTGTCCGTGCTCTTGGACCGGTGGGAGCGCGAGACGACGAGCGTCAGATCACCTGGCTCGGCGACCTCGCTCACTGATAGGGGTCGGGTGGTGCCCCCCTGTTCAAGCTCTGCGCCGTGGCCGACCACGCCCCGGTAGAGCTTGTCATGGGCAGGTTGATAGACGACCCCCAGCTTCGCTTCCCCGTCGATCGCCAGGCCAATCATGACGGCGAACTCACCGTTTTTCGCGATGAACTCCTTGGTTCCGTCTAGCGGGTCCACGAACCAACAACGGGCACGCGTCTGGGCGTCCCCACGGTTGGCACTCTCTTCGGCGATGATGCCGTCTTCGGGGAAGCGTTCCTGCAGCGCTCTGACGATGAACGCGTTGGCCCGGGTGTCCGCGACCGTGACTGGATTGTCCCTACCCTTGTACGCGACATCGAAGTCGGTCGCGTAGATTTCCATTAGAATTTCGCCGGCCTTGCGCGCGATCTCCGCGGCCTGAACGAGCTCTTGGGCTAACATGCGGCGCAGCCTACCACAGGCGCTCCGTATCAGCGAAACCACACGCTAGCCGAGCTCGACGGCCGTGGCACCGCGGCCGCCGTGGCGCGCATCGGGGGTCGACACCGCACGCACGAGCGGAGCGGCGCCGCCGCGGGTGAGGGTCTCGAAGACGGCCTCGCCCAGCACTCCGTGTCGATCCGGCGAGTGCAATCCCTTGCCGTGCACGATGAGCGCATAGCGGCATCCGGCGCGATGCTGGTTGCGCACGAACGACGTGACCAGCCGTGCGACCTGCGTCCGTGGGCACCCGTGCAGGTCGAGGCTGGCTTCCGCGTGGAAACCCTTCGCTCGCAGGCGGCGCAGCGCTTGCCGTCCGACGTCCTGTCGCCGGGCCGCGACCCAGCCGTCTTCCTGTTCATCCACAATGAAGTGCACGTCCTCCCCGACCAGTGCGTCCAGTCGTTGGTGAGCCGCTTCCTCCTCCCGTTCGACGCTGGCAGCTTCGAACCGGCCCCCTTCGACTCCAGGGCCAAGCGCACTTTCTGTGTTTGCGAGGCGGCTGCCGGTGCGAGGTATGCGTGCCCGTGCGGTGCGGTGCAGCGGTGTGACCCCCTCATAGGCATCGTTTAGCCAGCGCAACTCGGTCGCGCTTTGGGGAGTGGGCTCGGCCGGATCCGTGGCTGCCTCGGGGTCGCTGACCGGTACTGGCGGTTCTGGACCAGGTGGTCGCTTGGTGGCGGGTATCGAACCACCACAAGGCGGCTTAGATCCCGGATTTCGCTGTGCTTTCTCGCTTCGACCTTGGTTCCGTGCAGAGGCCGCCCGCTTCAACAGCTGACCGAGGTTGGTTCCCACGGGCCCGCTCCGATGGCCTTTGGACTCGTCCTTGCCCAGGCCGGGTTCGTCTCCCTCGCGCGTGCTTCGTTTGCGTTTCCTGCGCGGCATGTCTCACCATACCATTGGTCTTGGGCCGATCTCGGTTGGCCAGGTGGGCCCGCCCCACTGTCACGCTTGGGCGATGGCGCTGGTTGGCGCCGGTGTCTCGCAGAACGATGACCTTTGGGGTCGGACGTGCTAGAGACGCGCCGCCGCAGGGCACTCGCCGTCGGCGTTGTTTGGTCCCCGGTCGGACCGCAGGAGTGAAGGCGACATTTGCCAATGGATAGCGAACAACATGACAGCGGCCAAGGTGGCGATCCCACATCGCTTCCGTCCCTGTGCACCCAACTGCGGATCGACATCCTCGAGATGATCCATGCGGCGGGCAGTGGCCATCCGGGCGGGTCGCTCAGCGCGATTGATGTGATCGCGACGTTGTACGAGTGCCAGCTGACGCATAACCCCCACGAGCCAGATTGGCCAGACCGGGATCGCTTCATTCTTTCCAAAGGCCACGGGGCGCCCGCGCTGTACGCGGTTCTGGCACATCGTGGGTATTTTCCTCGTGCGCGGCTTTCGAGCTTGCGAACGTTCGGTTCCGAGCTGCAGGGTCATCCGGTGGTCGGAACGGTCGCGGGTGTCGAGGCATGCACGGGTTCACTCGGCCAGGGGTTGTCGATCGCACAGGGCGTGGCTCTGGCGGCGCGCCTGGACGGTCGCGACGTGAGGGCCTATTGCATGCTGGGCGACGGCGAGCTTCAGGAGGGCCAGGTCTGGGAGGCTGCCCTCAGCGCGGCCGCCTACGGCCTCGATGGACTGGTGGCGATACTTGACCTGAATGGTGGACAACTGGATGGCCACACGGCTGACATTCTTCCGCTGGGTGATGTGGCGGCAAAGTGGACCAGTTTTGGGTGGGGGGTGCGGAGCATCGATGGCCACGACCACGCCCAGATTCTGGATGCCCTGAGGTGGGCCAAGGGACGCGATGGGATGCCCAAGGTGATCATCGCGAACACCGTGAAGGGAAAGGGTGTGCCTTTCATGGAGGACCAGGTCGCGTGGCACGGCGCCGCACCGACGGACGAGCAGCTCGAGCAGGCGCTTGCGGCTCTGCGCGGGGAGGGTGCGCCGTGACCAATGCTCCCACGCGCCAATCGTTTTCCGCTGCGCTCGCTGAGCGCGGGCCACAGTACCCCGAGGTGGTGGTTCTGGATGCGGACCTTTCCAAGTCGACCAAGAGCGAGCTGTTTCGGAAGGTGTGTCCCGACCGATTCTTCCAGATGGGAATCTGCGAGCAGAACATGATCGGGGCTGCAGCGGGCCTCGCCATGAGCGGCAAGACGGCCTTCTGCTTTTCGTTCGCGTGCTTTGTCGCCGGTCGTTTCGAGACTATCAAGATCTCGGTGGCCTACGGGGGCGCCAACGTCAAGATCATCGGTACGCACGCGGGTGTCGGCGTGGGGGCAGACGGGTATTCACAAATGTCCCTGGAGGACATTGCCCTGATGCGCTCGCTGCCAGCAATGCGTGTGTACCAGCCTGCCGACGATATCGAAGCGGCGGCTTTGTGCGAGCACCTGTGCCGGACGCCCGGCCCCGCATATGTGCGGCTGACCCGCCAAAACGTTCCCACCATCCACGCCGACGGATACGTCTTTCGCGATGGCGAGCTGGACGAGCTGCGGTCGGGCACGGACTTGGCCCTGTTTGGTACCGGCGCCACCTCCGCGGAGTGTCTGAAGGCGGCTGACCGGCTTGGCGATTCCCAAGGCCTTTCTGTGGCGGTGGTCAATGTGCCCTCCATCAAGCCAATCGACGTGGACGGCATTGCGTCGTGGGCCAAGCGGGTTCCGTTGATCGTGACCGTTGAAGACCATAACGTCCTGGCCGGCATGGGCAGTGCCGTGGCCGAAGTGCTTGCAGAAGTGGGCGGTGCGCGCCTTTTGCGGCATGGCGTACATGACGCCTTCGGCGAGAGCGGTTCTGCAGCCGAGCTGTACCGCAAACACCGCCTGGACGCCGATGGGATTGCAGAGGTCGCGGTGGCAGCGCGGACTCGATAGGGTCACCGACCCGCCGCCTGGATTCCTCGCTTGGTCTTCGATCTCACAGCGTTTCCGCCCTCCTCACGAATGCAACGAGTCATTCGATCGCTCGCCGCGGGCGTTTCCGGTCGAGCCGTCATCTGATCCGCTGGCGCGTTCGCGCGGAATGCCGACGCGCAGGGCGATCGGACCTGCGCCGAAGCTTCCGCAGACAGGGGTTTCCGCTTGACGGGTGACGACGGCGGGCTGCTTAATTCACGCCTCGTGTTCTCGATCACGATTACCGACAAGGGTGGTGTGCAGCGAAGGGCCGACTTCGCCGTGTCCGAATTGACGATCGGTCGCGTCGAGGACAATGAGCTCGTGCTGGCAAAGAGCAATGTCTCAAAGCAGCATGCACGGCTAGTCAGGCGCGAGGATCGCTTCGTGCTGGAGGACCTCGGCAGCACCAACGGCACCTACGTGAACGGTCGCAAAATTGGGTCTCCGGTAGTGTTGAATGAGGGCGACAAGGTCTATATCGGCGACTTCATCCTGGCTCTCGCTCACGCCGAGGTGACCGAGCAGGCTGACGCCGACCCCGCGCGGGGCACGCCCGTGGCGGCGGCGGAGCCAGCCACGGTTGTTCCGGGCGATGGTCCGGAAGCTTCCGACGATTTGGGGGTGCGCGAAACGTTCTCGCGCCGACCGTCATCTCACCCCATGGCATCCACCCGAAAGGGGCTTGGCGAAGACCAAGTCCGCCCGTCTGCCGGGCGGTCCCGCGAACACGGCTTCGAGATCGCGGGTAGCGGCTCGACCCTGCGCGATCCCGATGCTGGTCCACGCGCAGAGAGCATACCGCCGACCATGTCCGCGCCGCCGCCGCGAGTACCGGCGGATCGCCGCTCTTCGGGGCATATCGGTCAGGTCGACCACCGCGTTTCCCGATTCCCTCCAGGTGCTGATCACGGGCGCGCTTCAGGCGTGTCTAGGGTGGCCGCTCACGGGCGGGCGCGTTTGGAGGACCCTCAATCGAGTTCTGGGACGACGACCTCTCCGGCGGTTCTCACCCCCTCTGTGCGGTTGCAGGGGGCCTTGCGCCAGTTGATGGAACGGCTCGCCCGTGAGCTGGACGTTTGCCTGAGCTACGAGAGTGCCTTTCCCGCCGAGCTGCAGGACACCCTCGACAGTCTGCTTGCCGACCTCGACGATGAAGGCGCGCTGGGCGCTGACTTGGATCGCCGATTCCTGCGCGAAGCAGCCATCAGCGAGGCGGTAGGTCTCGGACCGCTCGACCGCTTGCTGCGCAACGACGCCGTGCGAGCCGTGGTCGTGGACGGGCCGGCCCGCATCTTGGCAGACCTGGGCGGCGGGTTGTCGCCGGTTTCCTCCTTCTTCTCGTCAAGTGAGGCCTTGCGGATCATCGCGCGGCGGTTGCTGGCGCGTGCTGGCGAGTCGTTCTCCGAGGATGCTGTTCAACGGGGGCTCTTGCCGGATGGGGGACAGCTGCTCGTACTCTTTCCTCCGCTGGCGGTGGGGGGTCCGTTGATCAGCGTGTGCAGAGCGGCGAATGCGCCAGTCGTTCTCGAAGCGCTGGTTACGGAGGGCCGGCTTTCGGGGGCCATGCTTGAGTTCCTCCAAGCCGCCGTGTCCGCGCGTCAGAACATTCTGATCACCGGTTCCGCAGACAGTGGGGTCAGTGAGTTCCTGAGCGCGATGGGTGGCCTGGTCCCCGACCACGAACGCCTGGTAGTGGTCTACGGTGGCCCGAGCGTCGCCGTGGGTCACCCGCACGTGGTCGCGCTCAATCGCCAGGGCCTCCACGGAGCGAGTATGACCGAGCTGCTGGCCCATGCACAGTCGTTGCGCGGCGACCGATTGCTGCTCGATGACGTCCGGCCCCAGGACGCGCTGCCGGTGTTGACCGTGACCAGCACCACACGTGGGTCGCTGATGGGTATGCATGCACCATCCCCTATGCTTGCCCTTGAGCAACTCCAGTTGTTTTCCCAGTTGGCGCTCGGTCAATGCTCGGGCTCGCTCGCCGAGTTGTTGGCTCATGCGGTGCAGGTGATCGTGCACCTGGAGGCCGACCGGGATGGTGCCCGCCGAGTGGTGACGGTCGCCGAGGTGGTCGGCTCACGGGGCGAGGGCCTCGAGTTGCGCCCCATGTTCCGCTACGACGGAACCGGGTTTCACGCGACCGACCACCGCCCCGGTTTTCTGACACGGTGATGTTTGCTACACCGGCCTGCCGCAGCGTGGCAAGGATGTCGGAGGAACCATGGAAAGCCTGAAGCCCGAACAGTACGGTTGGACGCTCGAGCGCTATGTGCTCGAGCAGCAGCGTACGCATCCAGATGCGAGTGGTGAGTTCACGCGGCTGTTTCAACAATTGGCGTTGGCAGGCAAGGTCATCGGCAGTCGCGTCAATATGGCGGGGCTGGTCGACGTGCTCGGTGTGACCGGCGAGACGAATGTGCAGGGTGAGCAAGTCCAGAAGCTCGACGAGTTCGCCAACCGCATGCTCATTCATGCACTAGAGGGCGGCGGTCAGGTGTGCTTGATGGCCAGCGAGGAAATCGACGACCCCATTCCGATCTCCACGCGCTTTCCCAAGGGTTAGTACGTTGTGATGTTCGACCCGCTCGACGTCTATTCGAACCAAGGGCAAGTACGTTGTGATGTTCGACCCGCTCGACGGCTCTTCGAACATTGACGTGAACGTGTCGATCGGAACGATCTTCTCGGTTCTGGAACGGGTCACGTCTCCCGAACGCGAGCCGGATCTGAGCGATTGCCTCCAGGCAGGTCATCGCCAGGTGGCGGCCGGCTATATCATCTACGGCTCGTCGACCATGTTCGTATACACATCGGGCAACGGTGTGCACGGGTTTACGCTGGACCCCACCGTGGGTGAGTTCTTCCTCTCTCATCCCAACATGCGCATGCCCGAGCGTGGCAAGATCTATTCCGTCAACGAAGGCAATCGCAGCAAGTGGGACAAGGGCATCTGTGACTGGATCGACTGGCTGAAGAGCCCGGACAACCACAGCGGCCGCCCCTATAGCCATCGATACATCGGCACGCTCGTGTCGGACTTCCACCGCACGCTGCTGAAAGGTGGCGTGTTTGCCTACCCCGCTGACTCGGCCAACGTGGACGGTAAACTTCGGCTTCTCTACGAAGCGTCACCGATGGCGTTCTTGGCACAGCAGGCCGGCGGCGCTGCGACGACGGGCAAGCAGGATATTTTGCAGGTCAAGCCAACCGTCCTACACCAGCGGGTGCCCCTGGTCATCGGCAGCAAGGGTGACGTAGAGGACGCGCGGCGCTTCGTCTAGGGAACATACGAGGGTCGCCGTGTCCGTACGTCGGGTCGCCGACGTCCCACAGAGGTGTTCATGAATCGCAAGCGTCTCGTTCTGTCCGCCAAGATCCTGTTTTCCGTGACAGCGGTCGGCTTGATCTATTCCGGGGTGCTCGGTCGGGAAGGGGGCGATCGGCTGGGTGACGTGCTCGCCAAGCTTTCGTGGGGTTGGGTTGCGGCGGCCGCATGTATGCAACTGTCGGCCATTGCACTGGCGGTCATCCGCTGGGACCTGCTGCTCCAAGGCCAGGGCATCAAGGCCCCGATGCGACACCTGGTCGGTTCCTTCTTTGTCGGTCGATTCTTCGGTGCGTTCACGCCAGGCGGCATTGGCCTGCAGGGTTATCGGCTCTATGACGTTGCTCACCACAGCAAGAAGCCTGCTCGCGCCACCGCTAGCATCGGGATCGAGATGGTCCTGGGGAATCTGTCCTTTGCGGCCGTTGTGGTCGCCGGCTCAGTTTTCGGCGCGCGCTTCCTGGGCACCCAGGGTGTACTGTTGGTCAACGGCTTCTTTCTGTCGCTGATCTCTGTGGCGGTTCTCGTTCTAACGCGACCGACACTTTTTCGACTGGTTGCGGCAAGGCTTCCAAATGCACTGCAGCAGCGTATTCAGACCACGGTCGACGCTGTATGCGCCTATCAGGGTCGGGGATGGTTGGTGACCCGTGCTGCCCTGCTCGGGATGGGCGTCCACGCTTTCAACAACCTAATCTACGTCTGCGCGGCCCAAGCCCTGGGGGTGGATCTCGGGGTGGGGGAGGTGTTCTTCGCGAGCGGGCTGCAAATCTTCTCCACTTTCTTGCCCGCCTCGATTAACGGAATCGGGCTGCGCGAGGCCACCGCGCGAGCGCTCTACGTGCACGTGGGTGTCCCTGAGCTGACCGCTGTTCTGATCCCGACCGTTGGCTTCGCCGTCGAGATGTTGATCTCCAGTATCGGCGGGTTGGTCTTTCTCGCGCGCAGGGTCGGCTACTCCGTGGAGATGGAGGTGGCTGACGGCGAACACGAGTCAATGGTGAACGCCCAGATCGAACACGCTCCTGCAAGCAGCTGGCCCCGGTTGTCCCGCGGAGCAGCCCTCGGGCTGGGGGGGGGCCTGTTTGCTGGCGCGCTGGTGGGTATGGGTGAAGGGATCGCCACGCTCCTGGGCGGCTCTGGGGAGCCCGACCTCGGCGTGCTGTGGTACGGCGCGCTGTTCTACGGGTTGCTGCTTGCGGGCCCCGGGACCGCATTTGGTTTTACGCTCTCGCTCAGTGGACGCTTGATCCAGCGCGAGGCCGTTCCCGAGCCTTTGGCATTCGGGCGCATCACGGCGTTCTTGGCGGTTGTCGTTGCGCTGCCGATCACTGCGTTTCGAACAAGGCGGGACCTCTTCCACGAGGAACTCGTGTGGAAGAGCCTGCAGGGCCTGTGGGTGCTGATCGGTTGCCTGGTGTCGGCGCTGCTTGTGTACTTGGTGGTGGCTTCCCTCCTGCGGCGCGTGACCGAACCGGCCTCCAGTCGCCGCTTGATGGGGCCACTTGGGTTTCCTGCAGCATATGGGGGGCTGGTGTTGGCGCTGGTTGGTGTCGCTTCCGTAGGGGGCCAGCGTGAGGTACCGCTATCGGCTCTCGACAAACCCCCGGCCCCGACGCGCGCAGGCAACGTGTTGTTCGTGGTGGTGGATACCCTGCGGGCTGACCATCTGCCGCTGTGGGGCAACGCCCGCATCGATACACCGCATCTGGACGCCTTCGCCAAGGATGCCACAGTGTTCGAGACCGCGTTCGCGAATGCTTCGTGGACTCGCCCTAGTTTCGCGTCGCTCCTGACAGGTCGTCTGCCATCGAGCCATCTTACCATGGCCAAGAGTGCCGCCCTGCCAGCCGAGATCGAAACCCTGCCCGAGGTGTTGGCCGCCGGTGGATATACGACGTTTGGGGTCGTGACCAACTACAATGTGGCGCCATTCTTCAACTTCCACCAGGGCTTCGATCGCTATCGATATCTCGAGCCGGAGTTTGTTCTCGGCGCCAACGACACCGCGGCGAAGTTGTTGTTCGTGCAGGCGGCGCGCCAGGCGATCGAGAAGGCCCGTGCCAGAAGCGGGCAAGTTGATCCGGGTAGTGCCTACCAGGATGCGCAGGCCGTCAACGCTGCGATCGGTGGCTTTCTCGACGCCGGTCCGAAGGCTCCTTTCTTCATTTTCGCTGGCTACATGGATCCGCACGATCCGTACTACCCGCATCCGTATGATGGCAGTGGCTATTCACGGGCCGCCAACCAGCGCCCTGCCCCCGGTGAGGCCGAGACCCTGCGAAAGCTCTATGAGGGTGAGATCGAGTTCTGGGACGCACATTTCGGCAAGCTCATCGCGGATCTGAAGGCACGCGGCTTGTACGAAGGGATGACGATCGTCGTGACCTCTGACCACGGCGAGGAGTTCATGGACCACGGTGGGTACTGGCATGGCACTACCCTCTACGACGAGCAGGTACACGTTCCTCTGCTGGTGAAGTTCGGCGGCAGCGTTGGCAAGGGCACGCGCATGAACCACTGGGTTCAGTCGATCGACCTCATGCCAACCATCATCAAGCATGCAGGCTTGAAGGTGCCTGCGGGCGTTCAGGGCAGTGACATCACGTCTGACGCCGGCCAGGTATTCGCCGAAGAAAGCCACGAGGGCAATGTCCTGCGCGCCCTGCGCATGCGCCGGCAGGGCACGGAGCTGAAACTGATCGAAGCCAACCGCGGCAATCCACGTGGGCTTGCGCCCGTGGAGCTCTACGAGATGGACCGGGACCCCAAGGAACAACACAACATGGCGGGGCAGCTACCCGACGTGCTCAAGGTGACCCAAGAGCGAATCGCTCGAGCCCAAAAGGATGCGCGCGAGGGACGCGCCCAGGCGGCGACCGTCAACGTGGCGGCCGACGACGCAGCCGTGGAGCGCTTGAAGGCACTCGGCTACGGAGGCGACTAGCCGCATCCATCACCAAATCACGCGCCCTCGCGCAACCGCTCGACCCCGCAGCGCTTTCGCTTCAGTCGAAAGTACGGCGAGTATTCCCTCCATTACCGACACCCCTGCGGAGCCGATCACTTGCACGATACTCACGCAACACCGCGATCGAACTATGGGCCGTCGACTCGAGAATGGCTCGTAGAAGCGGCGGGTCCTGGAGGCAGACCGACATAGGCGCGCGCCTCGGCTTCGTCGCGGAATACGCGAAACGCGGCGCCGCGCCGACCGCGCCACATCGAATACATATTGGCGAGTCCGACTCCGAGCAGCGTTCGCACGATCACCGCACGCTTGGAGCTCGCGGCAAAGACAGGGGCGCCCGCGGCCAAGGTGCTAATCGCTCGCGCCGGCAGGGTGCCCTCCGTGGCACCCCTAAGATCGATCAGCACGGAGAAGTTGCGATCGATGTTCGAAGCCCGAAGCTGCTCGCGCAATGACTCGAAGTCCACGCCCGATAGCTTGCCGCGATTGCTGATCATGACGACCCGCGCGTCCTCGTGAACAACGATCGACCAGCCCACCGGCAGAAGTTCGTACCAAGGCAACCGCGCTGTCAACCTGTACAGGTGCCAGCCAGGAGGACGGGCAGGCTTGCTGGCAGACGCTATTCGGACCGACCACACGACCTTCGTCGCCGTTTGAAGACACTGGGAGTATCCTCTCCATCGTGAAAGGCCCTGTGGAGCCGAATCCCCACCGCAGTCATGAATGGGTCCAGGCTTGCCGAGGCCACGACGGCTGCCAGTTGGCCGTATAGGGCTAGCGTCTCCCTGTTCGGGCAGTGTTATGTGAGATTTTTCACAAGTGAGGAGGCTGGCCGGCACCGGCCGATCGGTTAGCATCGGCTCTGGGTCCGTGTGAGAAGTAGTCCACCAGAGCGTCTGAAGCGCGGCTTTCCTGTGACCGAGCGGTTTGGGGTCGAGGCGCGCCTGGGCGAGGGCAGCATGGGGGCTGTCTATCTCGCCTATGATCGGGACCGCGACATGCGCGTCGCATTGAAGACCCTCAGGCGTGCGGATCCCTCCAGCATCTATCGCTTCAAGCGGGAGTTCCGCTCTCTGGCCGGGCTCCAGCACCCGAACCTCGTCGTCCTTCATGACCTGTTTGCTGAGGGGACCGAATGGTACTTCACGATGGAATACGTCGATGGCTTGCCATTCCTGGACTACCTGTGCGATCCCACGCGCGGTGCGGGGGTCCGCGGCACGCGTGACCTGGGCGCTGCGGGTAGTTCGACGGGCGCCGGGCGCGAGACGCCTGCTGTGACGCCCGTTCGTGATGAGGCAATCCTTCGTCACGTATTGGTCCAGATCGCAGCGGGCATCAACTGCGTCCATGAGGCCGGCAAGCTTCACCGCGATCTCAAGCCAGACAATGTCTTGATCACACCGGACGGCCGGGCCGTGGTGCTCGACTTCGGGATCGCCGTCGAGCGTGAGGATGTGCATGGAACCCTTGAAGCTGGGGTGATGGGCACGCCCGCCTACATGTCTCCTGAGCAAGCGGCGGGCATCGACGTTGGCGCGAGCACTGACTGGTATTCGTTGGGCGCCATGCTCTATGAGGCACTCACCGGGGTCGTGCCTTTTGACGGCAACTATCTTGATGTGATCCGCGACAAGCAACGGCGCGATCCGCTTCCACCGCGCGACCTGGTCTCTGGCGTTCCGAGTGACCTGAACGATCTGTGCATGCAGTTGCTTCAACGGGATCCCGCGCAGCGCCCGGACGGGCACGCGATCATCAGGGCTCTCGAGGGGCGTGACTCCTCGGTCGAGCGGGCGGTGGTCTCCACCCAGTTGGACGATTCGCACCCCTTTGTGGGTCGAGATGCACAGTTGCGGGAGCTTGAACGGGCTCTTCGAGCAACCGATCGGGGTAGCCCGGTTGTGGCCCTCGTTCATGGGGGCACCGGAATGGGAAAGACGGCCCTTGTCGAGCGGTTCATCGCCCGCCAGCGTGGCGAGACCAGGCTCACGTCCCTCAAGGGACGCTGCTACGAGCGTGAGCTGGTTCCGTACAAGGCTTTTGACAATCTCATCGATTCTCTCAGTCGCTACTTGCGGCGAACAGAGGTCGTGCATGCGGCTGACTCCATGCCCAGCGATATCCACGCGCTTGCACAGCTCTTTCCAGTGCTCAACCGCGTCGAACTCATCCGCAAACTAAGGCGTCGGACACCTCCTCCCAAGGAACCACGCGCACTGCGCGCCGCGGCGTTTGCTGCGTTGAAGGCCCTGCTTCGACGGCTTTCCGAGCAACGGCCTCTGATTCTCTTCATCGATGATCTCCAGTGGGGGGATGCGGACAGCGCTCGTTTGATGACGGAGCTGATTTCGGGTGACGGTGCTCCCGCGATGTTGCTTATCTGCACCTATCGTACCGGTGACGTCGGGGGGAGCCCGTGCCTACGCACGCTGTTCGAACATACGCGGGACAACCCCGCGATCGATGCTCGCCAGATTCCGCTCGACCCGCTGACCGACGAAGAGATCCGGAATCTATGCGGACAGCTTGCGGTTGGCGCTACGGGTGGAGATGTCGATCAGCTGGTCAGGGATGCTCGCGGCAACCCCTATCTGCTCACCGAACTGTTGGGTGGTGCCAGGGTAGACGAGGATGCCGGCGATGTTTCCAGTGGCATCATGACACTCTCGGAAGCGCTGAGTGAGCGGGTTGCCGCGTTGAATCCCGAAGCGCGACAGTTGTTGGAACTGGTCGCAGTTGCGGGTAGACCGTTGTCTGAAAGTTTGGTCGCGCGGGTGCTGTCGCCGAAAACGCGCATGCACGTCCTGTTTGGTCAGCTGCACGCGCACAAGCTCGTACGCGGCGTAGGGACTGTGGACGCTCGTGCGATCGAAATCTATCACGATGGGATCCGGCGCGCGGTTGTTAGTGAGATCGGCACCGACAAGGCCAAGGCTTGGCACCGCCGTTTGGCGGATGCGATCGAGGCCATGCCGGACACAGACCTGGCGGCCCTCACCGAACATCTGATCGGTGCGGAAGCGTTCGGGCGCGCGAGCATCACGGCGATTCGCGCAGCCGTTCACGCCAGTCGAGTACTGGCATTCGACAAGGCGGCCGAGCTCTATGCCATCGCGGTCAAGCACCATGAGGACAGCGGCTGGCGTCAGGAGTTGACGTTGGAATGGGCCGAGGCGCTTGTGAACGCCGGCCGTAGCGCGGAGGCGGCCGATGTTTTTCTGGAGGCTGCCCAACACACCAGTGACCCGCAGACCACGGTTCTACAGCGCAAAGCGGGCGTTCAGCTGATGCTAAGTGGCCAGGTCGAGCGAGGCCAACAGGCTCTGCGCAGTGTGTTTCAGGCGCTCGGCCTTCAATTGTCCGGGCACGCGAAAGAGGCCCGCAGGGAGTGCGCGCAGATCCATGAGGAGATTCAAGGGCGCGGATTCTGGTTCACCCCGCGGCCAAGTGCGTCGATCGATCCAGCTGAGCTAGAGCGCTTCGATGCGATTTGGGAGATTACGCAGGCATTCACGCTGTTCGATCCGTTGTCGGTGATGCCTGCCGCTTTGCGAAACGTCCAGGCCGCGATGGAGCTTGGGGACATCCGGCGGGTGGTGCCGGCGCTGTGCTCGTACCATATGTACTTCGAGGCGCTCTACATGGCCGCGCACGGTCAGACCTCTGGTGCATTGGCCGCTGCGGAGGCGCTTTCACACGAGGCCAACGATGCCCACGCGCGCGCCTGGGTCGCGATGGCTCGCGGATCTGTGTACCACATGCAGGGGTTGTTCAAGCCTGCGCTACTACACTTGAGTCAGGCAGAAGAGACCTTTCGGACCCGCTGCACCGGGGCTGTCCAGCAGGTCCGTGTTTGCCGGCAGCTAATGGCGTACCTGTTCACGGTGCTTGGCCAAGCGCGTGACTTTGCCATGGTAGAACAATGGATCGATGAGGCAGATGAACGGGATGACCTGATGGGCGCGATTCATCTTAGGCTTCTGGCAGTGCATGGAGCACTGGCCGACGACGACCGTGAGCGGGCCGAACTGTATGCGCATGCTAGCGAGGACTGGAACGGGGCCGTGCTTGGTGCGACGGAGCTGTTGTCACGCCTTGCACAGTCGCGCTTGGCGCTCTACAGCGACGACGCGGACGGTGCGCGCAGGCTGAGCGCGCAGTTGAGTGCACCGGTGCCGATGTACGCCGTTCCGGCCTGGCGTGCCGACGGCTGGCTGCAGCGCGCTCGGCACAAGCTTCTCGAGGCGCGCGGTACGTCTCAGCGAGACGCGCTACTCGAGGAGGTCGAAAACGCGATGGCCCATTGTGAGAGCACGGGTGTGATGGCCTATGCAGACCATTTGGCCCTGTGCCAAGCTGCGCTTTGTCATCTCAGGGGCGACGACCTGGCCGCTACTGCCGTGCTCGACAGTGTGCTGGATGCAGGGGAGCACTCGGGTGACGGTCGACTCATCTTGGCGTGTGCCCTGTTGCGCAAGGGGCAGTTGGCGGGGGCCTCGGAGCGGGAAGGATTGATTGCGGAAGCGAAGGAAAGGCTCATTCTTTGTGGTGTGCGCCGTCCGGTTCGGTTCGCGCGCATTTATGCTCCCGGCTTTGCGGATCCTCCCGAGAACTAGTACGACTTGGTCAACACCGTCGTGATGGATCGCGAGGGCCCGGCTTCACAGGGCCCGCGGCCGATGAAGGAAGGGTGGATCCCTTTCGAGGAGGCCGCGGATGCTGTGGAAACGGGGGCAGGCGAGGCGCGCGAC
>JAPPOR010000060.1 GCA_028817905.1 Myxococcales bacterium
GCCACCGACAAGGCGCTCGACGTCCTTTTCTACTTGCGCGACGCGGGCGCGGCCCGCGGCATCACGGACATCAGTCGTGCCCTGTCACTGCCCAAGAGCAGTGCCCACCGCATGGCTGCCACCCTCACCCGTCGTGGGCTACTCGAGCAGGACGACCGGGGTCACTACAGGCTCGGTATTGGGCTGCTCTCCCTCGGCATGGGCTTCTTGAATCAGGAACCGGCAGTCGTGGCGAGCCGCCCGATCCTCCAGGGGGTAGCGGCGGACCTGGGTGAGACCTGCTTTCTGGTCGCCGCCCGTGCGGGTGAGCTGGTGGTGCTCGCAAAGGCTGAAGGCTCTGGGGTGCTACGCGCAAGCCCCCCGGTCGGTACGGTTGTCCCGGTGGGCGCCACGGCAGCCGGCAAGCTCTATCTCGCCTTCGCACCCTATGAGCTTTCGCCGGCGGGCGAGCACCAGGGGCGCTTCACCGAGGCGACGCTGGAAGGTAACTCCCTGGACGCCGCCGTCACGGCTGCGGCCGAGACCGGCTTCAGTCAGAACGTCGACGAGTGGATCGAGGGACTGAGCGTCCTCGCGGCCCCCGTGTTTGCCAACGGCGACCTGTGCGGAGTGATCGCGCTAGCGGTCCCCTCAACGCGGCTCCGCGACATGAACCGGACAGCGGCCATCGCGCGACTCACTCGCGCTGCCACCGAGCTTAGCGCTCGCCTCGAAGGGCGCATGACCGTTCAACACGCGAGGAGGTCCTGATGAAGATCTGGATGCACGGCCACATCACCGAACGCGGCGAAGCGAAGCTCTCGGTGCTCGACCACGGTCTGCTGTACGGCGACGGGGTCTTCGAAGGCATTCGGGCCTGGAATGGAAGAGTCTTTCGGCTCGATGATCACCTGCAGCGCCTAAGCTACGGCGCGCGCGCATTGCACCTTTCGTTGCCGATGACGATCACAGAGTTCAAAGAGGTCGTGCAAAGTACGGTAGACGCTCACGGAGGAGCGGAAACCTATATCCGGCTGTTGGTCACACGGGGCAGTGGACCGCTAGGCATCGACACGTCGAGATGTACCGAGGCGCAAGTTGTGTGCATCGCGGACGAGCTCAGGATCTTTCCCAAGGAACGCAAGTTGAGTGGCATCGACCTGTGCACCGCGAGTCGGCGCCGGCCGGGGCCCGATGTGCTCGATCCACGTGTCAAATCCCTCAACTATCTCAACAACGTGATGGCGCGTATTGAGGCGAACCGCGCGGGGGCGGACAGTGCACTCATGCTAAATGCCCAGGGAATGATCGCCGAGACCGACGTGGCCAACATCTTCGTCGTGCAGGACGGTATCCTGCACACGCCACCAACCACTGATGGATCGTTGGACGGCATCACACGGCGTACCGTGCGAGAGATCGCCGAACACCTCGGGGTCGAGACGCGGGTGCGCTCACTGACACCCATCGATCTGTATGCTGCGGAGGATGCATTCCTTAGCGGAACAGGGGCGGGCATCGTACGGATCAGAAGCCTCGATGGGCAGCCCGTCGGGCGAGGGGAGCCGACGCAATTGCTAGCCGACCTCATGGAGCACTACAGACAAGCCGTACTCAGCGGCTAACGACACATTGTGGAAACGAAGAGTGCAAGACTTGCATCATGCAACCCTTGCACCCTTGCGGTTTTCCAACTGACAGACACCTAAGCATTTGAAAATGCAGGAGGTATAATTCAAGCTAGCTCTCGGTTTGCGCCGCCAGCTTGCGTTGCTCAGATGCACGCAGGAGGCGACGCGCATAGGGGACGCGGAATGGTGAAGGCAAGCGATACCGAGATCACACACGGGGCCATGCTCCCAATGTTGCGGGATGAAGTAGATGCATTCGCATTTCGCTACGGACTCACAGTTCGCGAAAAAGAGGTAGTGCACCTGCTCGTAGACGGTGTCTGTTCAGTGGCCGACATCGCCGAACACATGCAGCTGTCACGCAACACTGTGCATAACCACTTCAAGAAGTTGTTCCGCCGCACCAACGCTGGGAACAAGTCCGCCCTGATGGCGCTCTTCATCCGGGAATGTGTTGGCCGTCAAGCTCAGCATCAGACCTTTCTCAAGTGGCCCAACGTACTGCTCGTCAGCGACAGTGGTGAAGACCGCGAGCGACTGCGGGCTGACCTGGACAACCGCGGAATGCGCGTCTACGAAGCGAGGAGTGGGGAGGCAGCGCTGTCCGCGGTCGCAAGGCTGGGCATCGATGTTGTTGTGACCGGGGGAGCACACCCCACGCCGTGCAGTGACCTTCACCGGCAGATCGTCAATCGCTTCGGCCGGCGGCCCCCGGTCCTCGACACCCACGCCCTGCTCTCTGAGTCGCCGCCATGGCCCACGGGGGCCAGCGCCGAAAGCGACGTGCTGGTGTTCGGCATCTTGAAGAGCTTCATTGACACGCCCTATGAGCGCAGCCGGCTTCTGCGGGTCGATACCCAGCTTCATGGGCGACTCGGCGGCGCACTTCAGGTCGTGTTCGGAAACTTGGGATTCGGCGGCGCCTTCGCTGCGCTCCCCCAGTCACAGTTTGCGGCCCAGCCAGGACTGGCTGTCGGTGGTCAAATCGACGTCGAGCTCCCACTTTGCGACGACGAGCACGTGCGAGCTACAGGCCAGATCGTCTGGCGCCGCCTCGAAGCTCGACGAGCCCTCCCCAGCGGCGTCGGCATCCGGTTCCTCGAGCTATCCGAAGCAGGGAGAAAGACAATCGAAACGTTCGTGCGACGACGCAAGCTTGCCCTCCTCACAATGCTCACGCCGCGCGCCGAAGCGATGGGCGAGCGACCGCGAGCCTGAGGCCACCGGACTGCCTTCAAGCAGCCCCGACCATGCATCAACCGCAACCGGATCGCCCGGGGATTCGGCTTCACAGGGTTTTCAGGGCCTGGCGACGTCCACCGCTACCGCAGCACGGCGGCTGGAGGCGCTGTGGGGTCGAAGAGCCAGCCAGCATCCATCACCGAGCCACGCCCCCTGTCACAACTGCTCGACTCCGCAGCGCTTTCGCCTCAGTCAACAATCCAGCGAGTATTCCCACCCTCCTTCACCGAAAGCCCTGCGAAGCCGATCACTTGCACGATCATCACGCGTGTTGGTGAGATATGCGGGC
>JAPPOR010000632.1 GCA_028817905.1 Myxococcales bacterium
CGCCGAAGCCCTCACGAAGCCAGGGTGACAAGACAAGGGGAACGCACTTGGGTTTTGGGCGTTTCTGGTCCCAGCGTACGCGAACCGCCGTGCCGCGGCCCCTACTCCGTCGGCTCCCTACTGTGTCGCCGGTGCACGGAAACGTGGCGCATCCCCACCCCCTTTACACTTGCGGACGACCAATCACGCCCGCGCCACCTGAGAGCTGGACAGCCCCGCGACGCGTTTCCGCGGAAACGCGCACCGCATCAGGACGGGGCACCGCGAGGTGATTCGTTTGTGCACCGCGCTTCACGGCATTTCCTGGATCGCAGAAGGGGTTGTCTGTTACTTGCACGGGGCAGGTGGCTCAGGGGAGGCGCGGTTCCGACTATCCTCCTACCGGGACGAGATGATCACCGCTCTTGGCGCCTGGTCGCCATTCGGATAGCCAGCGATGACGAACGCTGGCTTGTCGGCGATGAGTCCCGTCGCGAGGTCGAGCGGGCCCGCCCACAGGTTCAGCCGGAACTCGAACTTCGTCTCCCCGTCAGCATCGAACACGGTCGCCTGGGCCTTGCAGAGTGTCAGGATCGAACTGTCCTCGGCCACCAGGACGTGGGCGGGGTGGCAACCCTCACCGAGCGGTTCCATCCACAGGACCTCGCCGCTCGCGCCGTAGACCCTGAGGTGATTGTCCGGTCTTGCGGAGGCGAGGGCGACGACACCGCTGGAGTTGGCAGCGACGCGCAGCGCGCTGCCCTCCAGGCGTAGGGTCTTGCTCCAGAGTACTTCGCCGTTGCTCCCGCGGAGCTTGTTGAGGGTTTGATACCCATCGTGAGTGATCGCCACGTAGATGCTGCTTCCATCGGTAGCCATACTCGTCTTGTAGGTTCCACCGTGCGACCCCGTCATGCTTTCAGGCCAGCGCCTTGACCACACCCGCTGGCCGTTCGCGCGGTCCAGTGCTACCACCACCGCCTCGTATGGTCCGTCGTCGAGGTGCTCGGTCCCGGAAACGAGGACATGGCTCCCGCCACCGATCAAGACCTGCTGCACATTCGAGAATACCTCGGTCATCTCGAGTGCCGCTGGCTGTTGCCACTCTAGTGCAGTGCCCTGCGCCGAATGCGTCCAGAGAACGACGGCACCGCCTGTTGAAACTGCACGCGACTGGACATCCTCGCGCCAGGTTTGTCCCGCACGCACCAACTCGCCCGAGCCCGCCACCGCGACAGGGCCGAGCCCGCGGGCGTCCGGTACGAGAGTACACGTGTTCCCGCGAACGCTCCCGTCCACGGCCACCCCGATCGCGCAGAACTCATCGCTACCGCTGGTAGGAGTAGACGAGAAGTACAAGGTATCCTCCGGTCCCACCGACACCTCGCCAAGGCGAACACCGACTTTCAGCTGCACCCGCGTGACCGATGCGCAGCGGTCCGCGTCCCAGCATGCCTGGTTGTCGCAGCGGACCACGTCCAACCGAAAGCACCCCTCCTCGTTCCGCATGCAGGTTCGCTGAACCCCCCCTTTGCAGCCCAGCGGCCCCTCTCCTTGACAAGGCTCGTTGGGGCATGGGTCGTTGCAGTCGAGGAGCCCATCATCGTCGCTGTCGGCGGTCTGCTCCGCGACGCCGCAGCCACACATCCCCGGTTCGTGCTTGAGCGGGTCGTCGGGGCACCGGTCCGTGCAGCCCGACATGTTGGCGACGAGATCGCCGACACATGCGCCGGCAACGCAGTGGTCGCCGGTCGTACACACGCTGCCATCGTCGCAGACACCGTCAATATGCAGCCGTTCGCACCCGACACGGTGGCTGCAGGACACCCGCGTACAGCTCGCTGCTTGCGGTTCGTGCTCACAGGCGTTGTCGTCGGGTACGTACTCACAACGGCCAATGTCTGTGCTGCAGCCGTCAACCGTACAATCAATGCCATCATCGCAGGCACGCGGAGAGGACCAACGCAGGCATCCATCCTCCGTGACCTCGCACGTGCGCTCCGAGTTTTCGTCCACACAGCGGGTGTCGGCGGGCTCGCACTCATTGTTGCAGCCCGCGCAAACGCCGTCGGCGGCTGCGCACCCTGCCGTGCAGTGGGCAACCTCGATCATTGCGGGGCAACCGCGGGTGTCAACCTGGCATTGCAGCACAACGCCGGTGTCACAAAGCGTCTCGCCGAGTTCGCACGCGGTCCCCTCGCAGCCGTCAAATCGACCGCGTCCGAGTACGGCCGGACCGGCCCCCGCCTCGGACGCCAAACTGGCGGGGTTCTTCACGGTGGTCGTGGCCGGGTCCGCTTTGGTGCCGCCGTCGCGCCGCAAGGTCGGTGCCACCTCGCACGAGGACAGCGATACCGAGGTTACTAAGGACAGCCCAAAGGACACGAACCAGGCCCAACGGACCAGCCGGTCTTCCCCCGCTCTAGTCATTTCGCGCCGGCCCTCGTCCCCCATCATCCTACCTGCTACCAAGCTGATCGAGGTTTCGCAAGCGCGCCGTCTGCCGTCTGCGGCAAGAGGTCGCACTCGGACATGCGTCTGCCTCAGCGCATCGGGGCGTATGCTGTCCGGATGTCGCATCCGCGACTGGCCTGTAAAAGAAGTGTAAAGGGAGCAGCTCGTCGCCTCCCCGCCGGAATCCTTGGCACCGACCGTACGTCCAAGCAGCATGCACAGGCGACTGACACCAATCATCTGGGGGCTGAGCGCCCTCACCCTGCTCACTTCCACGGCCCACGGCGATGGCAACGCGTACCACAGGGTCCCTGAGACCGAAAGCGATGCGCTTGAGATGCGAACGATCGAGTACCAGGGCGGTACCAACGGTCGCATGATCATCGAGGTCCACAACCGCGGAGAGACTGCACAGGACTTCCGTGCCGAGGGCCTGTTCTTCGTACCGGCTGGGAACCCGGAGAAGGCGCCCCAGCGCCTCGGGGCTGCGGGGCCCTTCGAGCTGATGGACGGCAAGCAAGCTACAGGCAAGCCCATCCACCAGGTCTCCGTGCCCGCGGCCCAATCTCTTCGGCTGGCACTGCACGTGTTCTGCATCGACTCACACCGCGCAAGCCCCAACTCGTTGACATCGTTCAGCGCAGCGAAGAAGCGCCTGCCCGGGAAGCTACGCGGCAAGATCGATAAGGAGACCAAGGCAATCATGAGGCGCAACGGAAACCGCATGAGCCGCCGTGCGAAATCGGACATCCAGTCCCATGTGTGGCGCACCCGCGACGCGGACTGGGTGAAGCTGGAGGGGGAACGCACCCAGGAAAAGGAGCCAAGAGGACGTCCCATGAACGGTACCGAGCAGCGGCATCGTAGGAGCACACGGAAACCCAGCCGTTGACGCAACCCAGTTCACCTACGCCGGCCCCTTGCTGGCGTCCGTGCTGCCGAGGTGGCCATGGCAGCGTTAGAGCCGACCCTGCCGTTCGATCCACCGCAGGCTGCAACCCAATGGTTGATCGATCAGAGGTCCCGGCCGCGCGGACGGCGACGGGTGTGCGGGTCTTCGGTCCTGATGTATGTGACTGGCTCTGAATGCTTCTTGAAGCGCTTGCGCGTTTCGGGAGAGAGCTTGCGGAAGGCCTCGGCGCTGAGTGTCATGCCGGTGCTGTGGAGGGTTGCGGCCGTGTTGACAGCACGTCCCAGGACTTCGAGGAAGCTCGCGTCGCCGTCACTGAAGGTGCCGACCAGCGCGCTTCCGTAGTGCGCCTGCACGATCAGTTCGGAGTCCCATCCCAACGAGTCCATCCAGCCGTCCGCCTGGGACTTCAGATCGAGCATCGCACAGACGCCCGCATCCACGTCTGCCTCGTTGAAGATGCAGATGGCACCGTCGCCCAGGTACTTGCAGACGTGACCGCCCGCGCCCCGCACGGCGGACCCGACCATCCTGTAGAACCGCTCGAGGTGCGACGCGATCGAGAGCGGGTCCTTTCGGTGCATCGTTCGCTCGAAGCGGGAGATGTCGATGAAGACAATCAGCAAGTCTTGCATGTGGGGCTCAGCGCGCACGGGTGGCGTCCTCCTGATGCTTGACGGGCATCCAGTCGTGCGCGCACGCACGGCAGACGAGCATCCGACTGTGCAGGCGCTGTCGCGTCAGCTGTTGCCAGTGTGTGAACGCGCGGCTCGCGACCGTCAGACCAGCAAGGAAATCACCACCATAGAGCAACGCAGCCTGTCCCGAGCCTACCGCGCTGCTGTCGGACGTGGCGCGCATGAAATTCTGCGTGTCGATTTCGAATGCGCTGCCCGAGAGCCAGACCCGGTCGCCCTCGCACAGGAGCGCATCCGCCACGTGGCTGCGCAGGTCGCTGAGCGCACGGCGGAGGCTCAGGCGGGCGTGCCATGGGTCGCTGTCTTCCCACAGAAGCGCGGCCAGCACCTGTCTATCGTGGCGGGCCTCGGGAGGATGCGCCAGGTACGCCAGCAGCCCGCGGGCCTTGCGAGAAGTGACGCGTAGTCGCGGCCGCGTCGGGGTGGACAGGCGCCAGCCGCCCATCAGTCGAAGCGTGAACGGGGCCTCGCGGCGCGAGCCCAGGGTGCTCTCGAGCATGGCAATCTCCAACGTCTTGGCGTGTGTCGTCGGCCCACGTGTCCGACAGGGAGAGTGAAGATCCGGCGGGCCCTTGCGTTCCGCAGCACGTGCAACCTAGTGCGCGCACGCCCGCAGGGCAAATGCCGGAGTGCAGAAAACTTTCACGCCCCACCCTTGGGGGCATGCGCACAGGTGCGACCGGATCTAGTGATTGGCCATCCAGGCGCGGCTCGACACGTCGGCATACCTCAGCTTCGCACCGCAACCTTCCACCATGCATGTTCTAGCAGCATGTCGAAAGCACAGCACCATTGGCTTCAGCCAACGCCGCGACTCAGGCGACCCAGCGTGGCGCCCGGCGCTTGTTGCGGGCCATCGTCAGCGTGCACCAGGCGCGTGCTCCACGAAGCCATGCAGCTGTCTCCGCTCGCCAGAGGCTTTGATGACGAGCTGCGCCGACCAGCGGGCGAAGAAATCGCCGGTGCCGCGGGCGGGTTGCCACACGCCCTCGACGTGGCCGCCGAGCACCTTGGCCTGCGCCTCGGGCGCGTCGCCACCACCAAACTCGGCTTCGAAGACGCCGTGCCGACAGCTACCGGTCCCACTCAGCGACAGGGCGGGCAGGCCGCCCTCGCGATCGAGGGTCGCCTGTACGTCGTAGCCAGCGGGCGCCGGTGCCAGTTCGAGCGTACCGGTGCCCAGGACTCCGCCCACATATCGGACCGGCAGGGTCCGAAGGTCTCGCGGGCACGGATGCGGAGCCTGAGGCGTCGCGGGTTGGCAGCTCGCACTCATGGCGCATGCGAGCAACGCGGTCGACAGTGCAGTTGGATGGAACTTCATGAGCGTCTCCTCGTTGGGTTTCGCGACACACCAGGTGCCGGTACGGCGTTCGAAAGCGGGTTCAGTTGCATCACCAGGAGCGCCCCGGTCCACACCGCCTCAAGGTCCGAGCGTGACACCCGCAGGGTGCGGCCCGGGGCCGGGTCGAAGAGCACGACGTACCGTGCATCGGCCCGCAGGATCACCACGAAATGGTTTCCAACCAAGTGCGCGATGCCTAAGCGCGGGCCCAACTCTCGCAGGGCCGAGTAACCAGCTCTCAGACCCATCAGCGAGAAGCCGCGGTCGCGGCCGCAGGCCGCGATGTCCGCGAACGAGATCAGGTCCGTGGGCGGCAGGCAGGTCGCGGAGAGCTCGGGTTCCGTAACCGTGTCGCCGAGCCGCGTCATCGCGAACGCCGTGGCGGCCGCTCCGCAGCGCGCCGGTCCGGTCTGAACAAACGCCGGGGAAATCTCATCCCGGAGCGCGACCGGAGCCGTGCGCCGGAGCAGATCCTCCAGGTACGCGCCCGCCCCCACCCGAAAAGACGCCGAAGCGACCACCACCTCGAGCGCGATCCCGAGCGCCCCGGCTAGGCACGCGCTCGCAAGGACTTCGCAAACCTTGCGCACGGCCCGCCCACACCGCCCGCGCGGACGCGGTCCGGTCGCGTCGCGCGCGGGGGCTGCGATGGGCCGGCGGCCTCGCATCAACACGGCAGCGCAGGCGCTTGCGAACAGCAGGGCCACTCCGAGGTGGCGCCCTCCGAGATCGGCGACCGTGCGCCCGCGAACGCGGGGCACCTCCGCAAAGAGGACGCCGCGCGTGCCCATGGCCAGCACCGCCACGCGCCCTGCGGCATCGCCCGCGAACGAGGGCCCTGCATTGGACACGAACACCAGCGGTCGACCGACCTCTCGTGCGCGCAATTCGCTCAAGCGCGCATGCCAATGCACCACGCTGGACAGGCCGAACGACGCGTCGTCGCTCGTGACAACGAACAGCTCCGCGCCCGCGCGAGAGAGCCCGCGCAGGTGACGACCAAACAGCGCATCGAAGCAGATGAGTGCGCCGACCGTTCCGTGGGCCGTCGCCAGGGGCAGCAGGGGACCAGCTGCAAGACCAGCCTCCGCGAGCGGCACGGGCCGCCGCTTGAAGCTGACAGCCCCAAGCTGCCCGCGCTCCAGCACCCCGACAGCGGTCAAGCGGCGCGTGCGATGCGAGACCGGAGCCGACACCAGGAACGAAGTTTCGGGCGCGTCGCCTGACAACGTGGCGAGCGCCTGCATCCGGGCGGGCAGCTGCAGATCCGGCAGCCCCGAGCCGCCCTCGGGCCATACAACCAGTGCCGCCTCGCCTGCGGCCCCCTTCGCGAGCCGTTTCAGGCGCTCGCTAGCCGTGTTGCGTGTGTCCAGCGACAGGCCGAGCTTGCGATACTCGCTCGTGCGAATGACAGGCTGTAGCCCCGCGATCCGGAGGCGTGCGAGCTCGGGAAGCCGTGGCGTCAGCGCACTGGCCGCCGCCAGACTCACTGCGAACGCTCCGAACGCGACCAAGGCGCGCCGTCGAGCGCCGAGATCCCTGCCTGCGATCAGCTCCGCGAGCAGCGTGTTCGCCAGCAGTGTTAGGGCGTCCAGGCCAGTGACACCCACTAGGGACGCGAGGCGTGTGATGCGGGGGTATTCGACCCACCCGAGCGAGACGGACGGCGCGGCATAGAGCCACTCGTCGAGCGGATAGGCGACCAGCACCCAGGCACAAGGAAGTGCCAGTAGGCCCAGGCGGAAACGTCGCCGCATCAGCCCGGAGAGCCAGGCGAGCGCGCCAAAGACACACGCTAGCGCGAGCGGCGCAACTACCGCGAGCGCCCGGTGCGTACCCCAAAGCGCCGGCACAAGCGGGCTAAACCACGAAAGCCCCGCGCATGTGCCCGCGATAACCCAAACCCCCGGGGGCGCGCCCCGCGTCGCGACGAGCATCGGCACGAAGGCCAGCGCGGCCAGCATGCCCGCACCGATGTCCGCTTGGCTGAAGAGCAACAGCAGTCCGGTGACGAGACCTGCACCGGCACCGAGGTACGGCCGCACGGTTCTCATTTCGGCTCACTTGGACGATAGGAGCTCGCCGAACGCGGCTCTTAGTACCTGCGGGCCCGCCGCAGCGAGCTCTTTGACGCGCTGTTTGCCGGGAAATCCCCGGCGGGTCGACAGGCCACGGGCGGCCAGGATCTGGACACGCGGCTCTTCGTCCTCGAGCCCCAGCAGCAGCCGTCGTTCGGCGTTCGGATGCGTCATACGCCCGAGCTCGCGCAGCGCGGCACGCTTGAGGAGCAATACGAACGGCGCCGGGTCGGGTGCCTCGAGGTCCGCGCGAAAGCGCGGAGTCATCGCCTCCGGAAAGTCTTCCGCTAGCTCGACCACCTCGGCAGGGGCCGAGGGCGGAAGGCTGCGCCCGACCAGCCTGTCCGCCTGCTCGTAGATCCGCCAGATCGCGTCGACGGCAGCCTCGCTGTCGTAGAAGGCGAGCAGCCCGAGCCCGTAGATGAGATCGCCAGGCGTGAAGCGGTCGTCAGAAATCAGCGTCTTCGAGAGTGCCAACGCGCCCTGGTCACCGGGTAAGCCCGCCAGCACGGCGGCGCGCGTATCTGCCAGTGAAGCTTCACAGGCAAACTGCCCTTCCACCAGCTCGCTCACGATCTCGCCCATGGTAGCCGCTTGCGAAGCGCCGCGCTGCTGCGCGTGCGCGAGGGAAGCCCCCGAAACCAGTACGGTGGCTAGCGCGATGCAAGTCTTGGTCATTTGGTTGAAGTGTCGCATGGTGGTGTCCTTCAGTTGTGGTCCCGATAGCGGATGTCATCGTTGTCGGCTGCGTTCTGGCAC
This sequence comes from Myxococcales bacterium, assembly GCA_028817905.1. Lineage (GTDB taxonomy): Bacteria > Myxococcota_A > Polyangia > Polyangiales > JAFGIB01 > JAPPOR01. Next base: position 8,224 of record JAPPOR010000632.1, read on the forward strand.
TGGCTTGCAAGCAACTGGCGCCCGGTCCCCCTGCACATGACGTTGTTCGTCGTGCTGCTGCCCGTACTGCACAGCTCGGGGCTGTCGTCGTTGACGTGGCCTCCGAGATAGGTGTGTCCGATCTCGTGCGCGAGCAGGCGCGTAAGCCCGTCGAGATTCGCGGTGTTGGACGCCTCGATCGCGATCATGTAGGGCTTATCCTCCGGGTCCGTGCTGTTGGCCGAGTAGTCGTCGCCAAGCAGGTGCGCCCCGCCCCACTGTGTTGTTCCGCAATTGAGCTCCTCGACGAACACGATGTGCAGCCGCTGCAAGTTCGGGTCGGCGTCAAGCACCTGGTCGAAGATCTTGTTTGTGCAGCTCTCGCGGAACACGGCGCATATCGAGTCCGGGGGCAGCTCCGGATGTGACGTGTTCCAGTCCGAGGTGTCGACGCAGTCACCGTTGACGAACATGGGCTGAATGTTCCCGATCTTGCGAAACTGCGCCTGGCCGTTGTTAGGGCACTGCCCGTAGATAGCGTCCACGGAGTTGTCTCCGACGCCGTAGACATAGTCGTTGAGACGATCGACCACCTGGTTGATGGGCGCGTTCGCAACCGAGACCGAATCGCCATCCGCATCGCTGAGGTTCCAGAAACGCAGCTCGTGGACTTTGACATTGGGCAGCAGACGCTGGTTGTTCAGGACGCCCGCGGTCCAGATCTGCCCAGCATAGCCGTAGCGAACCTCCAGGTCGCGATAGCCTGGGTAGGGCCACATGGTACGCCGCGCGAGCTGACCCTCGTAGTCGGGCGCAGGCGTCGCCACGCTGGCGTGACCGACCTTGGTCTCGTCCGCATACAGCATGGGATGAACCGTCGGCGTCTGGAGCGTATTGACCAGCTCGACGTTGAAGGCGAGGTTGTCGTAGCTCTGGGATGCGTTGGCGCTCGCCGGCCAGGCCACCGTTGCGACCAGACCGCCCTCGATCTCCTGCATCTGCTCGCGGCTCAAGGGCACCTCCGGCTGCTTCGAACGGTCCGGGCGACTGCCCGTGACGCTGGCTACCCCAACGAGGCCGGTTACCCCGGCCAGGCAAAGCGCGGTGAGATAACGCATGTTTGAATCCTTTCGTTCGCGTGGGTTGCACAGACCGCGGCACCGGGCAGGCCGAAGCGCAGGTGTGCGCCTCCGCATGCAGCCCTGAGCCCTCGCTCGCCCGGACCGGCGGCCTCACTCAGGTAACGCCGCGCGAGCAGCGGCGTCGCACAAGAATCGAACTCGCACCCGCTGTCGAAAGAGCGCCGACGCTCGAAGTGAATGCTCTCCTCTTGCGTTGCGCTGCATCAAGAATTCTACGCTCCTTGACGTGCGGCGCATCGCAGCCCGAACCACCTCGACCAAGGCTCGACTGGCTGCGCGAAAGCCGAGCTTTTGAGCTTGCGGCGGGCCCTCGAGCGTCGCTGGGCCCGGTAGCTGCCCGGAACTACGCTGTCGCGCGCGTAGTTCTTCAGTATCGTTGCGTTCTCGGATGCGAACGGTCCCGGTCGGTGCCAGCCAGGATTGCCCGCAAACGACCCCGTTCAAGTTGGAGTGGCTCATTGAGACCCCGTCGCGAGTCCGCTAGGTTCGCGCAAGCACGGTCCTCCTCGGTTTTGTCGCGGCGGTGACCGGAGACTGCACGAAGAGGAGTGATATCGATGACCCCGCGGACCCTTTCCATGCCCGCATGCCTGCTTTCGGTGTCCATGCTTGCGCTCGCCTGTAGCGACGAGGATGGCGCGCCCCAGAATCCCATGGCCCCGGCTGGCGATGGCGATGAGAACACCATGATGCCCAGTGCTGGCATGGGTGATGGTGACGGCGCGATGGTCGGTGACGGCGACGGCCCGCCCGTCGGCGATGGGGACATGATGCTCACGGGCGACGGCGACGGCACGCTCGTCGGCGATGGGGACATGATGTCCACGGGAGACGGCGACGGCATGACGATGGGCGACGGGGACGCCATGGTGGCGGAGCCGATGTTCACCCACGTGGCTGGCGGAACGTTCGCGCCGCTTTCTGGCTACGAGTCCAACACCGCATCGGGTGCAGCTCTGATCGCGGTTGGAAGCGCCGGCAGTGAGGTCAGTCTTCAGATCAACGGCTTGACTCCGATGACCGAGTATCCCGCCCACGTCCATGCGCTACCCTGCTCGATGAGCGGGGGCGGCCACTACAAGCTCGACCCCAGTGTCGACGACACCGTAGCCGACAACGAGATATGGCCCACCTTCACCACCGATATGGAAGGTAGCGCCACGACGGCGCTTAGCGCGACTCACGGGGCACGCCGCGACGCCATGTCGATCGTCATCCATGACCCGGCGGCCGACAACGCCAAGATGCTGTGTGCCGATCTGGTGCCTGATGGCTTCGGCGACAGTTCGTCGTCGGGCACGTTTTCGGCCTTCGCGGGCGCTGAGCAGGGGGACCAGGGCATCATGGGCACGGCCACCCTTCTGCGCAGTCCCACCGGGACAACAGTGTCGGTGGAGGTGACGGGCCTGACCGCGGGCGCGGTGTACAACGCCCATGTGCATGCCCTGCCCTGTGGCACAGGCGACGCTGGCGGCCACTACAAGTTCGACCCGACGGTGGAGGAGGCCCTGGAGGACAACGAGCTGTGGCCGGCGATCATGCCGGACGCCATGGGTGAAGCCAGCGGCATGCTGATGTCGGACCACCTGGCCCGGGCGGACGCGCAATCGGTGGTCATTCACCGTATGACGATGGACGGCGCACCGAAGGTCGCCTGCGCCGACCTCAGTACCGAGCTAACACCCTTCACGACCGACGGCGACGTGGTCCTCTTCGAGTTGGCTCAGGAGCGGGGCCTCGATGGAGCGGCCGGTTCCGGTAAGATGGAGCGTTGGCCCGATGGCCGGACGAGCGTGTCCCTGACGGTTTCCGGGCTTGTTGCGAACACCGAGTACCCGGTGCACGTGCATGACCGGCCCTGCGGGGTCGCCTCGGGCGGCGGCCACTACAAGCTGGATGCAAGCGTGGCCGACACTGTGGAGACCAACGAGATCTGGCTGAACCTCGCGGCCGACCCCATCGGACTGGCCATGACGGCCGTGGAGGTCCAACATCATGCAAGGGCTGAGGCCCAGGCGCTGGTCATCCACGACGGCACCGATGGCATGCGACTTATCTGCATCCCGCTGCAGTAGCTAGTAGGCCCCCCTACGGGAAGGGTGCCCCCATTCGACGCCCAGATAGAGACATCAACCCAGGGGGGCCCCGGAGCGGCGGGCGTCGCGCCGGGTCGGGATTCGCAGCTTCTTCATGCGCGAACGCAAAGTGTTTGGGTGCAGACCGAGCACCGCAGCAGCGCCGTCCTGGCCGGCAATCTTCCAATGACAGCCATGCAGCACCGCGATCATGTGCTGGCGCTCCCGAGTCTCCAGATCGAGCGCGCCGTCCACCTGGACTCGCGCTGCAGCCCTGACGACTGCGCGCTCTGGGCCGTGCGATCGCAGTGGAGCCTGGGTCAGCGTCGAGGAGGAAGCCTCACCCCGCCATGGGGGTGAGCTCCGAACGATCGCGTCCTCCAGCTCACCGATCTCTAGCTCATGATCGCTGGCGAGGATCGCCGCCCGTTCCAGGAGGTTGTGGAGCTCGCGGACGTTCCCGGGAAAGGAGTATCGTGACAGCCGCTCCACGCTTCCCTGCGTCAGACCCGTGATCGGACGCCCGAACCGACGTGACAGCTGCCCCAGGAACGCTTCGACGAGGCCAGGAAGGTCCGACAGCCGGTTGCGCAAGGGCGGTATCACGATCGGAAACACGTTGAGACGGTAGTACAAGTCGGCGCGGAACTGGCCCGCCTCCACCATCGCGGCCAGGTCGCGGTGGGTCGCCACGATCAACCGCACCTGCACCCTCACGGTCTGGACGCCCCCAATGCGTTCGAACTCCCCATCCTGGAGCACGCGCAACAGCGTCGCCTGGGTCTCCAGCGGAAGCTCTCCGATCTCGTCCAGGAACAGCGTGCCGCCGTCGGCCAGTTCGAAGCGCCCGCGCCGTTGGTTGACGGCCCCGGTGAACGCGCCCTTCTCGTGGCCAAATAGCTCGCTTCCGACAAGCGTCTGAGGCAGCGCCCCGCAGTTGACCTTCACCAACGGGCGCTCTCGGCGGGCGCTCTGTTCGTGCACCAGCCGCGCGACCAGTTCCTTACCCGTCCCACTCTCGCCGCGGATCAGCACCGTCGTATTGGTCGCGGCCACACGCCGTGCCGCCGCCAGCGCGCGCACGAGCGCTGGGTCGCTGCCTACGATCTCGCCGAAGTTGCTAGCCGCGCGAATCTCCTGCTGAAGATAGGCGTTCTCCGCCTGCAGTTGCTCCTTGAGGCGCCCCACCTCCGCGAGCGCGGTTCTGAGCTGCGCCTCCGCAGCCCGGCGCTCCGAGATGTCCTTGAACACGACGACGGCACCGACAAGCCGGCCGCCCTCCCGAATTGGTGTGCTGGTGTACCGAACCGGGAAGCTGGAGCCGTCCTTGCGCCAGAAGAGCTCGTCCTCGACGTGATGCACGGCACCGTCCGCGAAGGCCGCGTAGATGGCACAGCGTTCGCGGGGCAAGGGCGCGCCGTCCGGCCCCGTGTGGTGCACCAGGGAGTGCATGTGCTGGCCCATCAGCTCGTCCACGGCATGGCCGGTAAGGTCAGCCGCGGCCGGGTTGGCAAAGGTCACCCTCCCATCGAGGTCGAGACCATAGATACCCTCCCCGGCCGCGTTGAGGATCAGTTCGTTCTGACGCTCAAAGTACGCCGCACGCTTCGCATCGCGGGTGGCGTCTTGTCCTCGCGCGGCAGCCTGGACCACCGCGTAGCCTGTTCCAGTATGATCCGCGCGTTGCATCACCAGCCTGCCTCCGCAGGCTAGGGCCACTCTCTTTCCAGCCTTTTTCCGGACCGTAACAAGCTCCGATCTCGCGGCTCCAGGTCCGCTCGCGCAACGGTGCCCATGGCTGCTGTAGACCAGAGTGAGACGCGCGCAAGGCGCTACCATTTCTTGTAAGGCAGGAACTTCCCGTTCATTGTGACCACCACGCGATCACCCTTCGGATCCTTTTCCCGTGCGACGTCGAGCTTGAAGTCGATCGCGCTCATGATGCCATCGCCAAACTCCTCCTGAATCACGTCCTTCATGCTCGCGCCGTACACGCTCATAATCTCGTAGAACCGGTAGATCAGCGGATCCGTCGGCACGACTTTCGCGCCCATCGACCACCCCTTGGTGGGGTAGGTCTGGAGCTCTTCCACGAGGTCATCGGACAGGGACAGCACTTCGCCCAGCTTTTCGGCCGCCTCGGGCGGCATCGAACTTTCCCCGTAGCAGCCAGACGCCACGTACACGGCGCCCATGCCGGTCACCTCGGACAATTGCTGCCAGGTCACCCCAGCCGACTTCTTTGCAGCCAGCACCTTTTCGCACATCTCTGCTTTCGTCATCGTCTCGCCTCCTTCGTCATCACGGAAAAGCTCGCACCGTCGGCCGACGCTGGCTCGGGTGCGGTCATCGGGGTAGGTGCGGCCTTCAGCTGGGGCGCATGCGCGTCGCCACCGTGGCTGTCGATCAAGAACTGCAGCAGGTGGGAGCGCGTCCGGTGATACCGCGGATCATCAAGCATCTCCGCGCGTACCCTCGGACGCTCGAGCGGCACCTCCACGGCCTCGGCAATCCGCGCGTGAGGACCATTGCTCATCAACAGCACGCGATCGGCGAGATACACCGCCTCATCGACGTCGTGCGTGATCATGAACACCGTCTGCTTGGTCGCCCTACAGATCGCGATCAGCTCATCCTGGATCGTCGCCCGTGTCAGGGCATCGAGGGCGCCAAACGGCTCGTCCATCAACAGGAGCTTCGGCTCGATTGCGAAGGCACGCGCAATCCCCACACGCTGGCGCATGCCACCCGACAACTGGGACGGTTTGCGATGCTTGGCATCGCTCAGGCCGACCATGCCGACAAACTTCTCCGCGTGCTCGCGGACCTGCCGTCGGCTCCAGTTCGGCCAGCGCGCCCGTACCGAGAACTGCACGTTCTCGAGCGCCGACTTCCAGGGCAACAGGCTGTGGTTCTGGAAGATGACTCCGCGCTCGAGGCCGGGCCCGGTCACCTCGCGGCCCCCCACGAAGACATAGCCTTCCGAAGCACTGTCCAGCCCCGCAATGATGTTTAGGATGGTCGACTTGCCGCAGCCAGAATGGCCGATCAGACAAACGAACTCGCCCTTGTCGACAGCAAAGTCCACCCCATCGAACACCACCAACTCCTCACCGCCCATGGCGTCCGGAAACCGTCGGGCAAGGCCCTCTATCTGCAAGAATTTGTGCTTGCTGCTCATCGGAACCTGTTTCTCCAACTCTCGTTCCCTACGCGTCCTCGAAGGCGACCGCGCGTTGGGCCTGGGCGAGCAGGAAATCCAACCCCATTCCAACCACGCCGATCATCAGAATGCTCACCACGACCGAGGCCAGGTCCAGGTTGTTCCACTCGTTCCAGACGAAGTAGCCAACACCGGTTCCGCCGACGAGCATCTCCGCTGCGACGATGACGAGCCAGGCAATGCCAATCGAGATCCGCATGCCGGTCAGGATCGTCGGGGCCGCCGCAGGCAGGATCACAAACAGGGCCGTTCGAAGCCGAGAGAGCTCCAGGGTACGCGACACGTTGATGAAGTCCTTGCGCACCGAAGAGACCCCGAAGGCCGTATTGATCAGGATCGGCCAGACGGAACAGATGAAGATCACGAACACCGACGACCACACCGAATCTTTGATCACGAAAAGGGCCAGCGGCATCCAGGCGAGCGGCGAGATCGGCTTGAGCACCTGGATGAACGGATTGAACGCAGAGAGCATCAGCGGCGACATACCAATCAGAAACCCGATGGGCACCGCGACCAGGACGGCTACGATGTACCCTAGCCCCACGCGCCCCAGGGAGTAGACGAGCTGCAGCCCAATGCCCTTGTCGTTGGGACCGCGGTCATAGACCGGGTCGGACAGCATCTCGAGGCCGAGCGCCGCGATCTCGGATGGCCGGGGCAAGCGCGCGGTCTCATCCGCACCCGCGACGAGCATCTCGTATTCGCTGCGCACGCCGTCATCCCGGCTCGTCTGGGTGGCACCTTCCCAGACCGCCGACACGATCGCGAGGATCGCCACCGACAGCAGCGGAGCGTGCAACTTGCGTGGAAGGCGCATCACAGCCTCCGAATGCCAAAGCTCTCGACGTAGGCGTCCGGCGACGCAGGGTCGAACTCCTTGCCCATGATCGTGTACTTCGCGTACGTTTCGGCTGGGGCTTTGTATCCGAGCTCCTTCATCAGCTTGCCGCAGTCCGCGGCGAGGTACACCTTCTCGGCAACGCCCTTGTAATCGACGTCCCCCTCGACGTACCCCCAGCGCTTCATCTGCGTTAGGATCCAGACGGCCATCGAGTGCCACGGGAAGGGGTCGAAGTCGATGCGGTTGGGAACCTCCTTCACGCCCCCGAGTCCATCGGCGTAGCGCCCCGTGAGAACTTGTTCGACCACGGTTACAGGCTGATTGAGGTAGTTCTTGGGGGCGATGGCCGTGGCGATCTCCTTGCGATTCTCCTCCTTGGACGAGTAGTGGGTCGCGTCGACGATCGCCTTGAACAGCGCTCCGAACGTATTCGGGTTCTCATCCGTGAAGGCCTTGCTGATCGCGAACGCGCAACACGGATGCCCCTCCCAAATGTCCTTCGTGAGCGTGTGCAGGTAGCCTACCTTCTCGTAGACCGCCCGTTGGTTGAAGGGATCGGGTGCCAAGTACCCGTCCACGTTGCCGGCCTTGAGGTTGGCCACCATCTCCGGCGGTGGCAGCACGCGGATCTGGATGTCCTTGTCGGGGTCTACGCCGTGCTCCGCCACGTAGTACCGCAGAAGAAAATTGTGCATGGAGTAGTCGAAGGGGACGGCGAATTTGAATCCCTTCCACTCCTTGGGGTCCTTCTTGTCCTTGTGTTTGATGTGGAGGGTTATCGCCTGCCCGTTGATGTTCTCGACCGCAGGCATGAAGAAGGGCATCGCCGTGGATCCGGCCCCCATGGTGATCGCCAGGGGCATCGGAGTGAGCATGTGCGAGGCATCGTATTCGCGACTGATGGACTTGTCGCGTGCAACCGCCCAGCCGGCCGTCTTGATGACGTCGACGTTGAGACCATACTTTTTGTAGAAGCCCATCGGATGCGCCATGATGATCGGCGTCGCACAGGTGATCGGCACGAACCCCACCTTGAGGTCGGTCTTTTCGAGCGGTTTCTTGGGAGCGACCGCTTCGCCGGCCGCGGTCCCCTTGGGCAGCTCCTCCTTCACGGTCTCCTTGCAGGCCGCGAGGGGAAACACCGAAGCGAGGGCCGCGGCGAAGGTGCCCTTGCCCATGAGATCGAGAAAGGCCCTTCGCCTGAGGTCGCTGTGTCCGAACAAGGCGCGGACGACCGCGCTTTCGACCGCGCGGTCAATGAGATCCTCGGTGGAAGGTCCGGCCTGGTTCTCCAAGGACGCTGGCGCCGCCGAAGCGGCGTGCGCGACCTGGTGATCGGTCGAGTCGTCGTGAGCGTGTCCACAGGACCCGTGTCCGTCGAGACAAACATCGGGTGAGAACGGGTCGCCGAGTGGATCGCGTTTCTTCATCGCTTCGCCTCCGTAGCCGCGCTAACAGTTGGCAGGCGCAGATCGCAACGCCCGTGCCATGGAGGCTGGGGGTGGTGATCACACGGGAATCGGCGACGCCGAACCGGGCAACAGGCCCTTGGCATACGAGATATCGTGCGC
>JAPPOR010000488.1 GCA_028817905.1 Myxococcales bacterium
AGAAGCGATTCCCGAGCAAAATCGCCTTCCCGACTTCTCACGAAGAGCGGGAAAATCGATGTCTACCGTAGCGGTTTCTACCAGCGGCCGACCGATGTGATCGGTTACATCGAGATTGCACGTTAGCGTCGTCCCGCCTCGACCATAGGCATACACACTGACCCGTAGATTCTCGTGTCCACTGTCGTGAATACGCCTGCCAGGGAACGTGCAGATGACGTTCAAAAAATTCTCCGCCTGAATTCCTCCGTGCGGCCGATCCGCCGGTGCCGCCAGGAACGCTTTCCTGTGCTCCTGCGGTGGATCCGTAGTCATCGTGTCACACTGATTACCGTCTACGTAGTCGTAGTCAGCATGGACCGCTCGCGCGCCACAAAGCATGCAGGCCAGTAGCGTAGCTCCAAACAGCTCTTTCATTGTGAACATGACCACCTCTTCCCGTTCCGCCGCAATCTGCAATCGCGAGCTTGAGGATGATTGTCGCGTGCAGCACGGCACGCGCCTTGGCTCACAGTAGGCGCTGGCTCCTCAGGCGCCACTTCACGAGCCCGTGCAGTTTGCTGAACGGCAATTCGTTCTTCTCCGGACTTGCTGGGAACGCAACCAGGCGCGACGAGCGCAGCGGGTATCCTCAGCTTCGAAGAAGAACAGGAAGGACAACGCGCGGCGCGTCCGGCCCGAGGTCGTCCTGAGGCAGCCCCACTCAGCCATGGGCAAGCCGTCGCTCCGGAACACAGCGCGCTCGGAGTTCGAGCTTCTCCGCCCTGGCAACGCTACGTGGCGTCCTCCGCCACCGCATACATGAGCGATTGGGGGCTCGCGCCAGAGCGCGAGACCGACATGCGGCTGAAGCCTGAGCAGGTCGTGAGGGAGGCGAGCGAAACTGTGCTCCGTGCCCTGCAGTCCACCCGCTAAGCACAAGAACAGCGGACGGGACCGAACCGCGCCAAGGCGGGTCAAGGGGTGGTTTGGGGGTTGCCACCAACGGCTCTGGCCCCTCTCAGGATCGCTCGCAGATGGTCCCTCAGGATGTCGGGGTTGTCCGGAGTCGTGAAGTCTCCGGTACCCCCAGCTGCTGCCAGGTCACCGAGCAGCTCGGCGCTCATGTCCTGGGCCCCCGGGGGCCCGGACGCCGGGAACAGCGGCCCGGGCAGCCCGACGACGTGGGTCGGGATGTTCCGCATCTGCCAGGCACGTAGCAGGGCCTTTGCAGCGTCCGGATCCCAGTCGCAGTTTGGGTGGCCGTCAGTGATGACCATCACCGCGGTCGACTGCTCACCCGTCATCTCCGTGAGCAGCTCGTCGGCCCGCTGCAAACCCGCCAACAACGGAGTGAAGGAAGCTGGTATCGGAAAGTAGGGCGGCTCGCTCCCCGTAACCTCGTGAGCGGCGGCGTCGGCGGCTAGAACAATCTGGTCGCCCAGTCTGAACCCCGCAGGGACGCCCACACCGGGCTCCGTAAACCGGGCCACGAACGCATTGCCCGACACAAACTCGATATGGAAGGAAGAATCGCGCTCCACACCGCACCCCATAGAACAGCTCTGGTCCAAGGGGTTCTGGTGACAACGCTCCACCTCCTCAGCCGGCAACGGCGTCGGGAAGAACACGGCGCCCACATTCACATCCTGATCTGCCGGCGACAGAGCCGCTACTACGGCTTCACCGGCGGCTCGCCATCGCTCCTTGCCCTCCCAGTCTGTGGCCATGCTGGACGAACGATCAAACACGAGCAGAAGGTTGCGCACACCCTCCGGTAGTTCGGCGGAACCGGCGTCGTCATCGTCGGAGCGCGGCAGGGCCGCATCAACTGTAGCCAGCCCACCGTCCATCCCGGCGTGTTCAGCGCCAAACTGGTCGCTTTCATGTCCGCCAACGTGCTCGTCGTCGGCGTGGTCCGGGACCCTGGCGTCACCACGGCCAGGCGCCCCGGCAGCCGCATCGGAGTCCTCCTCGCCGGCCAGCGACTCGTCGGCGCTGTCAGCACCGCCGTCCGCTTCGCAGGCCGGCGACTTGTCGGCCCCGTCGGCACCGCCGTCCGCTTCGCGGGTCGGCGACTTGTCGAACCTGTCGGCACCGCCGTCCGCCTGCTCGGCCGACCTCGACATGCGGCTGATGGGCCCTGCCTCCGACGCACATGCGAGCACCCCGAACAAGGGCGCAACGGCCGCAACCCAGCCACTGCATGTGCCAACCGAAGCACATCGTCGCCTCATGGATATTGGAGCTTCCTCCACGACTCAGCCTACCGCGGGTTGCTCGCCCATTTTCGTTTCCTGGCTGGCCTGGCCATCCATAGCAAGTCTTTTGCCGCATCGAGCACCGGCTGTGCGGGCCACCGACGGAAAAGGGGGGACAACTCGCCCGTTCGTCGGAAAGGTCGCGGTGGCTCTCGCCGGTATCCTAGACGGTGCGGACGGGGTTCACGTGGCAGAGACTGCTATTGTGGCTGCGTGGCGACATCGGGAATCGGACAGGCGAGCGAGACCCATGGCTGCTTGTCGCGTGTCCAGACCTGCAGCTGGGGTTCCAGGCAGGTTGTGTCATCCAAGGTGCCCGCCTTGACATTCGTGGTGTCGGGCGCCTTCTTGGGTCGATGATGAATGCGCGTCCCGCACTCCGGGCAGAACGCGCACACCACCTCCTGGCCAAGTTCGGACGGGCGCGCGAAGGTCTTGAGCTTTCCCGTCACTTCGAGCTGCTCGTTGCGGACAATCAAGCTCATCCCGAAAGCACTGCCCGATTGGCGTTGGCACTGGGTGCAGTGACAAATCACGAGGATGAACGGCTCCCCCACAATACGATAGCGTACGGCGCCGCACTGACATCCACCTGTCCGGACTTGGTTCGAGCTCATTGGGCCACCCTTTCTGCTACTGCGTATAGCCCAGATTGTCCACGACATGAATAAGCCGGGCTAGCGGTACCAGGCCCTAGTCTCCAACGCTGGTTCGGCAAGGTCGATTACCTTTCAGGTAGGTAGTCGATCGGCGACGGCAGCCAACGGTGCCGGGGTTCCCCGAGAGCGCGCAGCCTATGGACAGCCAGCTCCTCTCGGTGGTCCGCAGCCCTCGCCAGGCAGTACTCGAAGATCCCGTTGGTCACCTTGCCCGGGACAAGCAAGAACAGGC
>JAPPOR010000630.1 GCA_028817905.1 Myxococcales bacterium
TTCGGTGAAGGAGGGAATACTAGCCCGTATTTTCGACTGAAGCGAAAGCCCTGCGGAGTCGAGCACTTGTGCGAGCGCCCGTGATTTGGTGATGGATGCGGGCTAGCACTGGTCTATGCTCCGGGGCCGGGGGGGAGCGCGCCTGGCCACGGCTGGGCGCAAACCGCGTGACACGCCAGATCGGAGCGCGCCGCGCCACGAGGCCAAGCCACATGACGGAACAGCAACGCGACCGCGAACTGGACTACCCTACGGGCGCCCAAGCGCCCGGACCGACGTGCGAGTTTTCATTCGGCGCGCGGGTCAAGATCGATCCACTGGTCGTGATCGGTCCCAGCAAGCACGGGGCTCGGCAGCTCTTTCCGATCGCGGGCGGCACCGTCGGTGGTCAGCTGAGCGGACAGGTTCTTCCCGGTGGGGCGGACTGGCAGATCGTCCGTGCGGATGGTGTGCTGGAACTCGACGCCCGCTACACGATCCAAGCAGACGACGACAGCCTGGTGCACGTACGCAACCGCGGCATCATGCACCGGGACAACGGCGCACCCTATGCACGAACGGCCGCCGACTTCGAGGCTCCCCTGGACGGCCCCCACGCTTGGCTCAACCGCGCGATCTTCGTCGGCGACGTCGCCCTCCGAGACTCGTCCACGGTCGACGTCCGTTTCTTCCGAGTCGGCTAGCTAGTTCGCGCCCCGAAAATGGACATTCGCTAGCCCTTGCGGTCCTTGAGGGGCCGGGGGATGTTGTAGGCTTCGAGGCGGCTTATCAGGGTGCGACGGGAGATGCCCAGTTCCTTGGCGGCCCGCGTCTGGTTCCCACCGCAGCGGGCCAGTGCATCCACGATGTGCTGGCGCTCGACCTCCATTACCTGCTTGCGCAACCGCTCGCCCAGGTCGGCACTCTGGTCGTCACCCGGCTGCGCGGGCACATCCGGAGGCGGAACCATCGTCTCCTTCGTCTCGATGAGATCCGCCTGGGGCAGCGGCTCAAGCAGGCCCCCGGAATCGCCTCCACCGATCTCGGTCCTCGCGATGGGGGTGCTTACGGTGGCGGACATCTTTTCCACCGCAAAGTGCTCCCGCTCGATCGGACCGTTGCCCGCCAGCAGCACCGCTCGCTCCACGGCATTGCGCAACTCGCGCACGTTGCCTGGCCACGAATAGCCGCGCATGAGCTCCAGCGCCCCCGACGTGAGCTCAGGGACCCTGCGGCCCTGTCGCCTGGCGACCTGCCCGATGAACTCGCGCGCCATGTCCTCGATTTCCTCCTGACGCTCACGCAGCGGAGGAATATGGAGGCTCACACCGTTGAGGCGAAAATACAGATCTTGGCGGAAGGTATGCGCCGCGACCGCCTCTTCCAGGTTGCGGTTGGTCGCCGCCACAAATCGGACATCGATGTCGCGCGGCTTGACGCCCCCGACGCGCCATACCTTGCGCTCCTCCAGCATGCGCAGAAGCTTGACCTGGACGGACATCGGCAGCTCACCGATCTCATCCAGAAACACGGTGCCACCCTGCGCCGTTTCGAGCAGTCCTGCCTTGGCTTGACTGGCACCCGTGAAGGACCCGCGCTCGTGACCAAACAACTCGCTCTCGAGCAGTGTCTCGGACAGGGCCGCACAGTTGAGCCGCAGAAATGGCTTGCCACGACGCGGTGACTGACGGTGGACTTCCTCCGCCATGACCTCCTTGCCGGCTCCGGTTTCACCGAGGATGAGAACGCTGATCTCGCCTGGCGCCACACGCTCGATCAGGTCGACCAGCCGTCGCATCGCGGGGGACTTGATGACAATCGATCCGGGCCGTGAGCTGTCCTGGGCCTTCTCACCGCTGGCGTCGGCTCCCGCGCGGGAGGTCAGCCTGTCGGCCGTGCGACCGTCCGCCGGAAACGTCGCCAATCCCACGCGCGCCTCCACGCCCGCTTCGCCCAGATCCTGGCCGAGCTGCTGGGCGATCGTCCGCGCATCCGACAGGCCCCGGTCGATCAGCAACACCTCGTACTGGGCCGGCCCGTACAATCCGACAACGTCATCGGCCCGCAACGTGTGGGCCAGGATCTGCTGGACAACGTCGGCATTGGTGTTGTCTCCCGCGTTGACGCGCAGCAGCCCGAAGGTCCCGTTTCCTCGGCTGGCGCGCGCGCACTCATCCTCCAAGCGCCCCTCGAAATAGCCATGGGCCCAGATACGCCACTCGCGGGTCGCGACGGGCCGCTGCTGGACCATAATCATCGCAGCCCCGAGCTCCATCGATTCCCCGAGGGGCAAGGCGACAGGCTTGTTCGCCTCGATCAGTTGTCCCCGGACCCGGGTCCCGTTCGCACTGCCGAGATCTTCGAGCGTGATGGGCGAGGTGAGGTTCAGGCGTGCGTGCAGTCGCGAAACCGACGCGTCCACGACCTGGATGTCGCTCTCACGCGCGCGACCGATGGTGACCGTGCCGCTCTCGGGCAGCGCATGGGTGGTCACGACTCCATTCACAATCGCCAGCATGCCGTAGGCGCCCGTGGATGGCGTGACAGCGGGCGTGTTTCGCAGGGTGGCTGAGGTGTCCCGGACCGCTCGTTTGCTCATGTTTCCCCGTGGCTCACCTTCCCGCCTGTCGCTATCACGAGATACGCGCCCGACGGGAGGTACTGCGCGAAATTTCGCACAGGTTGGGCAGGGAAGTCGAGATTCCTTTCAGCCAAATAGCAATTCAGCGAGTATAGTGAAAGCCGGGCCATGCCTCTGGACCGCTTTGAAACCCTCCAGCAGCGCCTGCACCACCTGGCCGACCGCGGCCCGGGACCCGGGCCCGCTCGCGTGCCGGACGACGCTGTGGACATGTTTACCTGCCAGCTGGTCGCGCGGCACCTGGACGCGGTGGCCCTCCGTATGCGGGCGGCGGGTACCGGCTACTACACCATCACGAGCGCCGGCCACGAGGGCAACGTGGTGGTAGGGTATCGCACCCGCACCACGGATCCGGCCCTACTGCACTATCGCAGCGGCGCGCTGTTCGCGGCCCGGGCGGCCCGGTCCGGAGGCGTCGACGCGATCGAAGCCGTGGTGCTCGGACTGGCCGCCAGCAGCGAAGACCCGATCGCAGGCGGTCGCCACAAGGTGTTCGGCAACGTAAGCCTCGGCGTCCTTCCGCAGACCAGCACGATCGCAAGCCAAATGCCGAAGGCGGTAGGCCTATCCCTGTGCCTGGACCGGGCTCGACGGATCGGGCACGCGCCTGAAATCGGCGGGCAACCCACTCCATCGGACGCGATCACGATCACCAGCTTCGGCGACGGCTCCCTCAACCACGCCAGCGCCACGGTGGCCCTCAACGCCGCGCGCTGGGTGGCGCACCAGGGGCTGCCCTTGCCACTCCTTTTCGTGTGTGAGGACAACGGCCGGGGCCTGTCCGTGAGGACCCCTGCTGGTTGGACCCGCCGAGTGCTGTCAGAACTCTCCCCCATCGCGTACTTCGCAGCGGAAGGCCACGACCTCGCGGCAGCGGACGCGGCCGCCCAGGCCGCGGTTGCCCATTGCCGGCAGCAGCGAGCGCCCGCCATCTTGCACTTGCGGTGCGCGCGCTTGATGGGCCACTCGGGGGCGGACCCGGATTGGGCCTATCGAAGCAGCGACGAACTGGAGCGCGCCCTCACCGACGACCCTGTGTTGTACAGCGCTGCCCTGCTGCTGCGGGCCGGCTTGCTGACCGGCACGCAGCTGAAGGCGCTTGACGAGCAACTGCAAGCGCAGGTGAGAGCCGCCGCCGACCGCGCCGCCGGGCGTCCCAAGCTGATGACGGCTCAGGAAGTTATGGAGCCCCTGTTCCAGCATCGGCCGCAAGCGGTCGCGCGGGAAGCCGAGCGCAAGGACTTCGCAGCGGAAACAAGCACCCACGGCGACCTGGGCGAAAAGCCCCAACCACTGGGGCGCCTGATCAACCGCGCCCTGCACGAACTCATGACGAAGTACCCGAACGCGCTCGTGTTCGGCGAGGACGTGGCCGAAAAGGGCGGCGTCTACAACGTCACAGCGGGGCTGTGGAAGCGCTTTGGCGCAGGTCGCGTGTTCAACACCCTGCTGGACGAAACGACCATTCTTGCCCTCGCACAAGGTGCCGGCGCGGTTGGTATGCTTCCGGTGCCCGAGATTCAGTACCTGGCCTTCTTGCACAACGCCGAGGACCAGCTCCGCGGCGAAGCCGCCTCCACGGCCTTCTTCTCGCGCGGTCAGCTGGGCGCGCCCATGGTTGTGCGGATCGCAGGATACGGCTACCAGAAGGGCTTCGGTGGCCACTTTCACAACGACAACTCGCTAGCGGTCCTGCGGGACATCCCGGGGATCCTGATAGCCTCTCCCAGCCACGGGGCCGACGCCGTGCGTCTGCTGCGGACGTGCTTCGCCGCCGCCCACATCGATCGAAGGGTGGTGGTATTCGTCGAGCCCATCGCCCTATACAACGAGCGCGATCTCCTACGGAAAGGGGACGGCGGAATGGTTGCGGCTTTCCCGCCAGCGGGGCAAGCGATCGCTTACGGAGAAGTCGGCACCTACGGGCCGAAGGAGGCGGACGTGCTGGTTGTCACCTACGCCAACGGGGTCCGCATGGCCCGGCGGGTGGCAGCGTCGCTGGACGACGTGCGGGTGCGAGTGCTGGACCTGCGATGGCTCGCTCCATTGCCACTTGAGGCGGTGCGAGCCGCCGCCGCCACGGCGCGGAGGGTGGTGGTGCTGGATGAATGCCGCCGAGAAGGCAACGTGGGGGAGGCGATCGCTGCTGACCTGGCCTGCCACGCCCACCCCCGACCCGCGATAGAGCTCGTGACCGCCAAGAGCAGCTTCGTGCCCTTGGCGGACGCGGCGGAACTCGTGCTTCCCAGCCAGAGCGACCTGCGCGCCGCCATCGAGGCGTCGCTCTAACAGCTAGCGCAGGAGCGCGGCTGCGGTCACGGACGATGTGCCAGCCGCCGGCGTCGCGACCTCCACACCTGGGGCGAGCCCGTCGGCCCCAGGAGCGCGGGTCTCGACGACGATCGGCGCGATCGGGACCACGCGGTCGGTCGGGGCGGCGGGCGGCGATCCCGAGGCTTCCGCCGAGCCTTCCGTGACCGGGCCAGCGACCGTCTCCGATAGCCCGGAGGCAACCGGCGCAGACGGGGCGGCGCCGGCAAGCGGAACATCCGTAACGCGGGTGCCGGCCTGCAGGCCGGCGGCGACGACTAGGGTAGCCATCACCACCACCCCGGTCCGGCGCACGAACAGGAACGGCCCGTCCCAATGGCGATCCAACTGCCGCCATGCGTAGGCGAGCGCCGTCAACAGAACGCACATCCCAAGCACAAGCAGACTGGCGGCGGTCACCCCGAGGCGATGCCCATAGTCGCGCCCGAGACCGGCGCTAAACGGTGAGCCATAGAGCAGGGCCAGGTGGGCCACATAGGCCACCAGCGACTGCTGGCTGACCAAGCGGATCCAGCGGCGTACCGGACCAGCCGTCGCCTTGCGCCGAAAAAAGGCCCAGTCGATGCCGGCGAAGCCGCCGAGCATGACGAGCACCCACCCCAGGCGGCGCAAGAAGAAGTACGGACTTGCCTTCCAATAGAAGTGCTCGCCAAACGCGTCTGGGACCAGACGATCAAGTCCCAAGGACAACAGCACGGCCGCAAGGCCCGTGGCGACGAAGGCCCCGGCGATCCGCCAGTTGGGGCCGTCCAAAGCCGTGCGGGGAAGAAGGGAAGCCGCGGTAATTCCCAACAGCACAAAGCCCGCCCACGGGACCAGCGGAAAGGTCGAACCCACATCCGCGCTCAGGTACGCAGCGACACCCTGGGGACCCAGCGCACTGTCGGGCAGGCGCGACATCCACGGGCCCACAAGGACGATCGACACGCCCGCGACCGTCGCTGCGACCAGGAAGGGGGCCCGACGCCTCGTGACCACCACCAGGAGTTGGCAGAACAACAGCACGGCGCCGATGTGCTGGAGTGCCTCGACACGCGAAAACACCCTGAGGTTTTCCATGGTCCAGCTGGCCGGATCGCGGTCCAGGGGCGGAAGCTGAATCGCATAGCCGATCGCAAACAGCGCCAGATAGCGATAGAGGCGGCTGAAGAGCGTCGATCCCCAACGGCTGTGGGCGGGCAGGTTCCTGAGGGTGGTGACGCCGAATGCCAGGCCTGCCCCGAACAGGAACGCGGGCGCGGTGTAACCATGGAGGTAGTTGTGCCAGGCGTACCAACGCTCGCCACGCACGGCATCCTCGATCACAAGGTAGAACGCGTGGCCCTGGACCATCACCAGCACGGCCAGGCAGCGCAGGGTGTCGAGGGCGTCGAAACGGCCAGTAGCGCGTTGAACTGCGGTCATCGTCCTAGTCGGTCAGATCTAGTACCCAATCGAGAGACGAGTCTACCCCGGATGCTTCAGCGACCCGACATCGCCGGGTTCGGGCCTCCGGCTCACTCCCGCTCCAGGCACTTCCATGAGCCCGTGTAGGCATGCCTGTCAGCGGCCAAAAGTCCTGTGAAGCCAGAGCGCTGCGCCGCCCGATGCTGTCGGATGAGCTTCGCTGCGGGCCGCGATCGTTCACCAACGATGTTGAGTGCGTAGCGGGCGCTCGGCTCCGCAGACCTCTGTAAATCTTCAATGCCCTGCCACTAAGACACAGTATTTGTGCTATCTGCTCGCCGAGGCAGTGCAGGGCTTCGGACGCACGCTCCCTGGCTACAGCTTCCAAATGGGGTCAGCCGCCGACATGCCTGGTCGCCCGAGGGCGTAGCCCTGGCCGAAGTGGCATCCGCAATCACGCACGGCCCGCACCTCGTCCCAGGTTTCCAAGCCTTCGGCGACCACGCGCGCCCCCAGGTCCACGCACATGCTTACGACCGCCTGGACCAGAATCCTCTGACGGACGTTCTTGTCCAGGTTGCTGACCAGGTGCCGATCCAGCTTGACGATCGCCGGCTCCAGGTCGGCGATCCGCTTGAGGTTCGAGTACCCGGCGCCCAGGTCGTCTACGACCAGGTGCACGCCGCCGCGGTCGCGCATCTCGCGCAGCATGGACGAGCACAGATCGTAGTGCGAAAACGGCACCGACTCGGTGATCTCCACGTAGACGTCATCGTCATGGGAATACATCGGGTCGTCGAGCTGGATGACGAAACGATCGCCAAGCTCAGCGGGGTGCACGTTCAGAAACAGGGGCACGCCGCGGCACCGATCCGAGCCGATCGAACGGAGCGTTCTACCGAGCAATCCGCAGAAGCGCTCGGCGGATGCGCGCTTGAAGAGAATCTCAGGGTTGGTGAGACCCGGGACACGACAGCGCGCCAGCACCTCGTAAGCGAACGGTCGCCCGGTCTGAAGGTCCACGATCGGCTGGTACACGCAGCTCAGTTCCGTCACCGGTACGCATCCGACCATAGCTTCGCCACTGGCAGACTCCTGCCACGATGCCGACCATTCGGCCGACGCCGGCGGAGCGGACGGTCGAATCGACTCGCCACGAACGGAGATGCCACTGGCCCGCGGAGCCCATAGCCCATCGACTGATGAATAGAACAACTTCGATGACATCAAAAACTCACGCCCAGGCTCAAAAAATACCGGCTATAGGTGCAAAGGTAAACCGGTCGTGGTACCGAAACCTTACAATTGTTTGATTCAAGACCACGCTTAGCGACATCAGTCCGGGTTTTCCCGCCTTTGCATGACTATAACGCACCCCATGCTCAGTACGGAAGTTTTTCCCCACGTAGCACAGCATGCGTCGCAGTGCCACATGGCCACCGCCCGACTTCGGCCGGGGGTGACTGTTTTGAGTGATGTCCGCCCGCGCAGGGGTCGGGTCAGAGGCGCATGAGCGAAGCGCCGTAGTGCAGACCAGCGCCCAGGGCGAGCATACATATGAGGTCGCCGGGCTTCACCTGACCGGTTCTGCGCAGCTCATCCATGAGAATCGGGATCGTGCCCGCTGATGTATTGCCGTACCTGGCGATGTTGGACGGCATCTTCTCGGCGGGCAGCCCCATGGCGCCCCGCACGGCCTCGTTGATGCGGTCGTTGGCCTGGTGCGCGACGAAGCAATCTACCGCCTCTGGGTCAACCCCGAGATCCCGGCACAACCCCCGTATCACCTTGGGCAGTTCCCGGACGGCTCGCTTGAACAAGCCGGGACCGTTCATGCTCGGCACGAATTGATCCAAGAGCACCTCCGGTGATTCGGTGCGCAAGCCGCGTCGCCAGGGCGCATCCAGCCGCAAAAACTCAGCATCCCGACCATCGGTACGGAGCTTGGAGCCTAGAAACCCCGACCCTTCCCGATCCGAGGCGCGCAGGATCCAGGCGCCGGCACCGTCGCCGAAGACAACCGCGATCCCCCGGTGACGGGTTGCACGGGCGAAGTCCTCCTCATCGATGGGCACCTTCGGATCGTACAGCGCGGGCCAGTTGCTCCACGGCATGAAGCCGGCGTGTGCCTCGGCTCCGACCAGTAGAATCGTCTCAGCCGCCCCAGTCGACACCAACCCGTTGGCGAGCTCGAGCGCAAAGGGAATGGCAGCGCACTGTTGGCGAATGTCCAAGGTCGGTACACCCGCGATGCCCAACTTGGCGCTAAACACCCCCCCCGCCCCCGGAATGAGATGATCGGGGGTCATGGTCGCGAAGATCACGTAGTCGACCTCTTCCGGTGCGAGCCCGGCATCTTCCAGTGCGCGCTTGGCCGCCTCGACCGCCAAGTCACTGGCGGCCTGGTCTTCGGCGGCGAAGTGACGCTGCGCAATCCCCGTACGCTGCACGATCCAGTCGTGGTCTGTCTTCATCACGCGCTCGAGGGCGTGGTTGCTAACGGGGGAGCCGGGCACGAAATGCCCTGAGCCAACGATCGTAATGCCGCGTGTCATGTGAGGTCATCCAGTCATCGCAGGTGCAGCCGCGCGGAGCGCTTTGCCGAACACAGCTGCAAGCCGTCGTAACCCGCGCGGCGTGCCCGTGTCTATGCTCAACGGGGACGCCGAGGCCGAGCAGGCCGGACAACGCCGCCGAACGCTCGTGGTATGCTGCCGCGCATGCCGGAGTCCTTTGCGCGCATCGCAAGAGCGTACAGCACGATCTTTTTCGACGCCTACGGTGTCCTGAAGGCCGCCTCGGGCGTATTGGAAGGCGTACCCGAGCTGCTTTGGCAACTTCAGCAACAGGGCAAGCAGATTCTCGTTCTCACCAACGATGCGTCGCAGCCCCCGGATGAGATGGCGGCCTGCTATACACACCCGGAACATGGTCGCCTGATTCTTTCTGACCACCTCGTGTCGTCAGGGCGCCTGGCCACGGAGTTTCTCGTGGACAAGGTGCGTTCAGGCATGGCGGCCTACCTGGGCAAGCCCTCGTCCTCGTACTTCATTACCGAGGCGGGGCTCACGGCGGTTCCCGTCAGGGAAGTCGACTTCGACGACCCCGACCTACAAGCGATCGTGTTGCTCGATGACGAGGGGTTCGATTGGTTCTCCGACATCAACATCGTGGTGAACCTGGCACGACGGCGCAACGTGCCCTTAGTCGTGGCCAATGCGGACCTGGCCTACCCGGTCGCTGGCAACGAGGTCGCGGTAGCGGTGGGCAGTCTCGCCGAGATGATCGAGCGAATCCTACGCAAGTCGTTTATTCGCTTCGGCAAGCCCGACACGATGATGTTCAGCTACGCGCTCCAGCAGGCACGCCAGGAGCGACCCGAACTGCGCAAAGAGCAGGTGCTCATGGTAGGAGACACGCTCAACACCGACATCCTGGGCGCGAACAAGTTCGGACTCGATACAGCCCTGGTGCTGTCGGGGACCACCCTCGCTTCCCGCGCGCCGGCTCTGATAGAAGCCTCGGGCATCATCCCGACCTACATCTGCGACTCGGTGTTCACCTAGCGACCTTGAGTCAGCGTTCTGTGGGCGTTTGCGTCAAGTTTGATCGCGTTGCCTCGAATGGATGCGTCTGGACAAGGTCGCTAGGGCGGAGCCCCACAGACGCTACGAGTCTTCGAGCACGCGGACTGCGCCGAAGGTTTCGCTCAGCAAGCGCAGCCATAGGCGCAGTTGCGACGGGGTCAAGTAGTGGTCGCCCACGCGGCGACAGGCATTGCGTCCCAGCAAGTTGCGCTGCATCGGGTCGGTGAGGGTGTCGCGAAGAATGCGAGCGATCTCCTCGGGGTCGTTCGGGTCTCGCACCAACCGGCCATGCACGCCTTCCTCGATCTGGGCGCGAATCCCGGCGGCGTGGGTGCTGACGACACAGCATGCCTTGTTCATGGCTTCCGTCACCGTCAAGCCGAACCCCTCGCGCAAGGAGTTTTGGACCACGATCGTGGAGCAGCGCTGCAGGGCGTTGACGATGTGCGCATTGCGCTGTCGCGAGTCCATCGGCAACGACAGGAGCACGATGTGCTGCTGCAGGTCGGCCGGCAACGCCAGCCACTTGGCACACAATTCCTCCAGCACCGCCTTGCCTTCGGGGTCGTCGGCAATCGCGGCCGGGTCGGGCCCCGCAAGCACCAACCGGGAGAGCTCCAACCGCCGACGCTCGTACGGATTGGGATGCGGCTGGTGGCGCTTCAGGGCGACGAAGGCGTCGAGCAGTGGCGCCCATCCCTTCAATCGGTCCCAGCGCGAGACCTGGGTGATCACCGGGCGCGAGATGAGGCCCGGGTCCCCAACCTGTACGGCAGGCACGAACGTTCCATCGGAAGTCAGACGCTTGGCAGGGATCGGAAACGGCGGCTCCAGCATCGGTTGCGTCGGTACGAGCAGCGCCGCGCTGCTCAACATGTTGACGAGCTGATGCACCGACAGCTCCTCGTTCTTCTCACTCAGTGGATCGATCGCCGGTGGAATCACGACCGCCCGGTCCTGCAGAAATTCGGGCACGTACTCAGGCACAGAGAATACCGCCCAGTCGTACTTGCTGACCGCCGGCCGGAGGAAGTCCCAGGCATCGATCGTCGCAGGCGTGGTCTCGTCATGCCCTATATGGCAACGCCAGATCGCCCTCACCCCGAGTTTTTCCTTGATCAGCGCACCCATGCCAGCTGGCTGGGGGTCGTGGATGATCAGGAGATCGTTGGGCGCAACCCGCTTGGCGAGCTCATCGGCCGCATCCTTAGATACGCGTTCATAGAGCGCGCGCTCGGAGGCCGTGACCTGGGGTCGGTGACCGCCGTGGATCGCGTTGTGCAGACGCTTGGTGAGATCGAAGAAAGCCGGCTCTTGTGGCTCGATCACGACCCACTCGACGTCCATTCCCAGATCCCGCATCAACCCGATCTGCGATGGCAGCATCTCCGCCACCCCTCCGCCGTGCTCCGTGGAGTTGACGATGAAGATCGTGCGGTGATCGCGCGCCATGTACTCCTTGGCCGCCTCGCGCAAACGGGTGATCTGGGGGGCCAGGTGGGAGTCCGGCTCGTAGTCCGCAAGGCCGATGGATTGCTTCAGCGCAACGAAACGAATGATGCTCACGGTGTGACCTCAGAGTAGTCGCACCTCGGGATGTACCATACGCGGAACGGCAAGGCCTGCCACCCGGGTCCGGCACGGCCAGCGGTCTCGCGAGGCGGGCACCGATAGGCCACTGTCGCTTGCAGCTCGTCCCTGAAGCACGCCAGCGCGACCTAGCGACCTTGTCCAGACGCAGCCAATCAAGGCAACGGGATCAAACCTGACGCAAACGACCACGAAACGCTGACTCAAGGTCGCTAGTGATCGGTATACGGGCCGAGCACACACGTGTAACCCGCGGGCGGGTCAGTCAGCATGAACGACGATGGGTCGCTGCCCTTGGGGTGGGACAGGAGTGTCTCGACCAACCAGGGCGTCATGGCGGCCGGCCAGCGATGCCCGTGGGTACCCGAGCAGGCCACCGTGACAACGTTCGACTGCGCCGCGTAGTACTCCGCGGCAGCCTTGGTCTCCCCGGCATAGGGAGGCGACCCGGGCCACATGTCGCTGGGACCGCCCCAAATGATCACCACAATGCTCGAGTCCATGGGCATCGGGGAACGGGGGGGGACACCGTAGGTCCAATTGCCCGAGGCCGCCACGCCGCCGGCAAAGAAGTCCGAATTGAAGGTCATGTTCCGATTGGTGAACGACCCCCCCGCCGAGATGCCCCCGGTGTAGATTCGATCGGCCGCCACGGGCCACACACTCGCCACACACCGCACCATCTCCTCGACGAAAGCGACGTCGGGACCTGCGTCGTCCCCCCCACCGAAGGTGCCGTCGTACCAGGGCTCCCAGACGCGACCGTCGCTGCCGGTGGTGGAACAGTTACGCCCCTCCTGGGAGC
This sequence comes from Myxococcales bacterium, assembly GCA_028817905.1. Classification (GTDB taxonomy): domain Bacteria; phylum Myxococcota_A; class Polyangia; order Polyangiales; family JAFGIB01; genus JAPPOR01. The sequence goes on from JAPPOR010000630.1 coordinate 12,320, forward strand.
ACGAGCGAACCGGACCCACCACGATCCAGCCGTCCGCCGTCAGCTGCCTGAGCCCCGCCTGGCGAGCGAACCCCACCTCCTCCTGAACCGTGCCGGTGAGCGAAACGAACATCGGCCTGGGTCCTTCCCCCTGCTCCGCGGCCCACGCGTGGAAATCCCGCATCTTGCCACCGCTGGGAAATCCCGTGTTCATGCCCTCCGTCGGCATGAACCCGTCGGGACACGAGCCCTCCAGGGCGGCCCCGCCCGCGGGCGCAGGGCCCCCGCCAGGATCGCCAGGATCGCCCGGGTCGCCAGCACCGGAGGGCATCGCACCCTCGTCGGGGGACCCCGCCGCCGGGGTCTCCTCGCCCGATCCGCCAGCAGGGCCCATGGAACCCGCCGGCGCGGGCCCGCCGGCGGGCGGTCTATCCGCGGCCTGAGCGTCTTGCGTCGCGCCACCCGACATCGAAGCAGATCCGGCCGACCCCTCCGACGGTGGAGGTGTGGCGGGGGATTGGGCGGACATGGGTGGGTCCGCACCCATCGCCCCGGCCCCATCACCGGCCACCCCTCCAGCCTGAACAGCAGCGGGCGATGCAGCACCCGTCCCGCTTGCATCACCCGAGGAACAGGCGCTCAACGCCACCACGAGCGCCACCCAAGCGTTCCTACCGATCGCCATGCGAACCTCCACACCCACCGAGAGTCCCTGACGCACACCCACGTCCGACCCAGTGCACCCAGCGATCGTTGTAGGCCCTGGGCAGCGGTTATGCAAACGAGCTAGCTCGGATCACTCACCGACCTGCGCGATCCGCTCGCGACTTGGTGAATGATCCGAGCTAGGCGCTCGGGATCCGCCTGCATGAAGATGCCCTGGACCCGTCCATCTGCGATCGCAAGCTGGATCACGGCCGCGACGCCCTGGCCACGGAGAACCAGCGCAGAAGGTTGACCGTTCAGCTCACACGTCTGCGTAGCGAGGTCAGCAGCGCCTTGGGGCGTGGCCGCCGCAAGAAACGCGGAGACCCTCCGGGCGCCAACTAGCGGTCCGGACAGATTGCGAACGCGACCGAACGTGCCCCCCTTCGAGCCCGCGTCCGCGACCATCACAACATCGTCCGCCAAGATGTTCATCAGCTCCTGCCTGTCGCCAGCCGAGCAGGCCCTCAGAAACGCGTCCAGCATGCGCGCGTGCTCCTCCCTCGACACGACTATGGAGCGCCGACCCTCGGAAAGGCTGGCCCTCGCGCGCTTGAGCAGCTGACGACAGGCGGCATCGCTCCTTCCCAGGATCTCCGCGACCTCCTTGTGGTCGAAGTCGAACACATCGTGCAGCAACAGGGCGGCCCGCTCAGCAGACGTGAGGCGTTGAAGCAGCACAAGAAACGCCATGGAGACCCGATCCAACAGCTCGAGGCTCGCGAGGCCCCGGCTGCGGAGATCGATCGGCTCGGGAAGGCGGTCTCCGCGGGCCTGTTCCCGTCGCGCACGGGCGGAGTCGAGCTCGTTCAGGCACAGGCGTGCGACGGTCTTGGTCAGGAACGCCCTGGGCGCATCGACCTCCCCATCAACCCGCTGAAAGCGAAGCCATGCGTCCTGGACCATGTCCTCGGCCCGCCCGACGTCGCCGAGCATCTGATAGGCGAGACCCAGCATGGCAGCGCGATGGTTTTCGAACTCAGCGAGCCTGCGCTCGCCACGGGGTCGCGCACTCATTCCCCGGACTCCTCGCTGCTGCCGTACCGAGGGAGGGTCCTCGCCCATGCATGCACGGTTTTGCCGACGTGCTCCCCCGAGGAAAGAATCGGAAAATGCTCCTCACGCGGAACAATGTGGACAACGCTGTTCTTGAACATCTTTTGAAACCCTCGAACGCCACCGATGATGCGCATGGGGTCGAACTGGCCGTACAGAATCAGGGTCGGCACCTGGGCAAGGTGCACGGCCACCGCCTCGCGCGTCCGACGCATGAACGACACGTCGCGGCCCATCTGCTCGAATACGTCCACAATGCGGTCGCGCTTGGCTGGCGTATCGAATTGTCGCACGAGTTCATCGCTTTGTTCGACCGGAAGCGGATTCATGAAGGGCGCGACCTTGGCAACCATGCGTGGCAGCAAGTTGAAGCGCCGGTTGATGAAGCGTACGAACCGCGAGGCGATCACGTGGACCAGGACCTGACGGACCACCCACGCCCACCCGGTCAGGGGAATCTGGACCGTGTCTGCGACCACCAAGCCCGCCAGGCGACCCGCCATCCCGGCCGAGGCCGCGATCCCGAACGGGCCGCTCGCATCGTTGACGTACACTACGAGCGCGCGCAGATCCAAGGCGCGACAAAACTCCTGTACGAAGTGTGCATACTCGGAAAGCGACCCGCCGAAGCCGGGCGGGCACTCCGAACCCCCGAACCCGGGCATGTCGGGAGCGATGACGCGGTGGTGCTTACGCAGTTCGCGAATCACCCGCACGAAACCCAGCGAGGTCATGGGTGCCCCATGCAGGAGAAGAACCACTGGACCGCTTCCCTCATCCACGTAGGCGACCCTGCCACGCAGCTGGACGGTGCGGACCCGCAGACCCAGGTGCGACGTGTGACCCGTTGCTGCAGCTAGGGCTGGGACTTCTGGCGTTTCGTTCCCGGACCGCCGGGGATTCGCACAACTGGCTGACTTCGCAGGTGTTTGGGCCTGGACGGCGGCCTTGATCCACGCGCGAGCGCGGCCGATGGGGAGCAGCAGCCCGGAGCCCTCCTGCGCTGCTAGGGGGGCCTGGGAAAGGAATGGACGGAAGGTGTCTGACATGGCACCCACAAAGACCGGGCAGCCGCACCAAATGTGACGTGGTCAGGCACGCTGGGTGCGCCCAGACGGCCTGGTTGGACCGCCTATCAGACGACCTGGGCCATCATTCCCGCGCCGGGATGAGCGGCAACAGCAGGTGCGCGTCGTAGTCGCCACCCGCATGGAGCGTCACCCGGCCCGACTGGATCCGGTCGCGCGGATCGGTGTGCGTGAAGGGAGCAAGGCGCGGGTCGTCCTGCGCCGCCACCTCGAGCTCCAGACGCTGGCCAGGGCTCAGCACGATGCACGCGGGCCAGATTTCGACCTCGACCGGAACAACCTCGTCCGGGCGCGTCTTTTGAACTTCGTCGTGGGTGAGGTACGGCCGCGCCGGGGTCGAGCGTTCCCGATCGAGCTTGCGATGCGACACGCGCAGCCAGCCGTACGCGGCGCCGATCGCCGGGGGCACCGCAGCCGGGTAGGTGATTTCGTCTCCGTTGCCATCGAGATGGCGCAAACGGACCATGAGGTCCGCATCACCCGCCTCACAGGAGACCCACAGCCTGAGCTTGATCGGCCCAGTGAACTCGGTGTCTTCGCGAAAGACCTGCGTGGCAAAGCGCACACGATCGGTACCATTCGTCGCGCCGGCGTCGTAGCCACAGGACGAGGCCCCAATGGGCCGCTCAGCCGACAGGGTGCGGGCGTCGGCGTTCAGCCAGTAGGGCGTAGAGCGCGTGCGCGCGAGCGGCCACTCGTACTCGTACCGCCAGGTATAGTCCTCACCACCGTGCCGCACCGCCAGCTTGATCGGCGGCTCGCGGGTAATCCCGGTGTCGACACCCTTCAGGAAATGCTCGAGGAAACGCAACTGCTCCAAGCGCGCCTCCAGCGAGTAGAACGGCGTGCAATGGTTGCCAACGTGAATTCTCAACTGCTTGTAAGGGGAGCCTGCTGCGATGAAACCCTCCAGGTTGCCACGCAGATGCAGCCCGGCTCCTCCCCAGTTGGCCGCCGAAAACAGCGGCACACGCATCTGCGAAACGTCCGGGTGATTGCGCCGGACGCGCTCGTCGATCAGCTCGCGCGCCGCCGCCTGCCGTTCGGAGACCCCCTCCTGTGTGTACTTCTCCACGTTCTTGTTCCAGCGCTGTGTGAAAGTATTGGACGCGACCCCGCCGTGCCGGTTGGCATCGCGAAAAAGGTCGAGTGCACCCTCCCACGGAACGATCGCTGCCAGATGCGGTGGATTGAGCGAAGCGACGCGCCAGGCGTTCATGGCGAAATACGAAATACCCATGACCGCGACCTTGCCACTGCTGTAGGGCTGCGCCGCCGCCCACTCGACCGCGTCGTAGAAGTCCTGGGCTTCGCGCATCGACAACATGCTCGGGCGCCCTGGAGACTTTCCGGTGCCCCGCGCATCGATGCGAATCACAACGTAGCCATGGGGTACCCACCAGTCCGGGTTGACCGTCTCCCAATGCATGTGGGGCCCGTGCTCCTCGAGCTGCTCGTAGAAGCCAAGGCGGTCCCAGTCGGCGAAGTGGATGTCCTTGGGATAGGGCCCCAAGGTCATGATGGCCGGATAGCGTCCTTCGCCGACTGGCCGGAATACGTTGGCCCGGAGCGACAGGCCGTCACGCATCGGGATCTCGACGTCGGTTTCCAGCTTCAGATCAGACGACATGGTTCATCCTCCTCGACCCAGCACCAGATGGGAACACGCCCCCCACGAGGGAACACAAGCACGCAACCAGCGGCTATCAGATTGCGCGCGACTTGACCACGTGGGCCGTGGCCATGGGGCTTAAGCGTCCCCCGTTTCTGACCGAAGAAGCGAAACGTGGTCCGCTGATGCAACCCCAACAGGCAGGCGGTCTGCGCCGCGGGCAACGCCACGCTCCGTCTGGGCTAGCCCGGATTATTCATGAACTCTGCATCGCCTCGCTTGTTCTTCGACTTC
>JAPPOR010000030.1 GCA_028817905.1 Myxococcales bacterium
GTCTACGTGGGTCGGTCTGCCAGTCTGAGGATGCCGTTTGTCGAGCTGGGTCTCGCGCCGGAGTTTGGCTCCTCGCGGCTCCTTCCTCAGCTTGTGGGGATGCAGCGGGCGTCGTCCCTGTTGTTGCTCGGGGAAGCGATGTCGGGTGAAGACGCGGTGCGCTTCGGATTGGCGACGGAAGTGCTCGATGATGACAAAGTGCAGGCTCGCGCGCTGGAGCAGGCCCAGCGCTTCAGCGATCTTCCGCCGAGCGCGGTGCGAAGCACCAAGGCCCTGCTGCGTGCTGACGTACGCGGTGCGCTGGAAGATGCGATGCAGCGAGAGGGCACGGTCTTCGGGGCCGCCCTGCGCTCGGATGAGGCCAAGGAAGCGATGACGGCTGTGCTCGAGAAACGCCCGCCCGACTTCTCGCGCTTCTAGCGCGAGCTGGAATATTGCATGGTGCCGCGGAGAACTTCCCAAGTTCGGGATGGCGGGAATCGGGCGGGTTCCCAACGCCGACAGACACCGGTTGTGGCGGGGCGTACTAACCGGGCATCAAAGTGCGCGGGAATTCGGCTTCCTCACGCCTTTGCCGACCGGGCCAGTACTGCCACTGGGTAGTCCGCACCCATCGCAACGGCACGTGATGTTCGTGCAAGTGATCGGCTTCGCAGGGCATTCGGTGAAGGCCGGAAATACCCGCTGTGCTTTCGGCTCAAGCGAAAGCCTCGACGAGTCGAGCAGTTGTGCGGTCAGGGGCGGCCGAAACGCCCGCACGCGGAAGAATCCGCGGGGCCAGGCGGAGTGGTGAAATATCCGGGCTAGATCTTTGCGGACTCCACATGCATCGCTGGCGGCAAGCGTGGTTGCCGAGTTGCTCACACGGTACTACAACCTGAACCCGACACGCTGGAATCAACGACTGCCCGGGGGAGGGCGATTGTTTCACGCGCGGCGACTTCCCCCCGGCATGGGTCGGCGGGCTGGATTGTATCGAATCGTGGTGTGGAGGCACCGGGTGAGTTCGCAGAGGATGACGCTGGCAGCGGCCACGTGGTTGACGGTGGTCGGGTTGACGGTTGTGGCGAGTTGCGAGGTCCAGGATGAGACCGTGGCGCGCGCAAGCGACAGCGGTGCGCAGGAGGCGAAGGCGAGCGCGGACGCGGCCAGTGCCCCGTATCAGTGCACGGGCGGGAGTTTGCTGTTTGAGCCCCGGGCGCTCGGCGAAGACGGCAACGAGGTCATTGGAACGATTCGCTACGACGAGGCGACCGGTGATGTGTATTTCGCCACGCGTTCGGAGCTCTACGTGCTGCGTGCCGGTGGCTCGGAGCCTGTCCTCATCGGTGGAAGTGCGGGCAACGTCTGGGACGAGTTCTGGCTCCGGGACGAAGAGATTCTGATGCCGAGTGGCTGGCGCCTGGCCCCGGTTCGAGCGGAAGTGAGCGTACTGGCCGCCTTGCCCCGCGCCGGCGGTGATGTCCGCATGCGGTTGGGCACACCGATCTCGATTGCTGGTCGAGAAGTGTTCGAGACAAGCAACCTGCGGGTGGTTGGGGACGATGTCTACTGGATCACCGGCGAACGCCTTCACGGCCCCGGTGCGGACGCGGGCGACCCGCACCGAACGTCCTATGCGGTTCACCGGGCGCGCTGGTCCGATCCCACCAGCGCGGTCGTCCTGTATCGCAGCCGGTGGAAGCTGAGTGGTTTGGTTGTGGCTGGGGGCTATCTATTCGTCAACGAGACGACGGTCGATACGCCCATGGCGAGCGGTGGCGTACAGCGGATCCTGGACGCCAAGGATGGTCGCAGGCTGGCGGAGACGTCCCAGGCGCGCTACGGCGGTGTGGTGGTGACGGGTGATGCGGAGTCACTTCTCGTCACGCGCTTCGACTATGAGCATTCAGACAACTTTGGGACGTGGCATATGCGGCCGGACGGCAGCCATGCCACTCGCCTTAGCAACGTCTTGCTGTTGTCGATCGGACCGGTCCCGGCCATCAGTCGAGGTGGCGAGTGGATGGTGGTGAGCCTGATGACGGGCGAGAAGGAGATGGCCGTCTACACATTTTCGGAAGCCCACGGCCAGCAGCGGTTGGGTTGCTTCGATGAGGGCGATTCCACCTTCGCAATGGATGTCGCCGACGGTCGCGCGTTGGTCGGCGTGTTCCGGGACGGGAAGAACGCGATCATGAGTTTTCCGCTCTGAGGTGACCCCCTGGCTGTGGGAAGTGGGGCGCCAGCCGTTCGTTCCTCGGCGGCTACCCGGTGCCTTGACGGGGCTCCGTTGGTTCCTACGTCCTGACCGGGCATGCCTGGACGACCGGGCGCATTCGTAAGGGCACCAACAAGGAGAACTCCCAATGTCCAAGCTCGAGGGATGGCTTCCGTTTCGATTCCGCCGTAATAAGTCGGAAAACAAAGAGACGGCGGCGGCAAAGGCCGCTGGCGAAAAGGAGGGTGCACAGGCCACTGCACAGCCCCAGCACCCGCTGGCGCCTTTCTTTTCGGCGCCGATGGCGCAGCTCCTCGGCAGCATGGGAGGCGAGCCCTTCTTTCGGGATGCGTTCTCCCACGCCACTGCGCTCGACCGCTGGTTCGGCGACTTCGCGCCCGCGCGCTTTTCGCCGACCCTCGACGTGGTCGATGAGGAGACCTCCTTGCGCGTTTCGGCCGAGTTGCCGGGGATGTCGAAGAACGACATCAAGTTAAGTATCGACGACGACTTGCTGGTGATTCAGGGTGAGAAGAAGAACGAGGAGGAGTCGAAGGAACACGGCGTATTCCGCAGCGAGCGGTACTACGGCTATTTTAAACGAACGGTTCCGCTGCCCAGCGAGATCGAGGCCGACAAGGCGGCCGCGGACTTCAAGGACGGTGTGCTCACCGTGCGCTTTCCCAAGCAGGCCAAGCCGATGGCGTCCAAACGTTCGATCGAGATCAAGAGTTGATAGCGGACGGGCCACCCAGCCGTGGGTGCAAGCGCAGGGTCGTAGACACCAACCTGTTGTGATCTCTGCCTGACCCGCAAGAACCAACTAGCCCGGATCATTCATGACTACGGCGTCGCATCGCGCAGGGATTCGGCTTCACAGGGCTTTCGACGACCGACGGGAATACTGCCTGTATTTTCTAG
>JAPPOR010000667.1 GCA_028817905.1 Myxococcales bacterium
TTAAGACACGGGATGATATGGCCCGGGTCGCTGGCAGTCGCGCCGATGCGGTGCTTATCGGCGAGACCCTCATGCGGGCTACGGACCCCGGTGCGGAGCTTGCTCGCCTCCGAGCCTACTGTGGCTAGCTAGCTAACCGCTAGCAGCGAGTTGGGGTTGACTGTGGAAGGTGACTACGAAAGCGGCGCCGTGACCCGCGTCGCTATCGATGCCGATCGTTGCGCCGTGGGCATCGACGATCTGACGCACCAGGGCCAGTCCGATGCCGGCGCCGTGTGTGCGTTCGGAGTGGAACATGTCGTAGACCCTCGATTGCTGTGCGGCATCCAGTCCCTGACCTTCGTCAGTGACTTCAAGCTGCGGTTGGCCCGCGTCTGTGATGCGGGCGGCGACCCTCACGACAGTCTGAGGGGGCGACGCCTGAACGGCGTTCTTCACCAGGTTCCATACGACTTGGCGTATCTGGTCGCGGTCGACGACTGCGAATACCGGAGTGTCGGGAACGGCTTGCTGAATGTCGATGTGTGCGGTCCGGCACGGGCCCTGACGGGCCATCTTGACGACATCTTCGACGATCCCGCGCAGGTCTGTCTCCGCTCTGCGTGGTTGTCTGGGGCGCCCGACTTGAAGCATGGTGGAGACCAATTCGTCGAGGCGTTCAACCTCGTCCAGCACGATGCCCAGCAGGCGACGGTCTTCCGTGTTCAGGTCGCTCGATTCCCGCACAAGCTCGACCGATCCGGAGATTGAACTAAGCGGGTTCCGAATCTCGTGGGCGAGGCCAGCTGAGAGTCTTCCCAGAACTGCTAGTCGTTCTTGTCGAGCAGCTTTCGCTCGCAGGTCACTGATCTCGGTCAGATCCTGAAATACCACTAGCGCACCAATCGCGGAGCCATCGACGCTGATCAAACGGTTCACAGAGTAGCCGACCGCGAAGTGCGTCCCGTCCGGTCGTGCCGCTTCACCTTCCGCGCGAGAGATGCTCGGTCCACTGTCTTCCAGAGTCCCCAGGATCGCCTCGCGCGAGACGGGCAGCAGCGTATTGACCGGCTTGCCGATGATGGCGATGGCTTCGGCACCGAAGATCTCCAAGCCGATCGCGTTGATTGATCGAATCTCGCCGTGCGGTCCGGTCGTTAGCAAGCCCGACGACAGGGAGCGGACGATGTCCTCGTTGAGCTGTGCCAGGGTCGCCGCATTCGCTTCAGCCCGTCGTAGCTGTCCTCCTGCCGTCATCACGCGTGCTGACAGGTTTCCCGCGAGCACCGTCACGAGGAAGAGCCCGGATAGGTGCAGCAGGGCCGTGTACGCGAGCTCGCCAGCAGGAATGCGGTAGGCTTCGGGACTCTGATCCGGTGGATGGGGGATCAGGCCCGTCCACAAGCCAGCGATCATCGAACCGTAGAGAATGATCGACCCCGCGCCCGTCAGGCGCGCGGCCAGTGGTCCGACGACCATGGCGGCCATCAGCACTGCGACTCCGTACAGAAAGATGAAGCCGCTGTGGGTTCCGCCGGTGACATAGATGAGGCCGGTGGTAACTAGGAGGTCGCCGACCAGTTGTGAGATCGCTACGCGGTCCCGGTGTTCGCATCCGAGAAGCCAGATGCCCGAAGCGAGAGAACCGGCATAGATGGCCGCGATCAGGGCGACGAGGAATTGAGGCGTGAACGAGTCGAAACCCCGGTCGCCTTCCAGCACGATCGCGAGCGTCCCACCGAGCAGAAGCGTCGCCACCGCCAGGCGAGCGCCCATGAATAGCTGCAGCCGCCGTGCCGCGCGCCGATCGTCATCCGGCTCGTGACCGACCCCGGCGTAGCGCGGCTCTTCGAGCGAGTTCAGGGAGGTTGATGCCTGGAGCGGAAAGGTCTTCGTCCGCATGTGTCCGCGACCGTTAGTGTGCGTTGACCGCACCCGCAATGTCGAAAATCGGCATGTACATGGCGACAAGGATGAAGCCCACCATGCCCCCGATACCAACCATCATGATGGGTTCCAGCAAGGAGGTTAGGCCGGCGACTGCTACGTCTACTTCCTCTTCGTAGAAGTCGGCGATCTTGTTGAGCATTTGGTCAAGCGCGCCGGTCTGTTCCCCGACCCCGATCATCTGAACAACCATGGAAGGAAAGACCTTTGTCTCGGCCAGCGGCTCGGACATGCTTCGGCCCTCTGTGATGCGTTCGGCGACTTGCTCGAGGGCGTTGGAGACCAACACGTTGCCGGCAGATTTGGCCACAATGTTCAGCGCGTCCAGGATCGGGACGCCCGAAGATAGGAGGGTACCCATGGTGCGTGTGAAACGAGCGACCGCGATCTTGCGCATCGCGGGCCCGAGCACCGGCACGTGGAGCTGTAGCCAGTGATAGAAGCGTTTTCCCTTTTCCAGTCGATACGTGTAGGCGACCAGGAAGAACAGTGTTCCAGCGGTTGCGAGGGCCAAGGGCAACTTGTCCACCGCGGCGTGCGAGACTCCGATCACGAACTTCGTCAGGGGCGGCAGGGCGTCGGCGCCGCCGAAGTCTTCGAACATGGCCTCGAACGTCGGAACGACCTGCGTCAACATGATACCCATCACGACAATGGCGATGACAAACACGGACGCCGGATAGGTCATCGCACTCTTGACCTGGCGCTGCAACTTGACCCGCTTCTCGATGTACACGCCAAGGCGGTTGAGGATGGTGTCCAGGATGCCGCCCATCTCACCTGCCGCAACCAGGTTCACGAATAGGCTGTCGAAGACCTTTGGATGGCGTGCCAGGGAGTCAGAGAACGTTGCGCCCTGCTCGACGCCATCCTTGATGTCTTTGAGGATCGCATTGAACGCTTTGTTCTCTCCCTGGCTGGAGAGGATCTCGAGGCACTGTACCAGTGGTAGGCCGGCATCGATCATCGTGGCGAACTGCCGGATGAAGACGACGATCTCCTGGTCCGTAACAGGCGAGCCGAAGGACAGGCTGATCTTCTTGCCCTTCTTCTTGACCTTGAGCGGGCTGAGGTTTTGCGCGCGCAGCTTGCTGTTCACCGACTCCTTGTCGTCAGCGTCCATCGTGCCCTTGCGCAGTTCGCCAGCGCGGGTTCGAGCCTCCCACACCCATTCAGCCATGAAACCTCC
>JAPPOR010000338.1:0-14151 GCA_028817905.1 Myxococcales bacterium
CAGGCAGCGAACGCGTGGCTGCCAGCCCCGATGAACTAAGGCCACCGAACCACAATATGGACGACGCTGCAGTCCTGGTGGTGGCCAGTGATCGTTGCGATCCGGCGCCCCTTGTCTGCACACTGTTTGCGATCGATAGCGATGAGCCGGCCCATGGACGCGGCGAAGGAAGCACCGAAGTCGGCACCGAGGTCACGGGCCCGCTGTCCGCGCGGGTGAGGGCTGAGCGAAGCGGGGGCCAGGACGGTCGCGTCTACACGCTGCATGTGCGATGTGTCGACAGGGCCGGCAATCCAGCGGAAGCATCGACCGAGGTGCGTGTGAGACACGACCAGGGAACCTGGGCGCCTTTGTCGTGACGCGATTGTGGACGTACGGGAGATCGCCCTGTCGGGCCCGGGGCACATCAGCCTCGGACTCTGCATGCCTGGCGGCGGAACAGCGTGTCAGCCGACCGGGGGGTCGAAGACCATGCCTACAATGCTCCAGTAGACGGCCACGTACTTTCGCTCCCATGAAGACATACTTTGGTCACCGGTATAGCGGACGTGCAGACCGCGCTTGGCCAGCCGGTGCTCGAGGGTGGTGCGCTCCTCCGTCGCGGCCTGTGGGTCGCCAATTACGAGCACGTGGGGTTGGCGAAGTACAACGTCACGCAGGGCGTCTCGCACTGCCACTACACTAGCGTGCCATCGCGGACCTTGATCAAAAGAGAACGGGCCGAAGAATAGTCCGCTGAGCACCAGCACCATCCCGCCGAATACCGAAGCCACCGCGGTCAGCCACAGGGGTCGCGAGCGAGCCGAGGTCGATTTACCGGTTGTTTCACTGCCAGTCATGATCGCGCAGCCTAGCCTGGATCATTCATGACTTCGACGCCGCCTTGCTTGTCGTTCAACTCCACAGGACTTTCACCGCCCTAGAAAATGCAGGCAGCATTCCTGTCGGTCGTCGAAAGCCCTGTGAAGTCGAACCCCTGCGCCCTCACGATCATGGTGGGCTGCGCAGCGCGCCGGGCAGCTCGCGCAGCGAGTCGAGTACAACCGTGGGCAGAGGGCGGTGTCGCGTCTCGTTGCCGGGGCGGTACCTGCCCGAACGTCATCCTTCTCGCTTCCGCGTGCGGAAGCGAGAAGGCATTCGGGGTGCGGGCGCGACACGGGTGCTCTGTCTGCAGACCACGGAATCCGTCACGGCCTGTCGGATGCAACCGAGCACTGGCCTCCCATGGAGGCCAGCGTCATGGAAGGCCGGTTTGGGTCACTCCGGCTCGACCTCGCTTGCGTAGGGCCCCTCGAAGTCGTCCCGGTCGGAGTCCTCGTAGAAGAAGGCGTAGTACACGCGCTGAGAGTTGAAGCCGCAGCCCGAGAGGTCGCTGGTCACGCTGGTGCCGCTGATCTCAACGCGCAGGGGTAGCCCGCCTGGGTCTTCGTAGAAGACCCGCTCCTTGTTGTCGGTGATGCTGTTGGATTCACGCAGCGGAGTACCCGTGTCTGCACGCACCAAAGCCAGATCGATATTGTCGATCGCGGTGCCCAGTTCGTGATGACGGTCGTACCAGTAGATGACCGCCTTGGCCACGTCGACATCGAGCGGCAGAGGAAGTCCGAAGTTGAGCGGGAACTCCACCGTTTCGCCGTGGTCGACGCACACCGAATAGGCCTCGGCGTACCATGGTGAATCCATGCCGTACGCATCCCACTTGCGGGCCTTCAGCCGGCCTCCGCCCCACAACCCGTCGAACCCGCTGTCCATCTCGCCGCTCGGTCCTTCCCGGTCGCCCATGAGCAGCAGGTTCACGTAGAGCAGTCCCGGGTCCTCGATAGCGTTGTCGAGGTTGGTGCGCCACCAGTCGGTGAGGTCGACTGCCAGCGCGCCGACCGTGGGAGCGGAGTAGCTCGTTCCGCAGGGGATGTAGTCACCAAAATCGCCGGTGTACGTATAGTAGCCGCCATCGGCGTCGAACAGGACGTTGCGACATCCGTAGGCCGTGATGTCGATGATGCTGCGTCCAGCACCTTCGGTGTCCGTGCCGCCTCGCGAGCTGAAGTATCCGATGTCATCGTTGCGGACTGCGCTCTCTCCGGCGGTTTGGAAGTCCACGAAGTTGGTGTGGGCACCGACCGTGAAGGCCCCGATCGCGGCCGCCGGGCTCGTTAGCCGGCAATCGTTAGCTACGTCGTGTTCCTCGTTGCCTGCACTCTTGATCAGCAGGATCCCATCCTCGTAGAGATCATTGGCGGCCCGCGACAAGACGCTCTGCCCGAGACAGAAGGGGTCGTCTGCGTCGACCACGGGTTCGGGTTTGGGGCCGCCGGAGAGGTTTGCGATCGATGGCTCCGGGATGCGACCGAGCATATGACTGAAGGCCTGAATCAACGTAGGACCTAGCTCTTCGCCGGGCTGGACGTCGTAGATGTAGGCGCGCGCTTCGTTCGCGTAGCCGGAGCGGTCGCGTTGGTCAGTGGTCCCGAAGCCGGGGAAGTTGGGGTCCTGGTTGTCGGTGAGGTCTCCCAGCAGCAGGCCCGCGACATTGCTGGCGTGGGCGCTGCAGTTTAGCTCGTGTGCTTCATCGAAGTTGTCGCAACTGCAGCAGCCGCTGCCGCTGTAGGAGCAGCCCGTCAGGCTCTGGCAGTCGGGCTCGCAGATGAAGCGCCCGCGCAGGCGGGGTGCGCTGGGTTCGGTGAACCCGGGGTGTTCGTCGTCGATGCCACATGTCTCGACGACAGCGACCGTGACGTCATCGAGCGTCCCCAAGCCGCGTTCGCCGTCCCAGCCTGCGGCATTGTACTGCGTGATCTGGCTGCCGTTGGCGACGTCGATGCCGTCAATGCCCGCGAAGTCAGGCTGAAGGCGAACGTGAAGATCCACCCTTGCCACGTCCTGCCTGGCCGCGAGCTCCGGCACGAAGCGTGCCGGAAGGGTAGCGTTGAGGCCCCACATGTTTTCGAGCAGCTCGACCTTGCCACCCTGGGAGCGGATCGCGGCTGCGACGGGCGCCTGGAGCCGAGCGATGTGCGCGCGCTTCTGTGCGAGCAGCCGCGAGCGCACGGCGCCGAGGTCGTCCCTTGTGTCCACTTCTCCGCGACCCACCGCGCGCTGAAGCTGGGTCGTGAGGCTTTCGACGTCTGGTCGGGCCAGACGCACCGCGACCTCCAGCATGGGCGCGTCTGCGTCTCGGGCGCCCGGTTTCTCTGCGTCGTCTGGCGGCGAGATGGTATCGAGTCGGGCCTGGAGCGACTCGCCGATCTTCCGGCCCCCCTGCGCGAGCTCCGCTTGCATGAGGTCGCGCGGGTCCGCGTTGCGCCACCGGCGCTCCATCTCTTGTCGGGAGATGGCCCGCCTCACGACCGGCACGAGGCCCGATGCATGTTGGCTGGGCGCGCCCTCAGCCTCGCTCCACAGTCGTACACCCACCGCGTAGCGCAGGCCCTCCGGGGAGTTCTTGGCATCTCCGAGGCCCGGTACCTGATCGTCCGAGAGTCCTGCCATCTGCTGGGCAAACCGCAGCGGATGGCGGTAGACGTCGGGCTGGTCGGTGTCCGGCGCCTCGATCATTAGGTGGTTGGCAGCTGCGCCCCCGATTTCTCCCTCAGTGGATGCGGCACAGCTAATGGATACAGACAGCAACAATGGTAACGCACTTCGATAGTCCGCGACTGGCATCTTGCACCTCTGTGTTGTGGAGCCAGTCCCACCACTGTGCTCGGCGGCACGCTACCAGAGGGATGGGTCAGCGCAAGTCCGCAGTAGTGCAAGCGAGAAGGCCACACTCAGGTCGGGCTCTCAAGTTGTGCTACTCATATGAGGCTACGTTTGAACGCGCGGATTCGAGGGTGCGTGCAGACCAGGTCGCGGTTGCGCTGCGCTCAATCGCCGGGACGCGCCGCCGCCCGGAAGCGCACTTCCAGCTCGCGCACGTACGATACGATCTCGTCGCGAGAGACGTCTCCCGGGAGCTCCCCTGGCACACGGAGCGTGGACAGCAGCCAAGCGATCGTCGCCGGTGTGGCGCCACCGTCCTTGGTCAGCGCGTCGTCCAGGGAGTCTTCGATCCGGTAGCCGGCCTTCTCGAGATAGTACAAGTCGACGATGTCGCGAATCTCCGAACCGGAGGCCAAGGTAGTGATCTTGTTCGCCATGATCTCTTCGACCGAGTCGGTGGGGACGCCATCGCGCTGGGCTTTTTCGTAGAGCTGTACACCCCGGTCTCGAACAAAGTCCACGCGCGTGGCCTCGGATCCTCGTGAGAAAAGATACCGCCTATGGTCGGGCATTGTTTGCAGCGCCTCGAGGTTCGCGCCAACCGCGTGAGCGAGTGCATGCGCAAGCGAATCGGCGTCGGCGATGGCAGCATCATCGGTCGAAAACAAATCGAGATCGTCCGTGGGCCGGTGACCCAGGATCCACCCCGCCAAGACCCCTCCTCCAGTTAAGAAGAAGCCGGACCTTTGCTCGGCCAACGCTCGCACGATGTCTCGTTGTAGGGGGCTGAGGCGATCTGCAGGCATCTGGACCGGGGTGCGTGACTATTTGACGTAGCCCTCGTCATGCCAGGCGCCAAGCAGATAGTGCCAGAACGCCCGCCGTCTGCCGAGATATCGGTCCAGATCCGAGAGCCGATCCCAGACCGCCTGCGGCGTCACGAACGCCCAGACGTCGGTGTCGCGAGCTTCGCGCATCAGCTTGCCTGTAAGCCGTGCCCACTCCGAGGGCCCGGCCTGGGCCAGCGCGCGCCGAAACTCGCCCACCGTGGTGCGCTCGTCCCACAAGAAGTAAGGACGGACATCCGGATCACGCAGGTCCGTCGAGAGCATGGCCATCGTCCTATGATGCGTTGAAACGCCGCTTGCGGCCAGCCCTCGACGACCGTGTGACCCACAGCAAGCCGCCGCAAAGGCTGCCGCAGATACACGTCCAATGCACTGATATCATTGGCACTCTCCCGACCGCGAAAGGATTCGGCCAGCGGCGTCTTTCGCTCGACTGCCGAGGTTGCTTTGCCAGCCCGGATCCCCCACCAGTCGTCCCAGTCTTGACCACCGCGGGCCCCTATGAGGGGCCCGCAGTGTGGTGCGTCGACCCGGTCGCGCACCGGAAGCTCGACGCGATCGAGCAGTCGCACGAGTATCGCCCGCTTTGTTGAACAAGCTGGGCTACGCGATCGACGACTCAATCACCGCAGGGTTCACCCGGTGCCAGTTCGGTCAAGAAGCTGCTTTCTGTGATGCAGGAGCTACTGCGCGTGGAGATCACACCGCACACGCCCGCTTCCGAACAGCAACCGGGAAGGTCGATCTCCATGTCTGCGAACTCGGCGATGAAATGCGGGCAATCCGGGTCCTCCTCTGGCAAGGTCGGCTCCGTCTCCCTCGCAGCGATGAAGTCGTCCCAGTCGTAGCGGAACCACAAGTAGTTGAGGCACATCTCATCCAACGAGCCCTCGCCCCACGTCACATCTCGTGGCTGAATGCGTTCTCCGTCCAGGAAAGGCTGGTTGCCAGGGCTGTTGTCGTACTCGCAGATGAGGCGCACGCTGTCGTCCGGGCCGAACTCAAGCGGCTTGCGGAAGGCGTAGTCGAGCTGCCATTCGAAGTCCCACTCCGGGATGTCGACCAAGCACGAGGAATCACCATCCGCAGGCATGAAGGTCTCCGCAAGGCGCGTGCCGAGCGTATGCATATGCGGCGTGACACCGATGAGCTCGCCCTTGACGAACTGCTGGTTTACGGTGCTGAGAGCGCGCAGCGACGACGTCGACTCACCGACCACTTCGCTTTCCCCCGCTGGGATCATGCCAAACGGATTCTCCTCGGTGGGCGGCCCCACCGGCCCCGTGTGCCCCGATCGCATGACAACGCGCTCTGGGCGTTCACCGTCGGGCGTTGTCCAAAACGCAACAGTCGACAGGTCGGGCTCCGGCTCCTCATCCGGTTCCAGAAATTGGTTGTTGTAGTGAACTTGGAGGACGATGGCGGAGCCCTCCTCGATCAACATCGCATCGCCGGGCGCAAACGCAACTGCCTGGGAACCTGGCCGCCAACTGAACATGTTCACGGACTGCACGCCCGCGCCTCCGCACGGATAGCCGGGCCCGTCGGCCTCCTCCTCGAGCGCTTCGACATCAGGAATCTGACTCTCGGTGATCTTGTGAACCTGCACGTGATGCACCTGTTCCAGGATGCCGGGGCGGATCTCCATCGCCGTGATGTAGGTGTCTTCCTCGATCACGCCATCCGTCAGGAAGCAGCGGTATTCGTCGTCGACCGTCTTGTCAGGCGTGTAGGCCTCGGACGGTTCAAATAGCAGATCCTCGGTGCCGAACTCTGCCTTCTCAGTTCGCGCGATCGGCTCGAAGTCATCCTCATCTCCTTCGGGAAATTCTGCCTCGCGCCAAGCGACGAATACCTCCCGCTGGTCGTCGCTCAACGTCCCCGCATCCTCGATCTCCCGGCAGTCATCCGAAGCGAGCCAAGGTGGCATGGAGCGGCTCTCGACCGCAGCAACCACCAGCCCCTTGACCGACTCGACCTCGTCCCAGTCCTCCAACGCGAATGGGCCGATGCCGCCCTGCTTGTGACAGGAAACGCAGTTGGTTTCGATCAGCGGTCGAACGTCGCGGTGGTAGGTCGGCTCGTCGCCGTCGGTTGCACTGGGGGTTGCACTGGAGTTCTCTGAACCCTCGGTGTCCCCACAGGCCAGGAGCGCAAGCGCTAGAGTAATTGCATATCTTTTTCGCATTCCGTCTCACTCCCCGGCGCCGCTTCGCGGTCGCCATCAATGTCATCCTGCGCTTCGCTCGCAGGTCCTACAGCATGGCTACCCGCAACGAACCAGGCCGACCCGCACCTTGCGCACCATCCAAGAGAGCAGGAGCCATGCGCCCAGGGCCTTCCATGCACTCGATGCGAGTGACGGCGGGCCGATGGCGCAACACGCCCCATGGGGCGTGTGCGGAGAATCCCCTGCGTCTTGCTGGGCTACCACTCCGCCGTCGGCTGAGGGCTCTTTGGAACTGCCAAGCTTCCGCACACCAATCGATGCGAGGTCTTTGCTGAACAGTGTCCACTCGTGACCACAGCGTTCCGATCCAACCAGCGCCGGGTGCGCACGAGGTGGCGGTGAGAGCGACTCCAGGGCCATGACTCGCTTCCCCAGGCCGCCTGGTTCCAACTCGTACAGACTGGCCTGTGCACACGCAAAGGCGCGCCCGCCGCGCGAGTCCACGCAGGTAACTGAAGCGGGTGCCTCATGCGGCTCAAGCGTCAAGTCGGAGCCCAGACTGTACAGGACCGGATCCACCGAAGCCCAGGTGGTGCCGTCGGGCCCGGCGATCGGCCCATAGATTCTCTCTGAGCCGGCGAACAATGACTGCGCATCACCCTTTCGGTCCGCCCCGGTCTCGTTTCGCTCGAGATGGAAAAGCTCAAAGCCGGCGGGTCGAACGACCTGCACGAACAGCTTCTCGGAGGCTACCCGCAAGCGGGGCACAGCACCTGCCAAGTCTAGGTCGAAGACCTCGCGCGAAGTCTCCTCTCCGCTGTCGGAAAGAAACAGCACATGCAGGCGGTCATCTTCCGCGCGAGCGAGATACAGCGCGCCACTCCCCGCCACGGCCATCGTGGCGAACCGCTCGCGGACTTGGGCGATGCGCTCCGAACCGGAAGCGGCCAGGCGAAAAACCTCAGTGCCCCGCGCGGCAAAACGAAGCGCATAGACGTCACGCTCAGATGCTGCAAGTGCCAGGACGCTGTCCGATGCCAGATGGGGTTCCCCGCGCGCTGCAACCGTTCCGTCCGCTTCAAGCGTCATCAAGTCGTCCGCACCCACCACCCAGGTGCGCTCGCCATCCGCCGAAAGTGCGAGAAAAATCGACCCCAGACCAAACAGATTCGGGCAAACGTAGGTCCACTCCCCCCCAAGCTTGATGGCCAGCCCCTCGGTGAGGCGGATGACGCGCGGACCATCGGTGTCTGCAGCAACCACCTGAACGACTGCCGCCGGGTCGCCGTGGGCGCTGGCCAATGCCGGCATGGTCGCTAGCAGGAGCCCGAGCAGAAGCCGCCCGCGACCTTGCTGGCCAGCACCAAAGCCCGGTACTCCGTGCCGGGTTTGCCGGTACTGTGAACCGAATCCGCGCACGGGCAGACGTCGACCGAGGCCGGCTTTGCGCGCGGCCCGCACCGATCCTGCGATCGCGAAGAAGCCCGAATCGGGCCTCTTGTCTGTTGAAATCGCGCTCCGTACCTTCTTGTGTCCGCTGCCTAAGCGGTCCGTCTGGTCGTCGCCAAGCATCCTACCTATCAGCAAGTTCGCGCGCACAGCCGAGCCATCGACCGCACGAGGTCAATGTGTCGAGTGTTCTCGCCTTCCCTCTCACTGAAGGCCGAACGTCAGCGCACGGCGGCCGTATGTCACAACGGGGACTGCCAAGCAAGGCTGGGCAATTCCGGGGTGCGACATCCACTCGCTAGAGTCGATAGGCGGCCAACTAGCGACCGGCGGCCTTCAGGATGGCTTCGATGACGCGCTCGTGGGCATCGAGCTGCACGTTGTGGCCAGCCCCCCCCATGATGAGTTGCAGGGTCGAGTCCGGAAAGTGCTCGTGAAACGAGTTGGCTGCCGAGGTGTTGAGCGTGCGGTCCTCGGCGCCGAAGACGATCGATACTGGACGCGGAAATGCCTGGACCCGCGGGAGTTGCTGAATCGCCGCCAGGACGGTTTCCAGTAGCGTGGCGGTGAGCGCTTCCCTTGACGGGGCGCCGGTCACTGCATCCTGATGGCCAAGCACAGGCACGTACAGGTCGCGCAGCTATCATGTTCAAAGAAGCTCCCCACTTGAGCTTGGTAGACGCCTCGGCGCAGCAGAAGGTCATCACCCAGGAGCTCTAGCAACTGCTCCCGGGTGTCGGATGCCATGAGCCCCGCATACGGTCCCGGCCGAACCCTGACGCTCGCACCCAAGTACGGGTCCCGAGATGGTTTACAATGGACGGGGACGCAGCCTCCGCACCGCGCCTGCGACACCGGCCGTCAGCTCCGCCGAGGTGGCGGCCAATGAAAGGCACAGGGCCGGCAGCATGTGGAGGGCCATGCGCGGGTTGATCGGGACGGCGATCAGCGCGACCAAGTAGTACGCCGTAAACGTTCCGAGCAGGATCCAGCCACCGTCTCTCGTACGGACCATCCACGGCATGGTGGACAACCCAAGGAGCAACAGCCAATGGAACGCGTGCCGATCGAATGCGACCATGGGGGCAAGCGCCCGGCGGGTGCCGCGCGGGGAGAGGCGTTTCCCGAGTGAGCGCTCAAAGTGGGAAGGTGCCTGCGTGAGCATCGCCCATGTACGGGTTGTCTGTCGCGTCAGGAGCGCCCAGGGGTCTGCGATCGTCAGGAACTGCAGGATGTGGGCGCGAGCGCCTTGCTCTCGCCGCACGTACCTGTGCGGGTGGCGCGCCCGCGGCGCGCTCGCCGCCGCCCGCCCGGCCTCGTCGAACCACGTCCTGTAGGCTTTCGAGTCCGCTCGAAGCCAGCGCTGTCGTCGTGTGTTGGATAGCACGGGCCGCATTCCCCGACGCACGTTGATCCAGGTGTTGGCGGCCACGCGCAAGCCGTTGCCGCGTGTGTGCTCCGTCCACAGCTTGGGCCCAACGGCTAGCGCGATGCCCAAGGTGACGAACGCCATCGCCAAAAATGCCCGCCGAAAACGCAACACCCGCGGCAGCTTGCGGCGACGCCTGTCGGAATACAGCTGCACGCCGACCAGCAGGATGCTGCACGGTGCAAAGAACGTGAGCGTGCTTCTCGTCAGGATCGCGCAGCCCATCGCCGCGCCCGCGCCTAGGGCGCAGGCGTACGTACCGACAGCCTTGGACCGTCCACGCAGTAGCAGGAGCAAGAAGGTGAAGGCCAGCGTCTGCAGCATCATGTGCAGCGTTTCTGACCACAGGGCGTGTGCGTGGAACGCGACGCGGGGCAGGGCCGCAAGCAACGCGGGGGCGAGGAATGCCATCGGGGCGGGCACGCCCAGCAGGAGTGCTTGCCCATATAGCAAGGCGAGGGTGAGCGAGAACATCGCCAGGTTGAGCAGACGTCCGCGCGCTAGGTACCGGTGCCGGAGCACGCTCTTTCGGTCCCTGGCCGCAGGGCATCCGTCCGGTGAACGCTGTCGCCTGGCACAAGCCTCGAGCTCTGCGCGCGCAGGCGCGACACGACTCAGGACATGCCCCCAAAGCGGCGGCCGCTTGGAGAACTCCAGGTTTGCCGGCAGCAGTGTCTCCCAGCCCTCGTCGCGGTGTTTTTCCGCGAGATCCACGTAGAGCAGCTCGTCTCCATACAGACGCCGTTCAGCGAAGCGGTCTGCGGCATACAGGTGCAGGCCCGCGTTGCCCAGCAGCAGCAGCGCGAGACCGACCCACGCCAGCCCGGCCCTGGCATGGTGGCGCATCGAGGTCATTCCTACCGGCTCGACCCGGGCTGTGCAAGCGTTCGTCGGACGCGGGTGACTTCGTCTCGAACGTCCAGGACAGCCGCCTGATGGGCAACCTGGTGTTCCGCTCGCGACCGACGTGCCCTCGGCCGTCGGTGTACCCCTACGCGTGCCCGCGCGCGGGAACGCGCTGAGGCACGATGGACTGGGCCTCTTCGACGATCACAGGCTCAGCCTTGTTCGAGCCGGTGCCATCGCCGTTGGGGCTCACGGGCCGTCAGGCAAACCGCACCGTAGCTCGGCCTGCTCGAGCAGGTTGACCAGCTGCTCGTAGGACAGCGGGTCCCCGTCGTCGAAGGTCCCGACCAGGGAATGGCTCACGGCGGCCAGCTGGTCGGCCGCGCCCAAGGTGACGGTGCGGGGCGCGTCACCGGCTTCGCCCGGCACATGCAAGTAGATGGGCTGCAGGGCGTCCTTCGGTAGGCAGTCCCGGAAGTGGCCCCTGACCGCGATCAGGACCAGCCCGTCGACCCCGTTGTCGCGGCTGCCTCCGCAACCGATCGCGGCCGCCCTCTCACGCCCGATCTCCGCCACCCGGACCGTCAGCTTCCCGGTGAGCTCGACGCTCTCACACGCGTCTCCCGTCACCGGGACCTCGACCACGGTGATCTCGCCGGTCACGGCGCGGCTCGCCTCGCTGGGACTGCAACCAGGAGGCCCGGGGGGGCCGGGGTCGCCCTGTGGTCCGGGGTCGCCCTGTGGTCCGGGGTCGCCCTGTGGTCCGGGGTCGCCCTGTGCGCCCTGTGGTCCGGGGTCGCCCTGTGGTCCGGGGTCACCCTGTGGTCCGCGTCCGCCTTGGGAACCCGCGTCGCCCTGGGGACCCGCGTCTCGAGGATCCGTGACTCCGCCTTCGCCGCTCTCTATGATCTCGAAGCGGTCGAAATCCGTCGTGCAGCCGCAGGCCAAGGCGACCAGGCCGACCCAGAGTATGCGTTGGAAGTGACTCATCAGAATTGTCCTCTCACGACTGCATGGCAGCCATCGGGGCTGCATCCTACGCTCGCCTGCTGCTCGTCCTGCTTTCCCTGCCGCGAAGCCAGCCACCACCAGATGCCTCCCCCGATCGCGGCCGCGCTGCCCAAGGCGAGCAGCACGTTGGTGGCCACCTGCCAGCCCTTGCCGCTCGATTTGGTCGGTCGCAACTCCGGGTCGCATTGGAGCTCCACGCATTGGTCCTCGAGTTCGCCCTCCTTGTTGTTGGTCACGGCACCGGCCACCAGCGCCGTGAGCAGCAGGGTTCCTCCGCCGCCGGCCAGGATCGCCGGGCCCAGCGGAAACGGCTCGTCGGGAGGACTGTCGGCCGCGGTGACGATGGGCTCGAGTTCGAAGCGGCGCTGTCCCTCGTGGCCGGGCGTCAGCCGCAGACTGACCTCGAGCGGGATGTGCCCGGCCGTCTCCAGCCGCAGCTGATGGTTGCCCGGGTCCAGGCGCAGCGGGCGGCGAGCGCCGGTCTCCTCGCGCCGCGCGCCGTCGATGAACAGTGCCGCCTCCGGGGGGGCCACCAGCAGGATCAGCTCCGCGATGCCTTCGGCGGCCAGCGCCCGCAGGCGCGCGGCTTCGGAGCGGTTGGGGTTGGTCGGCTCCGCCATCCGCTCGAACTCCTCGAAGGTCTGCTCCGCGGCCAGCAACTCGGCGCCGTGGTAGAGGGAAAGCGCCAGGTTGAACACGACGTTGGGCCGGTCCCAGACGGTACGCGCGGCGGCGAAGGTATCGCGCGCCGCGCTCCAGCGTTCCTCACCGAGCTGACGAAGCCCGCGCTGAAACAGGGTCAGCACGCCGGGCGGCATCTCGCTCGGCTCCGCCTCGGCGGGGTCGGCTGCGACCGCAGCGCCTAGTGCGCTTTCGGGCTCACCGGTCCCCGGTGCGTCGGTTAGAGAAGCCGGCTCCGGGGGGGCATCGATGGCTTGACCCCGGGCGAGGTGCGGCTGGGCGACGGCCAAGACAACCGTCGCAAGGGTGCATGTGGGCACTGCTAGCAAACGACTCATGGGCCTTCCTCCTTGTGCTTGTCAGAATTCACTTCCTTGTCCGCCGGTGGACGCACAACCCGGATGGTGACCGGTTGTCCGCAAGCGATGCTTGTATGGGGCGCTGGCTCGACCTGGTCGGTGTCGAAATGGCTTCCTGTTCCGGGCGCGATGGTGATGCGCGGTGACAGGCCCGCCGCCTGGACGCGTTGCGTAAGCGCGCTCGCGAGCACCTGCCTGTCCTGTGCCTGCGCGACCAGATCCGCGACCTCGGGTACCTCGCACAGACGAAGCTTGCGCGCGACCGTGATGGCCACCGCGCTGCCGACGGCGACCAGCGCGTCGGCTGCCGGTTGTTGTGCGATCACGCGGCCGTCTGCGCCGGCGCGCACGGGCCGGTCCGTTTGGGTCGCCGACAGTCGCGCGACGCGCAGCTCGCGGACGGCCTGTTCGGCGGTGGCGCCGATCACGTCCGGCACGCGAGCGCCGGGCGCATCCACGTGCAAGAGCACCTTCGCACCCTGCTGCAGCTTCGCCTTGGCGACCGGTCGCTGTGCGGACACGGCGGCGCGGCGCAGGCCCGGGAAGTGCTGCTGCTTGAGGTCCACTTCGAAGCCCAGGCCTTCGAGCACTTCAACGGCGGTGCCGGGCGCGACCCCGGTCACGTCGGGCACGGTGCCGTCGCTGCCGAGCGCAGCACCCCCAGCCGGCGAGCCCGCCGGCACCGCGGGCGCTCCGGCGGCGTTCGCCAGCGCCGCTTCGGCATCTCCTGCCCTTTGCAGCTTGAGTGCCACACGGGTCCCGATCGCCACCAACTCGCCGCCCTGTGGGTGCTGGGCGACGACCAGTTGGCGCCCCTTTGCGCCCTTGAGTTGGCCGACGGACAGGCCAAGCGCCTCGAGGCGCTTCTTTGCCGCGTCTGGGGTGAGATCGCGCAGGTCCGGGACCACCACGCCGGCCACGCCCACGGTGATCGCGACGCGCTGGGCCACCTGGCCAGGGGCCGGCTCCTGAGCCACTACCCGATCGAACTGCCTCGGATCGACCACGGGTCTGTGCGCAACCTTGCCGACGGCCATGCCGCTCGCCCGCAGTCGCACAAGCGCCTGCTTCTTCGCCAGTCCCATCATGTGGGGGGCCGTCGTATGCGCCAGCGAGCGCTTGATCATGTCGAGCTCGCGCGCGGTCACGAACTGCACTTCCGGTCGGCTTTTGGTCGCGCTGCCGACCGATAGTCGCTGCCCGGCGGCGAGCACGATCGGCTCCCAAGAACCGTCGGTGGGCTCGATCCGCACGTGCCCCTCGACCACTGTGAAGTGGGTCTCGCCCGTGGCCCTGTCCACGTTCACCGCGTACTCGGTGCCTTCCACCGAGGCCGTGGCGTACCTGGTCTTGGTGGTGAGCCAGCCACTGATGAACACCTCCCCGAACCAGGTGAAGATGGAGCCGAGCTCGACCCGTGTGTTGGGCCTGAGGTGAGCGGCAGCGCCCTCGATGAAGATCGTGGCGCTGATGTTGGGCCCGGTCGTCAGGGTGTCCCCCTTCTGCAGCGTCATCCCGGGCTCCGCCGCCAGTCGCGCGCCCTCGCGGAGGACCGTCAAGTGCCCGCCGGCCAGCGAGGGGAGCTCCTTGCCGGCTAGCTGAACCTTGCCCAGGCTTGCGAATGACGAGCAGGCCGACATCGCCAGCCAGGCAACC
>JAPPOR010000338.1:14512-17045 GCA_028817905.1 Myxococcales bacterium
ACCTGTAGGTTGATCCCCCAACGGCGGTGTGGACCACAGGACCACGGAGTCGCGCCACACTGGAACACCCAGTGGCGGTCCTGGCTTCCGGCCAGCGAAAGCTGCGTGCCGACCACGACCAGCTTGTCTTTCACGTCGAGCGCTTCACCTTTCGAAAGGGCGCGCTCAAAGGGGATCACGCGCTCGTGTCCGCGCTCCAGCTCGTCCGGATACAGGTCGAGGATCTGATGCACCGGACGGTCCCCCGGCCGCAGCACGAGACACTCACTGTTCTCGCCGACCGGCCGCCCGTAGCCCGCCACCGGCACCGTCCGCTGACCGGAGGGCCCCGAAAGCGTCAGCGCTTGGGCGCTCGGGGCGACGTGCAGCTGCAGCCCCCAGAGCCCTTGAGCCGCAGCCAGCGAAAGCGATGGAAGGCCCGGCTGCGGCCTCTGTTCATGGGTGATCAAGACGGGCGCGACCACAGCCGCGCCACCCGCCTCAAACCCGACGCAGGGGCTGGCGATGTGTCCCTGCCCGAGCGTTGCCTGGCCCGCTGGATCCGCCTGGCCCGCCCGACCCCCCTGGCCAACCGGCTCCAACAGGGCCTCGCGGATGCGAGGATCGACCGCGAGTTCCCCCTCCGCTGTGCGTGAGAGGGCCGCGATCGCCACGGACACACCTGCCTGGCGCGCCGATCGGATGGCCTCTGCCAGCGCTCGCGTGCCCGCTTCGGCCAGGGCTGTCGCCACCCGCGGCGACGGAAAGGCGACGTCGAACGCGACCGATTTCGCGCCAGCCGTCACCAGACGCGTCAGCACCTCGGCGTGTAGCGCACGCCAGTTGGCGCTGAACGCTCCAACCCTTTCGCCAGCGCGCTGCTCGTCCTTGAGGGCCTCGATCGAGCTCGCATCGGCGATGACCGCGGCGATCCGCTCGTCCAGAAGACGCTCGACGATCAGATAGCGAGCTTGCACCGAGAGCAAGCGCAAACGTCCATTGATCTGCAAGGGGCCGTCCAAGACGCCTGATCCGTGCAATAGGAACGCCAACGGCGCTGCGGCCAACGCAAGCAGCGTGGTGACCTTGGCCTCCCGAACGCGGCGTCGGAGCCGGCGCATGGTCCTGGCATCTTCGTCCTCGAGCTGTGCGCTCGTGCGACCGAGGCGCTTCGCCAGCTGCTGCAGCAGCGTGTCGACGCCCGGGTGGTCCTCGCCGGACTGCCACCCAACCAGGCTGGTTGCCTGGAACTGGTCCAGCCCCAGGGGCGGCGTGACGTCCTCAAGCCGCGCCGCCATGAGCGCATTGTGGTTCGCGGCGCGCGAGGCCTCCGAGCGGACCCATCGGCTCTCGCAAGCAGCCCGGGACCACAACACGATCGTGACCCTGGCGCCATCCAAGGCTTCCTGAATCTGCTCACGGAAATCCTCGCCGCTTTCCAGGCGGGCGTCGCGCCACACCGTCCATGCGGCTTCCTCGAGGCGCGTTTGCAGTGCCGCGGCCAGCTTCTCGTCGGCTCTGGCGTAGCTGATGAAGACGTCCAGCATGGGATCTTGCCTCACGTCTAAACGCCTATGCGCGGCGCACGCGTTTCACGCGATACCGTGCTCTGCTTCGCCGACGGCCCGGGCGCGTCGTCCGGCGTTGGCGCCCCTGCACGGCGCTTACCGCAACCCCGCAAGCGATCGGCTCGGTCGCGACTTCCTGCCATCCTTGCCCCCATAGCAGCGATGAATCGAAGGCGAATCGAGGGGGTGAGTCCGAGCTGACGTTTGTGACGCACGCGGATGCACTTTCTTTGTGCTTCGTCGCAGGCGGCACGAGTCACCGCTGTCGCGGCCACACCCAAGGTCTGACAAGCTGCCGCGAGATGCTGGGCAAGGTGGGCAGGATGTCAGCGCCCACCCTACGACTTGCGACTTGGGCATACAGTTCGGGCGGATGTGCCGTGAACCCCCGGTGGGGGCTGCCTGTGACATCGGCTTCGAGGAGTGGTCTCGCTCGATGTCGCCCACTTGCCTGCGTTGCTGAGGTCGGGGAGCGGCAGGCTCGGAACCTGGTGAGAGCCATCCGAGTCGTCCAGGGGCCCCCGCTGGACGCGACAGAACTCCCGGAAGCGCTCAAAGGCTATGCATTCCCATGAGTTTGCGCTTTGGGGGTCGTGGCGAGTCCGCCCAATACCCCCGCGGCTCGCCGGCTGTGATATGCACCCAGCTGGGGGGATGGGTTTCGTCCGCAGGTCGCTGTGGTACATCCGTGCTTTGGCTGGTTCGGAGTGCCGAGGGCACACGGCGGCGGCGAAACACCTTCCTGCCGGAACATGGAAAACAGTAGGAGTTCGCGCCATGAGCCAAGAGAACGCCACGCACGACGAGAGTGCGATTCGCGCCGCAGCAGATGGGCGCGACCACCAACGCGCGGCCAGCCTCACCCTCGAGCGCTACGGTCGGGACATCTTTGGTTTCCTGGTGGCCCGCACGCGTAGCGCCTCAGACGCAGCCGAGGTGTTTTCCATGTTCGCGGAGGATCTGTGGAAGGGCCTGCCGGGCTTCCA
>JAPPOR010000746.1 GCA_028817905.1 Myxococcales bacterium
GTGCGACTCAAGCATCACATCGAGACGGAAGTCCTCCAGAGACCGCAGCCCTAGCGAGTACGAGCAAAAGCTCGGTAGAAAATACCGGGCCCAATCCGGTCTGACGCAAAGTCATGAATGATCCAGGACCCTCCGTGGGGGCCCTTTTTGCGACGGCACCGGCGACCCTGATTCAGTCCAGCGGGCCCGCGCCGTTTGACAGTGGCTCGGCCGCACGTCGCTTGCCTCGCCGCTTGTCTTTCTCGTCCCCCCAGCTAGCTAGCTCGGAATCTACCCTATGAGCGGTGCCTTGACTTTTGTGCAGTGCCTCGTCCACGTCGCCGCGATGGTGACGTGGACGGCGCTCTGCCCCAGCCAGGCGTACATGCGGAGCGACCGATGACCAGGCGTACGGCGATAGTGGTGGACGACCACGCTCATATGCGCGCCCACCTGATCGAGAGGCTGCAGCCGCTGGATTTCGAGATCCACGAGGCAGAACACGGGATGCACGCGTTGCGCGTGTTGGGAGATACGTTGGTGGATCTTGTCCTAACGGACCTCGTGATGCCCGAGATGGATGGCATGGAGTTGTGCGAGGAGATCCGGCGGCGCCCAGACTTGCGGCGACTTCCCATTGTGGTCGCCTCGACGCATCGCGACGCGCGCTACGTGATGGAGGCTCTGCGCAAGGGAGCCGACGACTTCGTCAGCAAGCCAGTGTCTCAGAATCAGCTTGAGAAGGTGATTCGCCGCGTGATGAGCCATGTCTAAAGGCGGAACCGAAGGGGCCCATGCACCGTCGGCCGTACGTCAGGTCGACACCGACAGCGAGGGTATGCTGGTCAACCTCGCTCGCCTCGATACGTTGCTCGAACTCGCGGGTGAAGTGATCATCGTTAGCGCCAATCTGGACTCACTGCATCGCATGGTCCAGAACGACGGCGTTCCAAAGCCAGTCGCGGACAACGCACGCGAGCTGGCATACACCTCCTCGCGCATCTCCTCGGACCTTCACAAACTTGTGGTCGACGTTCGCAACGTCGGAATGCATGAGATGTTCGGGCGTTTCCGGCGGGTCGTGCGGGATACGGCGCGCAGGCTAGGCAAGGCTGTGAAGTTCGAGACGGCGGGCGAAGATGTCATGCTCGACAAGCGCATCGCGCAGCGTATCTTCGATCCGATTGCCCATCAGCTACGCAATGCAGTTGCCCACGGGATCGAAAGCGAGCAGGCCCGAGTCGGGGCCGGCAAGCCGCCGGTCGGTCGGGTGTCACTCAAGCTCGAGGTCCTCAATACCTCGATTCGCATTACCGTTGAGGACGACGGCTGCGGCGTCGACCTCGATCGGGTCCGGGAGCGCGTGCTGCGCCAGGAGCTCGCAAGCGCGCAGGAGCTCGCGGCGATGGATCGAAAGAGCTTGTACGGCTTCCTATTTCAGCCGGGGTTTTCTACCGCCGAAACCACCGACGACCTGGCGGGTCGCGGCGTTGGCATGAATGTGGTCAAACAGGCGCTGGACGAACTTGATGGGGACGTGCTGGTGGACAGCACTGACGGGCTCGGAACGCGCGTTCGTATGGAGATGCCCAAGGTCAGTGCTGTCAACATCGTCGATGCGCTGATGGTCCGTGCGGGCGAGGTGAGCTTTGCCTTTCCGCTGTCGTCCGTTCTGTCGAGCCTTGCAGTGGACCAGCGCGAGCTCGTCAGCGTGATGAACGGAACGTGGTCGCTTCGCTACCTAGACAGCATCATTCCAGTACGGGACCTGTTGGGGGTGTTCGGTGAGCGGCCGGTCCATCCGACGCTTGAGGTCGGTGCAGAGCGGGAGCTGTGCCTGCTTGTCATCGAGCACAGGGGCCGCAGGGTCGCCTTCATTGTGAGCGAGTTTTTGCATCCTCAGAAGCTCGTTATCACAAGCTTCGACGGGCTCGACGTGCCCGGGATCGTAGGGACGGCCATTCTGGCAGGGCGCAGCCTCGGGATGATCGTCGACGTTCCCGAACTGATCGCACTGGCGCTGGACGCACGCACGGTCGAGGCGAACGACCAGAATGCGCCACGGCCGGGAGAGCCCGCCTTGAAGGTTGCCCCCCCCGTACCCCAAGTAGAAGGACCAGCCCCTAACGGTACGGCAACCTTCGCGTCGATCGAAACCGATGAAACGGGGCCGCCCCAGTACGGTCGGGAAGGGGCTGAGCGGGAGGCGATTGGGCGCGAGTACCTGCACGAGCTCGATGCGCTGGTCTCGAAGCTGAACGGGTCGCTGTTGTCACTTGAGGAACGACGTGACCGCGCCACCACTGACACGGTGTTTCGCCTGGCGCACTCGATCAAGGGTAACTTTACGATGTGCCGCGAAGAGACGGCGGCCAGCCTCACCCACGACCTCGAGACCGTGCTGGACGACGCCCGCCCCGATCCATCGCGCCTCACCGATGAGACGTTCGACCTACTGTTCGATGCTTGCACGCACCTCGAATCCGTCACTGCCGCGCTGCTTGCAGGCCGCTCCCCAAGCGGCCCCCCCGCTTCGCTGCGTGCTGCGTTTTCGGCTTGGCAGGCGCGCCGTGCGCAGTCTGCCGAACCAGCCCAGGACGGGACGGTGCTGGACCGCTGGGCACGTTTCATGGTTCAGGACCGGCGCCGGCGAGGACTTCCGTTGCACGCGTTGGAGCTCGCGTTTGACACGGCCGACCCGGCGTTCCTCGCGTCCTATCTGATTCTCCGTAGGATCCAAACCGTGGCCGATGTGTTGTCGTCGAACCCGTCACTCGAGGCGCTCGAGCGGGGTGAGGGGGAAGACAAGCTACACGTCCTGGTTGCGCCCCGTGATGAACAGGCGGAGCTGTTCGTCCGGCTGGAAGCCAACCTGCGGGAGCATTTTGACGTTCACGCCTTCGAAGTCCTGCCGCCGGATAGCTATCTTACTGGTGACGGCGACGGGTGGTGATTGGCTCAGTGGGCCGCCCAAAGCTCCGTGAAGCCGAACAGTGCGTCTCGCTTGTCTCTGGACTCCACAGGACTTTCGCCGCCTTAGGCCATACGGGAGTATTCCCGTCGGTCGTCGAAAGCCCTGCGAAGCCGAATCCCTGCGCGATCCGACGCCGAAGTCGTCAATGATCCGGGCTAGCCCGTGGTAGCGTCGGTCGCCGTAGCGATGTCCATAGGGGAAGAACACCAGGGTGACGTCGAACGCAGCGATGCGTTCTGGCAAGCAGCCGAGCCCGCGCGCGAGCCTGCTCGCACGCGCTACTACGTGCCGGTAGTGCTGGTCCTGACCGTAGCCAGCATTCCCTTCTACTGGAGCGGTGCGGGCGAGGGAATACGTGTCTTGGGTCTCCCGGCCTGGGTCTGGATGGCTGTCGCGTGTTCAGCCGGCATCAGTCTGACTACGGCATGGGGCGCCTTTCGAGACTTCGGCAACGGCGATCCCGGGGCGCCCCGATGAAGACGCTCGAGCTGGGTTCCGAGACGTTGGCGTTCGTCGGTTGTTACCTCATGGTGATGATTGGGCTTGGCCTGCTGGGACGTGCACGTAGTCGCGAGGCGAGTCTTGCGGACTTCTACCTCGGTGGGTCTTCGTTCGGGGTGGTCGTTCTATTTCTTACGTTCTTCGCGACCCAGTACAGCGGCAACACCCTGCTAGGGTTTGCTGGTCGCGCCTACCAGCGTGGTGCCAGCTATATCGTGAGCGTCACGTTCATGATCCTGGCGATCACAATTCTGGTGGCCTACGCGCCGCGCCTCTACCGACTGTCGCGGCGTTTTGGGTACATCACGCCAGCGGACTTCGTTTTTCACCGCTTTCGATCCCACGGGCTCCGCGTTCTGACCGTATTGCTGCTGTCTTGGGGCCTGGCGAACTACATCCTCGAACAGCTGGTGGCCATGGGTCGCGGCGTCGAGGCCATGGCGGGGGGCAAGCTTACGGCGGTCATCGTCGCTCTGTGTCGCAAGGTGGGACTCTCGTCCATGGTCGCCGAGGTTGCGCCGGGCGAGTTGGACTTCATGGGAGGCGTGCTGATTCTGGTTCTGGTGATGTTGGTCTACGAGTCGCTCGGCGGTATGCGCGCTGTGGCGTGGACCGACGTGATCCAGGGCGGACTCTTGTTCGCTGGCTGCGGGTGCATTCTGTACATTCTGCTCGGCACGGAGGGAGGCCTTGCGGCTGCCACGGAAACAATCTCCCGGGCTACACCGGAGAAGCTTCGCCTGCCGGATGCCGCGGGCCTGCGCAGCTGGGTGAGTACGCTGGTGCTTCTGTCCTTTGGGGTTGCGTTCTATCCCCATGCGATTCAGCGCGTGTTCGCCGCACGCGACCAGGCGGTGCTCCGCCGGTCTTTGGGCTTGATGGCCTTTATGCCCCTGGTCACGACGCTGCTCGCGTTCCTGCTGGGCTACATAGGCAGCGCACGCTTTCCTGGGCTGGGCCAAAGCGAGAGCGACAAGATCACGGTGTTGGTGCTGACCGGCATGGGCGACAGTCTGTTCATCAAGTGGCTTGTCATCGTCGTCTTGACTGCGGTCCTGGCGGCCATCATGTCCACTGCGGACTCGGCACTGTTGTCGGTCGCTTCGATGTTTACCAAGGACATCTACAAGGCGTACCTACGACCGGACGCGACACCGGCACAATGTCTGCGGGTGGGCAAGCGGTTCGGTTGGTTCCTCATGTGCTTGCTCGTACTCAGCGCCTACGCTTCGCTGAAAACGCAGAGCTCGATTTGGTTGCTGATCAAGCTCAAGCTCGAGTTTATGGTCCAAATCTCGCCAGCGTTCCTGCTGGGACTGTTTTGGCGCGGGCTGCGGCCGCGCGCCGCCCTCGCAGGCATGATCGCCGGCACCGCAGTCACCTTGGTGATCTGGGCCGGTTCGATCCTGGGCGCGTGGACAACGCGCTCGCCGCTGGGATTCAGTGCAGGCGTTTGGGGGCTGACTCTCAATTACGCGTTTTGCGTGATTGGGAGCGCCTCGGCGCGTCTCACGCAAACTGAGACGGACGCACCGCACCTCCCGCCCGCCGCAGATGGACCCGCTGCGGGCTGAGAGGTGCTGGGCGGTCCCTTCTTATTGGACCTCGCAGTAGCTCGGAAAGCCGGAGGGCAGGCTGCCACCCTCGTAGGGCGACGGCTTGGTTCCAAACGGATGGGCCTTGAGGAACTCCCATGCGGCTGCCTGGAGGTCTCCGGGTGCCCGGCAGTGGCCTCGCATGTGATTGCAGTCGATCCACATGCTGTTGCCACCCTTGACCGCACCGCCGAAGGTGCGGCTGGTGTCGCCGAAGTTGACGATCACGTTGTCCCCGCTGCCGCCGTGCATCGTGAACGCGTGTGGAACGTTGCCTCCGGCGAAGCGCCCGGGGATCACGGTGCCGCCCGAGTTGGGGGCTACGGCCGCGATGTACTGCGAGCGCTGTTGCGCCATGCAGCCAGTCTGCAGCTCGCCGGCGCTGCAACCTGTCGAGTAGATCCTGCGTGGATCGATGCCGTGGTTTTCCACGGCGCACGCTACGATCTGATCGGCCGCATCGAAGTCGTTCATATTGTGTGCGCCGGTGCCGGAGCAATCCCGGCCCCCGCGAGCTTGCTGTCGTCCGTTGAATGAGGCGACGATGCCGCCCTGCGACTTGATCTCCTGCCGGACAGACGCGGGCAGGGTGCGGTTGGCCTCGCCCGCGCTGCTGCCCGTGCCGTGCCAGTAGAACAGCAGCGGGCCACCCATGCCCGCCGAGCCTGAGATGATCAGTACGCCTCCGTGGCCTCCTACGCTGATCGAGGCGCCATCGCGGAAATCGGGGCACGGACCATCGACGCTAGGTAGCATCGGCTGCGGGCCATCGCCCGATACAGGGGTCATCGGCGCGGGGTCCATGGGCGCGGGGTCCATGGGCGCGGGGTCCATGGGCGCGGGGTCCATTGGCGCGGGATCCATCGGCGCAGGGTCCATCGGAGCCGGACCCGTCTGTTCCAGATCCGGACCCGGCGCGGGCGCCGGGTTGCTCTGCTGCGTCGAAGTAGCGGCTGCCCCCGCACTGGGTGCAGGAACAGCAGGCGACGTCGCCTGGGCATTGCTTATTGGCGTTGTGTTGGCGTTCGCGGGCGTTTCTGCAAGTGCGCCGCTCTGCTCAGCCGCGGGATCGTCGGCTGACGCGCAGCCAAACCCCAATGTTAACGCGATCCCCAGTATCGCTGTTCGAGTCATAGTCTTTCCTCCACCCATACACACGGGCATACCGGCACCCACCACAGTGGCCTCGGAAATCAAAGCACCATCCTGGTCTGCACACCACCCGATCCCACGATCAGGCAGAAAAACGTGCGCAAGATTGGAAGTCTGGCCGCGACGGTCGCAGCCCCCCTACGTGTTCTGCCACCTCCGTGGCTGAAAATGCGTAGCGGCAGGCTTCCGGGCGTGGCCTGGCCGGTGCTCCCAGCCGGCCGCAAGCAGGCGCCACAGGCCCCGTCTCAGACCATCCCCACGCGCTGCGGTCATCGAGCTCCGGCCATTCATGACCGCGACGGCGGATCGCCTAGAGGGCATCGGCTTGCTCGGGCGCTCGACGACTTCGAAGGCGAGCGATGCAGCGTTCAGAGCATGAACGACGAATGACTCGTCCTGGTGCAAATCAGCCCCCCGCGTGCCCTGTGCTCGAGGGGGGCTGTTCAGATCGCCTAGCAGGCAAGTCGTCGTAGGGTCCGCTTAGACCCGCCTAGTCTTCCTAGTGGAGCATGCAGTAGTTGGGGAAGCTGCCGGGCAGGCTTCCGCCCTCGTAGGGGGATGACTTGGTGCCGTAGGGATGGGCCTTGAGGAACTCCCAGGCGGCTTCGTACAGGTTTCCTGGTGCCAAGCAGTGGCCACGCATGTGATTGCACTCGATCCAGGTGCCGCCACCGTTCTTGACGGTCCCGCCGTAGGTGCGGCTGGTGTCGCCGAAGTTGACGATCACGTTGTCGCCGCTGCCTCCGTGCATCGTGAACGCGTGGGGAATGTAGCTGCTCGAGTAACGCCCGGGGAAGGTCAAGCCGCCGGAGTTGGGGGCCACGGCGGCGATGTACTCCGAGCGGTTCTGGGCCATGCAACCGGTCTGCAAACCACCGGCGCTGCAACCCGTCGAGTAGATGCGGCGCGGATCGATCCCGTGGTTTTCCACTGCGCAAGCGGCGATTTGGTCGGCTGCGCCGAAGTCGTTCATGTTGTGTGCACCGGTGCCCGAGCAGTCCCGTCCGCCGCGCGCCTGCTGACGACCATTGAAGGAGGCGACGATCCCTCCCTGAGACGTGATTTCCCGTCGTACGGATGCGGGGAGCATGAACGTGGCTTCCGAGGAGCTGCTTCCGGTGCCGTGCCAGTAAAACAGCAGCGGGCCGTTCATACCCGGCCGGCCTGCCAGGATCAGTACGCCGCCGTGTCCCCCCACGCTGATCGAAGCCCCATCACGGAAGTCTGGGCAAGGACCGTCCACCGACGGGATGGTCGGTTGGGCCCCATCGCCCGAGGCGACCGGTTCCGGCCCGCTCTCCATCGGCATGGGTGCCATCATCGGTTCGGGTTGCGCCGGTTCGGGGGCGACCGGTGCGGGCTGCATGGGTGCAGGCTCTGCGGGCGCAGGGTCCGGCGTCGCATCGGGGCCCGCACTCGCGGGCGCTGCGGCCATCGAACCAATCGACGGTGTGGCGGCCGGTGCGGCGGCTGGCATCGGTGCGGCGATGGGGGCGGACGTGGCTTCGATCGATGCCGCCACGCTGCTGGTGCCTGACGGCGTCGCTTCGCTCGGCTCGGTCGTCCCCTCCGCGGTGACATCATCTTGAGACGCGCATCCCTGGCCCAGGAATACGGCGATCGCAAGTATAGCTACTCGGTTCATCAGTTCTTCCTCCACACACGGCCACGCACGGCCACGCACGGCCACGCACGGCCACCCACGGTCACCCACTGGGGCGAACTGTACGATCAAATCGCTCTGCGGCCCAGCACGCCCGGCATTCTCCCGCAAAAGCTAGCAGCGCACGAAAGCTGGGAACCCTGAACGTTTCCTTCGCCGCGGGTCCGCACGGTGAACAGCTGAGCTTTGTTGGCAAACGGTTGGGCGGACTCGGCGGTGGACCCGTCCGGAACCGCGCTACGCATATCCTAGTCTTGGGATGCCAGTTGCAGAGCAGCAACTTCCTCTGCTCCCGCGATCGGGGCGCGCGCTTTCCACGCCGATGTGGCCGACCGGCCTGTTTGGTCTTGCGGTCGGGTCATCCGCGATCGGGCGTGGTCTCGGTCTCGGAGGGGGCTGCTGACTGGCCCCTCCCAGGGCATCACGGAGGTGGCAGGATCAGAGGGATCTCTGTCATTGATGCCAGCCGCCCGCGGCATCACGATCGGATCATGGGTCGCGTTGCGATCCTCACGTTCAAGCAGGGGCACAGCCGGTCCTAGCGAGCACAATGCATATCACCATCTTACTCTACGACAACATGACAGCGCTCGATGCCATCGGACCCTACGAGGTGCTGGCCCATGTTCCTGGCTACGAAGTGGCGTTCGTCGCCAAGCAAGCCGGGCGGATCACCGTCGACACCGGTTTGCCGCTGTTGGCGGCGCAAAAAGCGATTTCCGAGGTCGAGCGAACCGACGTTCTAGTGATCCCCGGCGGCCCTGGAAGCCACGCGCTGATGGAGGACGGTGAGGTTCTTGCGTGGATACGCCGCTTGCACGAAGGCACGCGCTTGACCACCTCCGTTTGCACCGGTTCGCTTATCCTGGCTGCAGCGGGTGTTCTCGAGGGTCTGGAGGCGACCAGTCACTGGACGCAGCGGCATCGGCTGGCCGACTACGGTGCCACTCCCAGCGACGCTCGTGTCGTGCGCCAGGGCAAGGTCGTCACGGCCGCTGGTGTTTCGGCTGGGCTAGATATGGCGCTAGCGGTGCTCGCGCAACTCGCCGATGACAAGACCGCCCAATGTGTTCAGCTTGCCCTCGAGTACGATCCCGAGCCGCCCTTCGACGCGGGCAGTCCCGAAAAAGCCGGTGAGGCGCTGGCCAATCTGGTTGTCAAACTCCAAAGCTAGCTCCGCCGTCAGCTGTAGCGTCCCGTTGGGCCCCCTGTGCCCAGGTGCCGCCCTGAGCTTGGCTTGCGAGCGCGGCCGACCGCACCAACTCGGCCGTGTAGGCATGCTTGGGTTGCGCGAACAGGTGTTGGGCGGGGCCGCGCTCCACCAGGCGCCCGTCCTTCATGACGATGATCTCGTGACACATCGCTCGCACGACCGCGAGGTCGTGGCTGATGAAGAGATAGCCGAGCTTTCGGCGCTGCTGCAGGGACTGCAGCAACTCTATGATCTGCGCCTGGACTGACAGGTCGAGCGACGAGGTGGGCTCGTCGAGAATCAGCAGCCGTGGTTCCAACACCAGAGCACGTGCGATGGCGATGCGCTGTCGCTGCCCACCCGAAAACTCGTGTGGGTAGCGTTCAGCGGAGTCCTCTGGCAGTCCAACCTCTGCCAGTACGGCCCTGGCTCGCGTTCTTTGCTCCGACCTGGGCACGCCCATCGCGTCGAGGCCTTCGGCAACGATCTGTGCGACGCTCAAGCGCGGCGACAGGCTTCCGAAGGGGTCTTGGAAGACGATCTGCAGCAGCGGGCGCAAGGGGCGCAACGCGCCTTGTTTCATTCCCTGCAACTCCCGGTCCATGAAGCGGATAGAGCCACGACTTGCCACAAGCCGCAGTACAGCGAGTCCGAAGCTTGTCTTGCCGGAGCCCGATTCTCCGACAATTCCGACGGCCTCGCCCGCACGAACCGACACGGAGATACCGTCGACGGCGGTGACGAGTGGCGGCTTGCTGAACAGCCTCCTCTTCCCACCGAACACGACACGCAGCTCTCGCACGTCCAGCACCGTAGCAGCATCATCGGCGACCGGCGGCGGCTGGCCCGCGGGCACAGCTGCGATCAGTTGCTGCGTGTACGCGTGCTTGGGCGACGTGAGCACCCTGTTGCATGATCCGCGCTCGACGATGCGGCCCTGTCGCATCACGCACACGTCGTGTGCTAGCCGGCGCACGATGCCAAGGTCGTGGGTGATGAACAGCAGGCCTAGCCCGAGTTCCTGCTGAAGGCCCTGCAAAAGATCCAGAATCTGAGCTTGTACTGTGACATCGAGTGCCGTCGTGGGTTCGTCTGCTATCAATAGTTCCGGCTTGCTTGCGAGTGCCATCGCGATCATGACGCGTTGGCGCTGGCCCCCGGACAGCTCGTGTGCATAGGCGCTCAGGCGCGTCGAGGCTTCACCCAGTCCAACGCGCTGCAGCAACTCTACCGATCGCTGCCTCACCCTGCGCGCATCGAGTTCGCCCTGTAGCGCAACGCACTCGGCGATCTGTTTGCCGACCGTGTGGACCGGATTGAGGGAGGTCATCGGCTCCTGGAAGACCATGCTCACCCGTTTGCCGCGGACCGCGCGGACGATCTCCGGAGGCGCTCCCATCAACTCTTGTCCACACAGCCGGATCGAGCCAGATGGATGGCTAGCGACAGGATAGGGTAGCAGCTGCATGATCGACATGGCTGTGGCCGTCTTGCCGGATCCCGACTCGCCGACCAGTGCCAGGCTCTGACCGCGCTCGAGCTGAAACGAGACGTTGCGCACCGCTGGCTTGCCGCGAAACGACACCGCAAGGTTTTCGACCCGGAGCAGGGGTTCGGATGGCGACGCGGTCGTACTAAGGGTCATGCTGC
Source organism: Myxococcales bacterium (assembly GCA_028817905.1). GTDB lineage: Bacteria > Myxococcota_A > Polyangia > Polyangiales > JAFGIB01 > JAPPOR01. The sequence continues at coordinate 10,707 of JAPPOR010000746.1, forward strand.
GTTCTTTCGGGGGTCAAAGGCGTCGCGAACCGCCTCGCTGATGAAGATGATCAGCGTCAACATGACCGACAGGGTCGTAAATCCTGCCAGGCCGATCCACGGGGCCCACAGGTTGTTCTTGCCCTGCTGCAAGATCTCTCCAATGGACGGCGAGCCGATGGGAAGCCCGAGTCCAAGGAAGTCGAGCGCCGTCAGCGTGGTGATCGAACCCGCTAGCACGAATGGCAAGAAGGTAAGTGCAGCGACGGCCGCGTTGGGCAGCACGTGACGGCGCATAGTCGTCCAGTCGCGTGTGCCCATCGCGCGCGCTGCCCGGACATAATCCAGCTTGCGTCCACGAAGGAACTCTGCGCGCACAACTCCGACCAGCGACAGCCAGCCGAAGAGCACAAGCAGCATGAGTAAGGTCACGAAGCCCGGCTCGACCACGCTGGCCAGAATGATTAGAAGAAAGAGTACGGGCATGCCGGAGAAGATCTCGATCACGCGCTGGAAAGTGATGTCCACGATGCCGCCAAAATAGCCCTGCACAGCTCCGGCGGTCACCCCGATCAGCGTGCTGATCGTCGTCAGCAAGAGCCCGAACAGGAGGCTTAGGCGAAAGCCGTAGATGAGCCGTGCTGCGAGGTCGCGCCCGACGTCATCGGTACCGAGCCAGTGACGCGGCGAAGGTGGGGCCGGCGCGGTGGTGTCGAGGTAGAGGTCGATCGTGTCGTGATGGAAATGGATCGGAGGCCACAGCATCCAGCCACCTGCCTGCGCGATGAGACGCTGCACGTGCGGGTCCAGGTACTCGGCCTCCGTTTCGAACTCCCCACCGAAGGTGGTCTCGGGATAGGTAGCGAAGACCGGCGTGTACAGTGAGCCTTGGTGGTACAGCAGGATTGGTCGGTCGTTGGCCACCACCTCGGCGCACAGCGACAGGGCGAACAGGGCGCCGAGGATCCAGAGCGAGATCGTACCGCGCCGGTTGCGCTTGAACACTTCCAGGCGTCGCCGGGTGAGAGGCGAAATGGGAAGACCCACCCAGCGATCGACGGTCGCATCAGCCATAGTGCTAGGCCTCGTTGCTTTCGAAGTCTATGCGTGGATCGACCAGGGTGTAGGTCAGATCGCTGGCCAGATTCATCAGCAACCCGAGCAGCGAGAACACGTACATCGTGCCGAAGACGATCGGGTAGTCACGGCGCATCACGGCGTCGTAGCCCAGCCGTCCCAGACCATCTAGCGAGAAGATCACCTCGATGAGCAGGGAGCCCGTGAAGAATACCGCCAAGAACGCTTGCGGAAAGCCAGAGATCACCACCAGCATGGCATTGCGAAAGACGTGCCCTAGGAGCACACGGCGCTCCGTGAGGCCTTTGGCACGTGCGGTGAGCACGTACTGCTTGCCGATTTCCTCGAGAAACGAGTTCTTGGTCAGCATGGTCAAGGTGGCAAAGCCACCCAGCGCGATCGAGGCCACCGGCAGGCTCACGTGCCACAGATAGTCGGCGGCGCGTTGAAGGATACCTAGTTGATCCCAGTTGTCGGACGTCAGCCCGCGCAATGGGAACAGTCGAAAGAAGCTGCCGCCGGCGAACAGGATCACGAACAGAATGGCGAACAGAAAGCCCGGGACCGCGTAGCCGACAAAGATTGCGCCGCTGGACCAGACGTCGAACTTGGTGCCGTCGTGCACGGCCTTGCGAATTCCCAATGGAATCGAGATCGCATAGACGATCAATATGGTCCACAGCCCCAGCGAGACCGATACCGGTAGCTTCGAGACCACGATGTCGACCACTGACGCATCCTGAAAGAAGCTGGTGCCGAAATCGAAGCGCAAGTAGCTCCACATCATTTTGGCGAACCGCTCATGGGGCGGTTTGTCGAAGCCGAACTGTTGTTCCAGGTCCGCGATCATGTCGGGGTCAAGCCCGCGCGAGCCCCGATAGGCGCTGGCGCCGTGATCCGACAGCTCTCCCGAAGCCAGTTCGCCCGCCGAGCCACCAGCGAGTGCAGAAGTGGTCGCCGTCGCGTCACCTGTCAGTTCTGCGATTGCCTGTTCGACCGGTCCGCCGGGCGCTGCCTGCACGATCAAGAAATTGATCGTCATGATCCCGAACAACGTCGGCACCACCAGCAGCAGCCTGTGAAGAACATAGCGGATCATGGGTTACCTGCCCATCGCCTCGCGAGTACGCGCGTCCTTGGCCGGGTCGATCCACCAGGCATGGGGAAAGCCGGGCTCGAAACGGGGATGCTTGGGCGGGTGCCCGAAGCGGTTCCAGTAAGCGTAGTTCCAGCCCTTGGTGTGGCCCAGGTCGATCCCGTAGTAGCCCCACAGCAGCACCCGGTCCAGCGCCCGGCTAGCGGTGACCAGCTCCGTGTGGCTACGCGAAGCGATGACCCGCTCGATCATCGCGTCGACTACGGGGTTCTTGACTCCGGCGTAGTTGAGGGTGTTCGGGCTATCGGCCGCCTTGGAGTTGAAGTAGCTGCGCAGTTCGGTGCCGGGCATCGTACGTCCACGGAAGTAGCCATAGAGCATCTCGAAGTCGAAGGAGCGACGACGGTTAAAGAGCTGTGACGTGTCGACCACGCGCATCGTGACCTGGATGCCCAGGCGTTCCAGTGCATTGGCGTACAACAGGGTCATGCGGGTACGGGTCGCGGCGTCGAGCATGATGTCGATGGTGAACGGCTTGCCGGTCTTCCCGTCTACCAATTGGCCTTCCCGAACACGGTAGCCCGCCTCGCGCAGTAGACGCATGGCCACCCGGAGGTTGTCGCGATTGCGGCCCTTCCCGGAAGTTCGCGGAATCTTGAACTCGCGCTCGAACAGCTCTTTTGGCAGCTGATCGCGGAAGGGCTCGAGCAACGACCGCTCGGTGGCTGAGGGTGCTCCACGCTGCGCCAGCTCGGACCGGGCAAAGTGGCTGTCGGAGGAAACGTAGACGCCGTGCGTCTGGACCCGGTTTTTCCACTCTCGATCAAACGCGTAGACGAGTGCTTTGCGCACCCGCCGGTCGCGAAACTTGGGCAGCCGCGTGTTGAAGAGCAACAGGCGCATGGTGGCCGGCGCTTCGGTCTTGATCGTCTCTAGGACGAAGTGTCCCTGCTTGCGTGCCGGAAAGTCGTAGCCCGAGGCCCAGGTCTTGGAGACGGTTTCGAGGGCGAAGTCGAGCTCTCCAGCCTTGAGCGCCTCGAGGCGGACGTCGTTGTCTTGAAAGAAGTCGCGGACGATGGTGTCGAAGTTGTGGCGTCCGACGTTGACTGGTAGATGCTCGCCCCAATAGTTCTTCACGCGCTCGAACACGACCTTGCGTCCTGGTTCGACGCTTGAGACCCGATAGGGCCCGCTGGTCAGAGGTGGCTCGAGCGTGGTTCGCTCGAAGTCGCGCTTCTCCCAGTAGTGCTTGGGCAGCACCATCAGATCCGCCAGGCTGAGTGGCAAACGGATGTCGCGCGGGTTCCGCAGAAGAAAGCGGACGGTGCGGGGGCCGCGCTTTTCGGCCTTCGCCACGCGCATCAGGTACATCTTGAGCAACGGGGTGCCCTTGGTCCGAAGCGTGTTGAAAGTGAACAAAAGGTCGTCAGCCGTGACCGGGTTTCCGTCGTGCCAGCGGGCCTCCTTTCGCAGCACGAACTCGACCCAGCTGCCGTCTTTCGCGCGCTCGATGGTTTCGGCGAGCAGCCCGTAGCGGGCCGAGGGGTCGTCTTTGGCACGCGCTGTCAGCCGGTCGTAGATGTAGTTGCGATACAGGTCGGCGCCCTCTGCGGCGCGTCCTTTGCGGATGAAGGGGTGCAGACTGTCAAAGGTTCCGAAGCCAGGCAGGCGTAGCTCGCCGCCCTTGGGCGCGTCGGGATTGACGTAGTCGAAGTGACGAAAGTCAGGCGGGTAGTGGAGCTCGCCAAAGGCAGAGATCCCATGACGGGGCTGGGCGGACAGCGACGACGTGCAAGTGAGGAGACAGACCCCGCACATCGTCAAGGCGGCTCGAACCCGGCGGCGAGTCCTGCTCGAGTGATACGTGTCCCCCATTGGACCCCGATCGAAGGACAAGTGGCAGCTGCGGACCACGGCGCCAAACCGCCCTCCAGGAACCTTTCTGACTAGGCCGCAGCTTGCGGACTGTCCACGAATTCCTGGCTGCAATCAACCGTCCACGATCTCGGGTATCGCTGTCGCGAGAACGCGCGGATGCGCCCTTGATCTCGAGCACGCCGGTGTGCCCGGGGGGGGGTCGCATGGCGCGACATCACTTTCCTCCCCCCAAGGGCTCCCGGCTGCAATGGGGTCTGCCGGTTTTCCGGCAGACCCGGACGACCCGTGGTGTTCAGGGCACGTCGCCCTGCGTTCCCAGTCGTCCCACTGGAGGGGGGGTTATAGCCCCATCATCTGCTCGTAGTTGGTCCGGTAGAACTTCTCCTTCGCTTCCTCGTCGATGCCATCCATGGTGCGCTCGAAGCGACCGAAGGGATCCTTGGTGCCCTCCGGGTGCGGGTAGTCGCTGGAGAACAGGAACAGCTCAGGGCCGGCATCGCGGATCATGTGCCCTACGTCCTCGCCCGGAAAGGGTGTGAACTTGACCGCGCGGCGGATGTACTCCGAGGGCTTCATGTCGAGTTGCTGCAGGTAGGGGTCCGTTCGTCCAAATGACTTGTGGGCAAGATCGAGCTGGCGCAGGAAGTCCGGAACCCAACCGGCACCCGATTCGATCACGCCGCCCCGCAACTGCGGGAAGCGCATGAACACGCCGTCGTAGACCATGGCGGTAAGAAAGACCTGGGGCGCGTACCACAGCATCATGTAGTCGCAGAAGCGCAAGTTCTCGCCACCGCCGTGCAAGTCGGGAGCGCGCTCGCGGCCGTTGTTGCGGAAGCCCTTCGGCTGTGTCTTCGTGCCGGGCCCAATGTGCAGCATAAACGGTACGCTGCGCTCGCTCAGCAGGGACCAGATGGGATCGTAGTCCGGGTGTCCGGGAGAACGGCCGGCCGGCGCTGCCGCGGAGAAACTGACTGCTCCACAGCCGTCATCGAGCGCCGCCTTCATACCGGCGAGGGCCGCACCCGGGTCGTCGAGTGGAACGTATGCGACGGGAATCAGACGCTTGTCACCCTTCGAAAATGCCGCGATGGCGCGGTTGTACGCGCGGCTTGCCGCATACCTCTCGTCGTCATCGCGAGCGGCCATGACCGGGCCAAGGCCGGCGGTCGGGAAGACCAGCTGGGTTGCAAACCCGAGGTTGTCGAGGACTTTCTTGCGCTCATCGGGATCAAACGCGCCGTAGGCCAGCCAGCCCTTGGGGCCCGCGATCGGGTTGTCAGCAGCCTTGGCGTCTGCCTGCGGGTCCGTCTTGCGCGCCTTCGCCTTGTCCAGCTGGTCGTCAAGCGGGGTGCGTTTCTTTCCAAACAGTGGCCGAAGCTTCCCTTCGAACTCCTTCTCGATGAAGGCGTTCAGCCATTCGCGGTCTTCCATCACGTGGCTATCCGCATCATGCGCAACGCGACCTTGCATATAGCTCATGACAAACTCCTGACGGTTACTCGTGGTGTTCTCTTGGCGTTCTGCTCCGTTGGAGCCGCGTGGACGGCCCCTTGCGTTTCCTCAACCGCTGCCGGCGCAATGTCCCCTGGAGCTTTTGGGACATTGTGTAGGTGCTCAGAATATGCAGAATAATCTCAGAGCATCAAGAATATTCTCCATGTCGTTGATCAAGCAGAAGAAAGCCCTCGCCTCGGGCCAGTCCGAGGTGCGCGAGCGCATCCTGGCGGCCTTCTCCGAGCGCTCCACCCGGTCCGGGATTCGGAGCGTGGTCATGTCGGAGCTCGCGGCCGACCTGCGCATGAGCCCCAACACGCTCTATCAGCATTTCCGATCCAAGAAGGATCTGGTCATGTCACTGGTGGAACGCTGGGCCAAGGAGGTGGGGGCGTCCGACGCTGCGGTGGTCGAGGTCGAGGCTTCGCGCAGCGCCATCGAGAGCATGACCCATTGGGCGGAGGCCTGGGCCGACAGCGTGGCGCGCTACGCGCCCGCGTTCTGGCAGGATTTGCGGCGCGACCATCCCGATGCCCATGCGGTCTTTCGGGAGGAGCTCCAACGCCGTAAGGAACTCGGGGCAGCCCAGTTGCGGCCGCATCTTCTTCCGGGTGTTCACCCGGAGGTTGCCCTGGCGCTATTGGATATGATCCTCACGCGCGTCTCGGAGCCGCGCTTCAGCGAACAGATGGGCACCACCAGGCGCGAGACCATTCGCACCGCTATCGGTATCTGGGCACGCGGAGCCCTCAAGAACCGCGGTGAGCTCCGGTCGCT
>JAPPOR010000612.1 GCA_028817905.1 Myxococcales bacterium
CTCCCGCTCCGCCGCCGCCCGCGGCCGCTCCGCCGCCGCCCGCGGCCGCTCCGCCGCCGCCCGCGGCTGCTCCGCCAGCTCAGCCGGCCCCTGGGGCGCCAGCCCTGTCTAGCGCCGCGAACAAGCCCGCCGGTGCGCTGCCGTCTGGCACGCTCTTGGGGGCGGCTGCCCCCAGTGAAGTTTCGGATAGCAAGAACGCACCGCCCTCGCCCTTCGCAGCTCGGCCGACGGCACCGCGCACCGGGACGATGCTCGGGGGGGGCAGTGCGCCTGGCGGGGCTGGGGTGGCCAATGGAGCATTTGGCAGCGGAGGAGGCACGGGCGGCGCCCGTGGCGGCAGCAGCGGTGTGACTAGCGGTCGACCGGCAGCGACTCCGAAAGCGACCCCAGGCGGTGCCTTCGGTGGGAGCGCGGGGGCCTTTGGAGGGCCGTCGAAGCCTCCTCGAGCGGCTGCTCCAAGTGCAAGTGCCGGTCGCAGGGGAACCATGCTCGGTGCGGCCGCGGTGCCCGTCGCGGCTCCGGTCACGTCACCCACAGAGGCGGAGGCCCCGCCCCACACCGACGACCTGCCAGCGCTGAAATCGACGCCGAACAACCAGCAGTTCGAGGCGCCGTTCGGCCAGCCGGCTTCCAAGGCCCAAGCGGGGGACCCGGCCGCAGCTCCCGGCTTGAGCCTCGCGGGTTCCGCCTCGGGGGCCGTCGATTTGCCCGCAGCGAAAGCTGCGCCGGCCGGCCATGCATTCGAAGCACTGGATCTGCCTGCTCCCAAGGCCGCCCGCCCCGGTGATGCCGGCGCGGCTTCCGCCGGGATCGACCTGCCTGCTCCCAAGCCAGCTCCGGCCGCAGGGCCCGCCGGTGCAGCCGGCATTGGAGACGTCGACTTGCCTGCTCCCAAGGGCGGCGTATCGCAGGGCTCGGGTTCCGGCGCGATCGATTTGCCGGCGCCCAAGCAGGGGAGTGCGTCCGCATCGGACTTCGGAGGGGTGGATCTGCCGGCGCCCAAGCCGGGCGGGGCGCTTGCGCCGGATTTCGGAGGGGTGGATCTGCCGGCGCCCAAGCCGGGCGGGGCGCCTGCTCCGGATTTCGGTGGTGTGGATTTGCCAGCGCCCAAGTCGGGTGGAGCACTCGCCCCCGAGTTCGGCGGGGCGGATGGGGGCGTGGATCTGCCTGCACCCCGCCAGTCGGGTGACGTCGGATTCGGAGACATCGATCTGCCGGGGCCAAAAGCCACGGAGCCGACGGCTGCGGGGGGGCTCGGCGGGATGGACCAGTTCGGCGATCTGGACCTGCCAGCTCCCAAGGCTGCCGCCGACCCACTAGGTGCACAGTTCGGCGGACTTGATCTGCCTACTCCCAAGAGTCCCGGATTCGATGGGGTCGATCTGCCGGCAGCCAGAGGTGCAGCAGACCTCCCGGCAGCCAAGGATGCCGCGGACCTACCAGCTCCGGCACCGGCGGCCATGGATGGGTTCGGCGACTTGGACCTTCCCATGCCGCTTGCTGACGCGGACCTACCCCAGCCGGCGGGCACCCCAACCGATCTTCCCACGCCCGCGCAGCCGGATGCCACCTTTGGCGATATCGAGCTGCCGGCTCCCCTGGCAGCGGCGGATCTCGTCCAGCCCAAAGCGCGCACGGTACAGGGCGTCGGTGTGCCCACAGACGAGGCGAGTTTCGGCGACCTTGGCCTCGGCGATGCGCCTGCAGGTGGGGCCGAGTCTGAGTTGCCACCCTCCCTCATGAGCGACGACGAGACGAGCTTTGGAGATATCGATCTGGGGGATGATCGCCCGCTCGCTCCGCCGGCACCGCCCATTCCGCCCTCAGTCGGAGGTACCTCCGGGCCTCTACCTGAGCCGCTTGCGCCACCGGAGCTTGACCATGGGCTCGGCGATGCGCCACCCCTGATCGACCACGACGGCTTCGGCGGTGGGGATTTCGGCGAACAGTCCGAGAACTTCGGAGAAGTCGACTTCGATGGGGACGACGACGAGTACGACGAAGACGACGAGGAGATGGAGTTCGGCATCGACGAGGATGAGGAGGGCCTGTCGCTGCCTCCAGAGATCCTACGTCGTCAACGGGGCGAAGGGCTGGACAGCTCGCAGGCTGGGGGGCGTAAGCGTGCACTGCTGCTGGTCGGAAGTGTATTTGCTTTCGTTCTGCTGCTCGGCCTGGCCGGTGTAGCAGTTGGGATGTTCACTAAGTATGGCTACTTCGCGATCTACCTTGTTGAGCAGTTCCTACCGGAGGCGGGCACTCCACAGTTTGCTCGGGATGCCACGGAACGGGCAGAGAAGCTTGCCGCCAGCGACACCTATCACGACATACGTCGTTCCTTGACGGTGCTCGGAGAAGCGCGGGGCAAGTTTGGGCTCAACCGGACATTATTGGCGAGAAGCCTGGTGCACGAGTCCCTGTACTTGCTGCGCTTTGGCGACGATAGCCGGGCCGCCTCGCGTGCAGGTGCGATCGTTCGCCGGCTTCAGGAGCGCAGCTGGGATGCTCCCGGTATTGACCTAGCGCGGGCTGCGGAGGCGGCGCGCCACGGCCGCTGGGACGAGGCGCAGGGCTTCTTCGAGGCAGCAGGGCGCGCATCCGAGAGCGATCCGTACCTGTGGTTGTTGCGCGGCGAGGTGGCACTTGCGCAGAACAAGCTCGACGACGCTGACAAGGCGTTCGCGGCTGCGCTCAAGGTAGGGGGCAAGGCGCGCGCACAATGGGGCTTGGCGCGGGTGGCGCGTCGGCGCGGCGACCCCGAACCGTTCGCATCTGGTGTTGAAGCGACGCTCCAGTCGAGCCCCGCCCATGTGGCGGCGCGCGTAGCAGACGCTCGGGTTGCCTGGCGACGAGGTCGCGAAGACCGTGCTGTCAACCTGCTGCGCCAGGCGATCGGCCTCGACCCTGTGGAGGACGGCTATCTCTGGACCTCGCAGCGTACGCTTGCGGCTGCACACAGCCTGATGGGCTACATCCACGAAGAGCGCGGTCGCCTGCATCACGCGCGGGGTTCGTACGAAGCCGCGCTAAAGGCCAACCCAACGCGACTCGATGCGCTATTGGGAGCCGGACGCGTGCTCCTGCGCGAACGCCGGTACGCTGACGCACTTGCGCGCTTCGAGACGGCAGCGAACGCAGCCAAGCATCAGAACGAGAGGCTCGTGAGCGGTCGGCGGGCGGATGCGGAAGCTGCTCTCGGGATCGGGCGTGCGCTGATCCGGCTTGAGCGAGCGCCACTTGCGAAGGAGAAACTATCTGCGTTGGCGGGGACCTACCCCGACGATGCGGATATCGTGCGTGCTCTCGGCGATGTGGAAGAGGCGTTGGGGGATCCCAAGGAGGCCGAAGCACTCTATCGCAAGTCCATAGAGCTCGAGCCGCACGTCTTCGACGGCTACCTTGCGCTCTCCCAGCTCTTTTTCCGTCAGGATATGGCGGACAAGGCATCGGAGGCGCTCAACGAAGCCGCTACTCAGGTCGAGGAGACGGCGGAAATGCGGCGCATGCTGGGCAACAGTGAGTTGGCGCGCAACCGTCTTAGCAGCGCTATCCACGAGTTCGAGCGCGCCCTTGAGCTGGATCCCCAGGACATGGAGGCGAAGTTCGGTATGGGCCAAGCCCTGCGTCGCGACGGCCAGCTCGACCGTGCGCGAAATGCCTTCGATCAAATCGGCCATCAGGACCCGGATTTTGCGGGCCTTCCCCTTCAGCGCGGGCTGCTTTACGAGGCCGCGGGGGCTTTTGACGAGGCTGTCGCCAGCTACCGAACTGCGCTCGAAAAGGACCCGGAAGACGTGCAACTGCTGTTGCGCCTGGGTGCGGCGCAGGTATCCGCATCGGACCTCGACGCCGCGGAGCAGACCCTTCACAAGGTCATTCATCGGATGCACAACTCGCCCGAGGCGGAGTACTTCATCGGGCGCATTGCGTTCGCACGTGGACGTACCCCAGACGCCCTGACCCATTTCAACCGTGCCCTTACGCATGACGGGACGAACGGAGAGTTCCACCTGTATGCCAGCCGAGCGAACCTAGCGTTGGGCAACATTGGCAAGGCGCTTGAGGAAGCCGAGCTGGCGATCGCCCGCGATCCGAGTTTGGGCGATGCCTACTGGGTTCGGGGGACGGTGCGTCTACGCATGGGCGCGGTCAAAGATGCCCTGCGCGACCTGCGCACCGCCATCAAACTCAACCCCAGCCGTATCGAGGCGATCGCTTCCATGGGGGAGTGCTTTGACCAGATGCGTGAACAGACACTGGCTGTCAAAGCGTTCAAGAGCGCGCTCAAGCACGATCCCAGCCGGGGACACTGGTGGTATCGGTTGGCGGAGATCAATGTGGACCGAGGCGATCGCAAGGTGGGGCAGTCACACCTGAAGAAGGCGATCGAACTCGGCGCCAAGGAGGAGACGTCTCCGTTCTGGTTGCCGTCGGCCTACCGGCTGGCTGGCAGGCTTGCTGAGGTGCGTGGGAATCGCAAACAGGCGATCGACCTATACAAGCGCTACCTGGCGGTCGCGCCGGACGGCGACCTGGACCTGGACGACGTAAAGAAGCGCATGAGCCAGTGGGGGGTTGAACTGGACGAGCGAACGGACACACCGTTTTAGCGCGCTTCTAGTGAGGAAAGGGCACGCGCCCTTTCCGCGGGTCGCGCCGCGCCGCTTCGCTTAGCCTCTCTCAGGCTTCGCGGATGATGGCGCGCAGCAGCTGACTGAAGCGGGCATGGGCTTGTTGGGCGGTGGCTTCAACCTCGCGGTGGTCCAGACGGTTGTTGGAGATGCCAGCAGCCATGTTGGTGATACAGGATATACCGAGGCACTTGGCCCCCATGTGACGGGTGGCGATCGCTTCGAGAACCGTACTCATGCCGACAGCATCCGCGCCTAGCGTGGCCAGCATTCGGATCTCTGCGGGTGTTTCGTAGTTAGGTCCCAACAGTCCCGCGTATACCCCACTCTTGAGCGGTCGCCCGGCACGTTGTGCACAGTGCCGAGCGAGTGCCCGAAGGGACGCATCGTACACCTCGGTCATGTCGGGAAAACGCGGACCCAGCGCTTCGTCATTGGGCCCCTCCAAGCAGTTTCGGCCGGTCAGATTGATCTGATCCTCGATCAACATCAGGTCTCCAGGGCACAGCTGCGGCGAAATGCCTCCGGCGGCGTTCGTCAGCAGGACGCGAGGCGCGCCCAGTTTGAGCATCAGGCGAACCCCCAGGACCACCGTCTGTGGGCTGTGACCCTCGTACAGGTGCACGCGACCCTGCATCGCCACTACGCGCTTCCCTTCCAGACGTCCGAGCACAAACCTTCCCGAGTGGCCGGCGACGCCCGGGCTGGGCATACCGGGGACGCGTGCGTAGTCGACTGACCGCGCTTCACCCAACTCATCTGCTAGGGCGCCCAGTCCTGATCCAAGGACAATCGCGAAGTCCGGTGGTCCCTCGGCCAATGGCAACAGGGCGCCCGCGGCGTCTTCTAGCAGTTCGTTGGACGGCACGCTCATGCTCCTGAGCTTATCCGCGCAGGCCATTTTGCACCAAGTCACCCAAGGGACCGAAATCGGCATGCGACCATGCGGAACATTCGCGCTAGAATTGGACTCTAAACCTGGGAGCCCAATGGAAACGAGTCCACATCGCTATTGGCGGTTGCTTCCCTCCGAAGAAGTACTGTGGCAGGGGGGCCCCATGCTTGGGATACCCCGAGACCGCCGCTGGGTCCTCATCCCGGTGTTGTTTGTCACGGTGGCTGTCGTGGTCGGGCTCTTCGCCGGCTTGCTGGCCATCGCAGGCCTTCCGGGCGTGCGCTCGATGGCCTTCCTTGCCTTTTATCTATTGCTAACTTCAATTGCTGTCTTCGTCCTGCCCCGGTTCCATCTGGACCCCTGCGAGTACATGGTCACCGACAAGCACGTCATCTGGCGGCGGGGCAGTGTGCGCCGCGCCATGGACCGGCGTGCGATCACATACGCACGGATCCATTGGCACCGTAGTGTGCCCGGGGTCGGCCATCTCGAACTCGTACGAGCGGTCCCGTTCGGCCCGCTGGCACGCAAGCAGCGCTTGACGTTCCACGACGTGCCCGCACCCGACCGATTGTTTGCGCTCATTCGAGGGACCGAGCCAGCGGAGCATTCGGGCTATGGCGACGTTCGCTTGACGGATCGACTGGACCCGGATGAACACGTGATCTGGGGCTCAGGGCCGGCGGGTTTGCGAATCGGTGCCGCTGAAGCCCTTACGGCTGTGTCCGGCTTCCTGGTTGTGATCGCCGGTGCAGCCTACCTGTATCGGACGAGCTCGATTCTGGTGGGCTTGGAGGAGGTCGGTTTGCCGGTCCAGTCGGTCACCTGGATCCTGCTCTTTTCGGCGATTGTCATCTCTTCCTTCACGATCATCGGTGTCGGGGGAGTTCTGATGTGGAAGGGAATCTGGGGAGCACGTGCCGATGGTTCGCTTACAGAATACCTGCTGACGGACACACGCTTGCTGATCCGACGGGGCCTGACCGAGCTATCGGTTGATCGTCGCCGCATCGTCGACGTGGCAGATATCCCCACCGCCGGTGGCTGCAGCAACCTGGTGCTGATCCTCGATGGACCCCACGGTCGAGCACTGGATGACAACGGTGCCCTGTCGATGTTCACGTCACCGCCGCGGGCGCTGGTTCCCCCCGTACTCTATGAGGTTGACGATCCGAGCTACGTGCGGGGGCTCCTGCTCGACGAGCCTCCTGTGCGCCTAGCTGCCTAGCCCGGCGTGGCCGACGGGGGCGCACGGGGCTGGCTCGGCCGGTCGTTCTACTGGGCCGCCGCCTGCGTAATTGGTCTCGTGTGTCTGGCTGCGTGGTTGGCGGCCATCGGGGCCCAGCCATCCCGCGTGGCGGGCGTGCTGGTACTGGCCTGCGCACCATACTTGGCGCTGCTCTCCGCGCGCGTGCCGGACCGTCTGCGCGATGTTCGCCTGGCGGTCCTGGCGGCGCTCGTGCCGGGCGCGTGCCTGTGTGCGGCACCGAGCGTGCTGTCCGATGATCTCTTTCGTTATGCGTGGGACGCGCGTGTGTGGCTTGCCGGTCACGATGCCTACGCGCGGGCGCCAAGCGATCCGTCGCTCGCAATGCTGCGCGACCACCAGGTCTTTGCGCGCATCAATCACCGGTCGGTCGCAACGATCTATCCCCCTGTTGCCCAACTGTTGTTCGTCGCGTTCTTCGTGCCCGGTCAGAAGGTTTTTATGTTCAAGGTGGGCGCCCTGGTGGCGCATCTGGTGACGGTTGCCTGTTTGCCTGGGCTCGTGCGGCGCTTGCGTCCCGCGGCAACCCGTGAAGAGGGCATCCACGTGGCCTTTCTGTACGCGCTCAACCCTCTGGCACTCGTCGAGGGGGCCCTGTCCGGTCACATCGATCCATGGGTGGGCCTGCTGCTCCTGTGGGTAGCCGCTCAACTTGCCGGCGATCGGGCCATTCGTGCGGCGATCGTGGCTTCCCTCGCGACTGGTATCAAACTCGTCGGTCTGTCCCTCGTCCCGTTGCTGCTGCGGCGCTCCCTTCCGGCGGGGCTGCTGTGTCTGGCGCTCTCTGTTGCCATGGTAGGGCCGCTCGTATCCGCCGGCGCCGACACCGGGGACGCTCGATCCGGCCTCGGCCAATTCGGCCAGTTCTGGCGCGGCAATGAGGGGCCCTTCTGGGTTATTGAGCAGCTGATGGCACCGGTCGTGGAGCTCGCGGCCAGTGAGAGCGGAGCTCCCAGCGGCCGCATCGGGCCGGACGAGGTCGCGTTCGCACCCTTGCGCCCATGGCTCCTGCGGCTTGTCGCGCTGGGTGTGGATCCCCACGCGCCGCGTCGCGTCCAACGCAAGGCCGCCCGCGATCCGGCGATCTTCGACCGGGCCTACGCGGTCGGTATGCTCGCACGGGCCTTGGCAGGCACCCTGGTGCTCGCGCTTGCGCTGCGAGCCGCCCGTGCCCCCGGGGCCGGGGTCGCGATCCGCGCGGTGCTGCTGTCCCTGTTGCTGATGTCGCCCCAGGTGCACCCCTGGTATCTGCTGTGGCTGTTGCCGCTGGAAATCGCGCTCGGTCGACGGGTCGTCGTGGTGTGGGGCACCGTGATCCTCGGTGCCTACGGTGCTCTGGACGGGTGGCAAACGGCGCGCGTTTGGCTTGAGCCCGCCGGGTATCGCTCGCTCGAGTATCTCATTGTCGGTGGTGCATTATTGCTGGAGCAGAAACGCGGCATTCGGGACGCGTTGACCCGCTGCGGGTGGCGGCTTAAGCTAATAAACTCTTGAGCATGCGTGTCTGTCCCCAGTGCCACCTACACGTGAGCGAGGCCGCACACGAACCATGCGACGAGGCGACCGTGGAGATCGTCGCCGATGTCGTCCCTCCAGGTCTTTCTGAGCGTTTCCATGGCATCAAGCCCTTTGCCCGCGGCCAGGTCGGCACCAGCTACTTGGCTACGCACAGGGGCAGTGGGCAGCGTGGGCTATTGAAACTGATCAGCACCGCCAGTGTGGGCAGTACCAGCGATCGCACACGGCTCAAGCGCGAGCTGCGCAAGCAAACCACCATCGACCATCCCGGCTTCGTGCCGATCTTGGATGGGGGTGAGCACCACCAGCAGCTGTGGCTGTTTCGTGAGTTTGTAGAGGGGGAGTCGCTTGCCGCCCGCCTGAGGCGTAGCGGTCCCCTGTCGGTCGACGAAACGGTCGCCGTCGCCTCGCAGGTCGCCTCGGCGCTGGACGAGTTGCACCGCCAGGGTCTGCTCCATCGAGATCTGAAGCCGCAGCACGTGCTGTTGTCGCCGAACGGCGACGACCCGCCCCTCGTCCGGTTGATCGATGCTTCCCTGGCGCCTCGCCATGCTTCGAGTGGCGTATTCGATTTGCTGGGTACCCCGGCCTATATGTCGCCTGAGCAGGCTTCCAACATGTTGGTGAGCTTCCGTAGCGACCTGTATTCGCTCGGTTGCATCCTCTACGAGATGCTGACTGGGTCGCCGCCGTTTTCCGGTGAGGTCGACGATCTCTTGAAGGCCCACGCGGAGCAGGAGCCGCCGGTCCTGGACGTAGCAGTGCCGGAACGGCTGGCTCAGCTGATAGGCGATCTGCTGGCCAAGGAGCCCCGCAAGCGCCCCTTCTCCGCGCAGCAGGTGCGGCGAACTCTACAGCCGTTTGTGCCTTCGGGGACGCCCCAGGCGCAGCGACGCCGAGGGGAACCTGGGGCCCATCGCTCGCACGCATTCAAGGGCGCATCGGTGCCGCCGCGCGCACGCTCCGCGGGTGCCAGGGGTCCATCGGTTCCGCCCCCGCCGCCCGTTCCCGAGCCGCGCTTCGCGTCGGCGCCTCCCACCGAGCACATCGATACGGGTCAGCTGGCGGCGATGGCGCTGGACGAAGTCGAGCAAGCCGCCATCGAAGGGCGTCCGATTACCCAGGAGCTCAGCACTCGCGAGCTTTCATCGTTGGCGATCCACGAGCGCATCGCTCCACTCGTGCCCTCGCAGCCGACGACCGAGGAGCTCAGCACGGCAGAGCTGCGCGAGGTCGACGGGGATGAGCTCGGGGAGTCTGATGGCGATGCCGTTGAGTTGCAGCGCCCGGTGGCGGAGAGTGCCGCTGCGGGGAGTGCTGCGGGTGACGACGACGTGACGATGGCGCTCGACACGTCTCAAGCAAATGGAGCCGCCTGTACGGGCGACAGGGAAGAAGAACCGCAGGGCGGGGATGAAAACGGGGATTCCAGCGCGACGGGCGACGAAGCCGAGCAACCCTCGCCGCGCGCGGGTGTCGCCGCGGCGGAAGCGACAGCGCTCCCGGCCCAGCCGGAGCACGCAGGGGCTGCTGGCCCGCAGCCATCGGTGCCCGCCCAGGGGCAGGTTGGCGTCGGTCGCGCGGATCGCACGCCCTTACCCAGCTCCATGCGCCCGTCCGTCGACTTCGACGTCGAGAGCTTGTTCTCGGACGAGGTCCAGTCGGTCGCCGAGCACGATGGGCGGTCCGAGGCCTCCCCGCCCGAGGGTTCGTCGCCTCCTTCTGTGCCGGCGCAGCCGGATGCGGCGCCCGCCAGGCCCTCACGGTGGCTACTCGTCGCGGCTGGGATCGTTCTGCTAGCGGGCGTCATCGGCTGGCTCGTGAGCGCGGGTGCTCCCGATGGCGGGGCCACCACCGGCGCCGTGCAGAGCGAGCCCCCGGTGGCTGCCCAGGCGGTGACAGGGAATACGCCGAAGAGCCAGCGCGAGCCTTCCCGGCCCGTCGTGCCGACTCCCACAACCGCCCCAAATCAAGGCCCAGCGGACTCGCCGCTCTCCGCGGCAGCGGGTTCCGCCGACCCCGACACCACAGGGGAGCCGGAAACCGAGACCGAGCTAGGGGCTCGCGTCGAGACGGATGCCACGCCGGTCGACGGGGCTCCTTCGGACGATACGCCGACCGCGCCCGAAGACCCTGCAATAGGCGCTGCGCAGGACCCCGATCAGACCTTGGATGAGGCTTCGGAGGAGGCTTCGGACCAGGCTTCGGAGGAGGCTTCGGACCAGGCTTCGGAGGAGGCTTCGGACCAGGCTTCGGACCAGGGCGCGGCTCCCAGCGTCGACACAGCGAGCAAGGCGAAGGCGCCGGCGCCGGCGAAAGCCAGCGCCAGACCCCAACCGCGCAAGTCCTCCGGCGACCACAAACAACAGGCGCGGGCTCACTTCCGCGCGAAGCGTTTCAACCAGGCCGCGGCCGCCTACCGAGCGGCCACCAAAGCCGACCCTCGGGATTCAGGCGCGTTCGCCGGGTTGGGCGCGTCGCTGTTGGCCGCGGGCAGAACCTCCCAAGCGGTCAGCGCCTACCAAAGGGCGGTCAAACTTTCCCCTTCCGTTTCTGGCTTTCACGCCGCATTGGGCCGCGCCTACGTCCAGCGCGGCGACCGGGCGCGGGCGGTCAGCGCCTATCGCCAGGCTGCCAAGCTCAACCCCAAGAACAAGGCCGCCTTGGCGGCTCTCAAGAAGTTGGGCGCGGACTAGGGACAGGCCCTAGGCTGAAACTTCCCTTTGGGGAGCTCCAGGCCAGGTTTTCTTGTTCACGGAGAGGGCCGCGTGCGTCTAGCCCCTACGGGAGCCGGGGGGACGCCGTCGTCGGTGGGTTGGGGCTCCACGTCCATGCTGCGATCGGGGGTCAGGTTCCGCGCGTCCGCGTTGCCGGTCCGTTCGCGGGTGTGCGCGTTCGCGATCCGGGGCACGCCGCGTGGCGGGAGATGACCCCCGATCGTCCTGTCTGGGGGCGGGCTGCTCTCGCGATCCGGGTTCGCCGGGATCTCGACCCGGCCGCTCCAGATGCCGGCCCAGGCCGGCGGCTTGGCGACCGACGCCAGCGAGGGCGGTGACCGCGGCCTGGGCGGGCTCCACCGGCACAAGCAGCTCTAGCATCGCGCGTCCAGCATGGTCCGCGATCCGTGCTGAACCGCTCGGTGTGTGCTCTCGCACGGCCGCCTCGGTACGAAGCCACATCGCCACCTGGCGCTCCGGGAGGGTTTCCAGGGTCTGGCCTGCCGCCTGCGCTCCCGACTCCGCCAGGGCGCGGGCCTCCTCTCGAGGCAGGCCGACCACATCCTCGGCAAAGGCATCGAAGCCGGTGATCGACCGCGCTCGCCAGATCGCCAATTGAAACGCTTCGAACAGTCGCTTGGCGCGCAAATCGTCTGCCTGGGTCTCACCCAGCTCGGCCAGCCGGGCATCCAAGACCAGCCTAGCATCACGGTTGTTGACACCCGGGATCACGACCCGTTGCCGGTCGTCGTGCAGCCGCCTGTTGGGTGGCCTGGGCGGTCGTGCACGGGTTTCCTCGCCCGTTGCCAACGACTCGAAATGTTTGGGCAAGTGGCGGGTTCCCTTGCGGCGCGTTGGGGCCTGCGCCGAACCGGCCGCGGGCGGTTGCTTGGGTTTTTTGGGTCGCTGGGGCATGATCTGTGGCGGGTTGGTCGCACGTGGGCACAAATCCCTTGCGGCGCCATGCTGTATCCGTACAATGCGTCCCCCGCCCGAGGGAGGGCGCTCGGAGGAGCCAGAGATGTACGCGGTCATCAAAACCGGTGGCAAGCAATATCGGGTCAGCGAGGGCGATAGGGTGCGCGTGGAGAAGCTCCCCGGGGCCGTCGGCGACACGCTCGAGTTCGATGAGGTGTTGATGCTGGGTGGCGATACGGTTGCCATTGGCGCTCCCTACGTGGGCGGCGCCAAGGTCAGCGCCCAGATAGTCGGGCAGGGGCGTGGCAAGAAAGTCATTGTTTTCAAGATCAAGCGCCGCAAGTCATATCGACGCAAGGCGGGCCATAGGCAGGCCTATACCGAGCTCAAGGTGACCGGAATCAGCGCCTGATCCGTAGAGCGGATGGGCGACGAGCAGCCGACTAGAAGGAAACTGCGACCATGGCACACAAGAAAGGTCAGGGCGCGACCCGCAACGGTCGCGACTCCAATCCCCAGTACCGGGGGGTCAAGGTGTTTGGTGGACAAACCGTGACCGCTGGCAGCATTTTGGTTCGTCAGGTTGGAACCACTTTCCACCCCGGAGACAACGTGAGCATCGGCAAGGACTACACCCTGTGGTCACGCGTCGACGGGGTCGTGAAGTGGGAACGGCGGGGCAAGCGGGGAAAAAGGGTGTCCGTGCACCCCGCTGAGTAGGGTCAACACCTACCTTCGCCGGGTCGTCGAGGGCGCCACCATCGGCTACAATGGTGGCGAATGCGGCGTTATGGCGTGCACGAGCAACAGTTGCTGCCGCTTCCGGAGCTGGCCCTGCCATCCGAAGCCGAGCTCCCTTTTTCCCATCGAATCTACTGCAATCGGGACCTGAGGCTGGACTTGATCGAGGCCGTGGGCTTCGACATGGACTACACCCTGGTCGTCTACGACCAGGAGGCCATGGACCGGCTTAGCATCGAGGCCACCGCGAAGAAGCTCGTGGCGCGCGGTTATCCCGAGAGTTTGCTGGCCATCGCGCCAAGACTCGACTTTCCGATTCGCGGCCTGTTGGTCGACACAAAGCTCGGCAACATCCTCAAGACGGACCGCTACAGCTACCCCAAGAAGGCCTATCACGGCACCCGTGAGCTCTCGAGCGAGCAGCGCAGAAGGGCCTACAACAGCAAGCGGATCCGGCCCGGCACACGCCGCTACCATTGCATCGATACGCTTTATGCCCTCAGCGAGGTGACCCTGTACGCGGCGGCCATCGACGCTCTTGATCATGGCCTTTCGCACCTCGACTATGCGCGCCTCTTTGCGGACGTACGCGCGTCGATCGATGAGGCCCACCGTGATGGCAGCATCAAGGATCGCATCATGGCCGACCCGGGTAAGTTCGTGACACCCGATCCCGATCTGGCGGCCACGTTGCATCGCCTTCGCAGTGCCGGCAAGAGACTCTTTCTGCTCACGAATTCAGGTCCCGAGTACACGGACGTGATGATGGACTACCTGCTCTCGGGGGAGTCCTCGCGCTACAGCAGCTGGCGAAGCTACTTCGACATCGTCGCTACGGATGCGCGCAAGCCCGGCTTCTTTACGGGCGATGCTCCGTTCGCCCACTCTCAGGGCACCACCTCGGTGGAGGGTTTCGAGCGCGGCAAGATGTACTGCGGGGGGAGCTTGCGGGAGCTTGAGCGCTTGGCGGGAGCGGGCGGTGACCGCATCTTGTACGTCGGCGACCACATCTACGGTGACGTGCTGCGCGCCAAGAAGAACAGTGCGTGGCGAACGCTCATGGTGATTCACGAGCTGGCCGATGAGCTGCGCGCCATCGGCCGCTTTGCAGGTGAGATCGACCGCATGCACCGGCTCAACATGCGCCGCTACGACTTGCTGGATCGTGTCCGCGAACAGCAAGCCCGGCTGAAGTCGATTCTGCGTCGGGTCGACATCCCAGGAGTAGAGACACAGGAACTCATCGAACTCGAGGCCATGCGAGCGCGCGTCCGGCGGGTGGTCGACCGCGATCGGGTCGAGCTCAAGGCGCTCGAGCTGGAATACCTGGCGCTCGAGCGCGCAGTCGACCACGGGTACCACCCGTTCTGGGGCTCTGTCTTCAAGGCGGAATCCGAGCTCTCAAGCTTCGGTGAGCAGGTCGAGCGATATGCTTGCCTGTATACCGACCGTGTGAGCAATCTGGTTCGGTATTCGCCGGGGCATTTCTTCCGGGGTCCACGGCATCGGATGGCTCACGAGCATTGATGCATTGACCGGGCCTGCCCCAAAAGCTACACATGGAGCTGTTGCGGCCGAAATCGCGACTGTTTTCGCGCGTGTGCGCCTCTGAAGCGCCTCTGAAGCGCCTCTGACCCTGCGGCCCCGAAAGATCCTCGTATGGCTTCATCTCGTATCTCGTTGTGGATTTTGGCGGCGCTCCTCACGTGCGTGGCTGCATGCTCAGGCGACAAAGAACGGAAGGACCTGGACGCGGGTATGGATGGCGGGGAGCCCCCCGTTTCGGGCGATGGGGACGGTGACCGGCCGACCTTTGAAGCGGGTGTGCAGAGCACCGATGCGGTCCCGCCCTGCGACCCTTTCGAGCCTGATCAGTGCGCCGCTGGCCAGGAGTGCGATGTTGTGCTGCGTCGCAGCACGAGGGACGAGAACTTCGACATTTATACGGGATGCGTGGACCTCCGAAACGAGCGCGGTCTCGGGGACCCGTGCCTGCCATGGAACGACTTCGACACGCCATACGACGTGACCAACCTGGAGGTGCACACCGATCCTTGCGAGCAAGGCCTAGTGTGCGCCCCAGACGCGGACGTTCGAGGTCTGTTTACGTGTCAGGTGAGCTGCCAGTCCGGGCGTTTCCAGGGCTTCCCGCGTCGTAGTTGTGACAGCGCGCTGGAGTTCTGCGCACAGGTCCTTGCGTCGAACCCGACGCCATACCTGGAGTACTGCGTGGAGACCGATGGCTGCAATCCGGCCGATCCCGACGCCTGTGGGGCGGGTCGGTCATGCTATCTGCGATCCACCTTTGGCAACGAGGGAGTTCAGAGTCTGTGCCTCTCGGCGCCGACTGAGGAGATCTTGATCGACGACGGAGAGCCCTGCGGCAGCAGCGCGATCAACTCGTGTGGTGCGGGCAGTCTCTGCTGGGGGCCGGTACGGGTGCCGCCCCGTTCCTGGACCAGCGCCGACGTTCTATGCCGGCCCGTGTGTGATCCGACGGCAGTCGACGAGGGCGACCCGGATGACGATGACGATGCGGGCATGGGCACGGGCGATGACGACGCCGGCACGGCAGTCGGGGACTCGGATGGGTGTCCAGGTGATACAAAGTGTGTCCCGTTCTCGGAGTCGGGCTTGACCCTAGGTACCATCGATGGCGCGTTCGGTCAGTGCGAGTAGGGCCAGCCGACCCCTGTACGCAGGATTTCTTTAGGTATTTCATACCACGGGTTCCCACTATGGGGATATTCGGGGCTTGATCTCCGTCCAGGCATGTTTCACCCTGGCACACTGGTAGGTGATTGGGCGCAGGCGCTTGAACGCAAGCGATCGGTCGCCTCAGGAGGTGCAGCGCAAATGTCGCGAATGCTTGTTTCTTCGATGATCTCGGTGGTCCTGCTCTGCGTGGGTGTCGGCCAGGCCTCCGCCGCTGGTAGCAAGATCGCCAAGGCGATGGGCGACCTTCGCTGGGGGATGAGCGAGGGGGAAGTGATCAACTTCGTCCAGCGGCAGCTGGATAAGAAGTACAAGTCCTTGATTCGCGCCCAGAAGGACATGCGTCGCGAGACCGACCTGCGTGAAGAACTCCGCGAGAAGAAGTTTGCCGTTCGCAAGAGCTTGGTCGAGTTCAACGGCGGCAAGTCGAACTGGGACGTGTCCAACGTCGCGGGCGAATACACCCACGGCAACAGCGAGTCGATGCTGGTGGCCAAGGACCGGGACTCCTCCACCTACTACTTCTTCATCGAGGGTCGCCTGTGGAAGTGGATCAAGACCTATGACAGCGAGGTCTTTGGCGGGAAGAACTTCAAGAAGTTCCAGAAGCTCGTGGGCAAGAAGTTCGGGCGCGGCCGGGTGAAGTCCGGCAAGCGCAACGACGAGCGAGGTAAGCAGCGCTGGGTCGAGTACATGGACCGCAACAGCCGCATGCGCGCGGTCGACGACACGGACTTCTACGGAAAGTACGCCCTTGTGTTTGAAGACAAGGGTACGGTTCGCGACCTCGCGACACTCCGTGCCAACACGATCAAGCGCAAGAAGAAGGTCAACCGGGCCGTCGCCGGACTCAGCCGGGATTTCAAGGAGTCGGACTCTGAGGGTGGGGTCGTTGACAAGATCACGGGCAAGGATCGCCGCAACGCGGGCAAGGTCAGCCGCAAGAAGCGCCGCAAGAGCCTGTTCGACGACGACAAGCAAGCCGAGTCCGAGGCGGAGTACGAAGCGCGTGCCAAGAAGGCGGAGGCTGCCGAGCGTGCCAAGCAGCGTCGTGCGTTCCTGCGCAAGCAGCGCAAGAAGAACGCCAAAGCGCTCGATGGCGTCCCGGCAGCCGACGAAGACGACGACCCGCTCAGCGGCCTTTGAGCAGAGGTAGCGGGGCTCTTGCCCCGCTTTTGTCAGAGCAGCAGCTCTGTCAGAGCTAAGCGAGGGGCCTTCGTTCCGTAGGGGCGCCCGCTCGCCAGGAGCGCATTTCACGGGCCGCCCGCGGCAGTCGCGCGCGTGGGTCGTGACCGCGGTGGTGTCCGGTTGAGGCAGGCTCGCTGGCCCTCCGAAACTCTGATATTTAGCGGCCCATGCGTTTCCCCATCGACCTGTCGCGCTACATGCCCCTGGCGCTTCGCCCGGAGGCGCCGCTGTCCGCGGAGGATCACGAGCAGCTGGAGACGAACGTCCAGTTGTGCCGTGACGCGATAGTGTTTTTCACGGCCATTGGCGCCAAGCGGGGGGTGGGGGGGCACACTGGAGGCCCCTACGATATCTTGCCCAAGGTCCTGATCGCTGACGCGTTCATGCGCGGTGCCGGGAACATCGTGCCCATCC
>JAPPOR010000627.1 GCA_028817905.1 Myxococcales bacterium
GTTCAGGCCTGGACCGCTGGCACCCGGTCCATCCGGCGCGGCGCCCATCGGGGACGTCATGGAGTCCGCCTCGGTGGCAGAGGTCGCGGGCGCCATCGAGTCGACCCCAGCGAGCATCTGTGCGGCGTCCTGCTGTCCGGAAGGCTGCACAGGCGCCTTTGCCACGCCCTGGGGTGCGCTTTCCCCGGCCGGAGGCTGCGCCCCGTCGCCGCACGCCAAGAGCCATGCGAGTATCCACAACTTCCAGGGCACCGGCTTCGGCGCTGGCACCTTCGGGAGTCCTGCTACCGAAGCTTGGTAAGCCTGGCGTCGCACCGGATGCGCGTTGGCATGGTTCACGTTGGGTTCACGCATTCGAGCCCATCGCGACGAGCATACCCATAACCGCCCATATCTTGGCTCTAGTCGCGCGCCCAGGCCTAGATCCTGTCGCAATCCTGACGACATGTTGCCCCGTCAACGCCTCGTCGTGCCGCGTTGTGCTGGGCTAGCTAGCTAGCCCGGATCATTCACGACTTCGCCGCCGCCTCGCTTGTCCTTCGACTCCACAGGACTTTCGCCGCCCTAGAAAATACGGGCAGTATTCCCGTCGGTCGTCGAATGCCCTGTGAAGCCGAACCCCTGCGCGATCCGACGCCGAAGTCGTGAATCATCCGAGCTAGCGGCCCGCGACCACGGCGGTCGCGGCATCCCCCGAGTCGGCCAACACCCCGCTCAGGACCTCCACCTTGCCGTCTTGGACGATGCGCGACTCGCTGCTCACACGAAGTGCGGCGACACCCGTGACGACGGTCTTGCCAGCGGCACGATGGGAGAGCACCAGGGGTACCAGCGGCGCTCCATCGCTCTCGAGCGAAGGCATCGGATGACTGTCCGCCGCGGTCGCCATCTGGGTCTCCGGATCGTCCGTCGTGAACATGTCATCGAGATAGCGTCTGAGCCATCCTTCGAGCGTGCCAGGCGGGGGCTCCTGGCCTTTTTGAGCGCTCAGCGTGGGACCGCCCGGGCCCATGATGTACAGGAACCCCTGGGAACAACTGAACTGCTGTACGAGGGTCTCGAGGGCCAAGCGCGCCCTATCCTCAAGGCTGGTGCATGAGGACAGGGTGTCTCGAAGCGTTGCGTTCAGATCCCGCCCGGTCGTGAACTTGGCGGCATCGGCAAGTTCGGGGGAGACGCAAACGTTGCCCTCCCGTGCCAGCTGCATCAGGCGCTCGTACTTGGCCGTAAGCACGGGGTTGTGCCCGGCGCGATACTGGGCTGCGCAGCGAGCGGACGACTCCTCGAAACGAGCGGTGTCTCCCGCGTGCAGCGCGACACGCGCTCGCGCTTCATGCACCATCCCCACCAGGACCCCACTGCTACCGGCGGGTGCGACCCGTTCGATCACCGCGTCCACCAGGGCAAACGCCTCTTCATGCTCGCCGAGGGCCGCCAGCGCGGGAGCGAGCGACTGCATGGCGTAGGTCAAGCCCGAGTCGAGTTCGCGCTCTCGACTGACCTTCTCGGCCGCACGGCCGACGACGACCGCTTCCTGCAAGCGGCCCATTTTGTACAGGCAGGTGATGCGGCACTTCTCGAGCGACGGCCAGGCCACGTGACGTGCAGGCTCCACGGTCGCCAGCTGGCTTTGCAGTACCGAGAGCGCGTATTGAAGGTCGCCACGCAACATGTGATAGGCGCCGCGGGCCAGCCCGAGCATGGGCTCCCACGAAGGCATCTCCTCGGCAAGCGCGACGAGAGCTGGGATCATCCGCTTGACGCGCACCAGATCTTCGGCATCGATCAGGGCGAGCAGCTCGGACAGCAAGTAGGAACCTTCGAAGAGCTGTGGGGGTGAATTCTGGATGCGCATGAGCTCCAGACGCTTTCGGTGCCGCGTGGCCTCGTCCCAGTTTCCCTGGCGCAGCGCGGCGAGCATGCGCAGGCGCGCGGCATTGACGACAAAGCTGGGATTGTCCTCGATCAGACGTGCCCAGTGCTCCGTGTCCGCATAGCCCATGTTCACGCCCAGGGCGCCCATGGTGTACTGGACCGCCAACCGCATGTACATCATATGGCTCTGGTCCCGCCCCTCGCGGTCGCCCTCCTCGAAGCGTTCCAAGATCTCCGCGAAGATCGCGCGCGCCGATCGAAGATGGCCTGCAAGCACTTGCATGGTGGCTCGATGGTTCATATCGATCATCTGCAAGGCGGGGTCGAGCGCCGCAAGCGGTCCCAGCGCGGGGGTCCGCTCCAGCAGCGGCAGGTCGTTGCCGCGGCCTGCGATCCCGATCGCCGCAACGATCAACTGGGCCATCAGCGGAATCGCCTCGGCAGGCGAACAGACGCGCTCCGATGCGGGCGCTCCATCGAAGCGTTCCTGCGCGAGCTGCAACGCCCGGTACAGGCGTGTTGCCTCGTCTTCGGCCCCATCCAGCGACTCGTATATGTCCAAACCACAGTCGCGGTACGTCTGCGCCAGCATTTCCTCGAGCGGCTCCACCGGCGAACCACCGTCCAACACGCCGTCGTAGAGCAGACAGCCATTCAGCCAAAAAATGGCCGCGCGATCTTCACCTGCCCGCCGAGCGATCTCGAGTATGGCGGTTTCGGTCTCATACGACCCCGGCGGCAATCTCCTGACCCGTTCAAAGCCAGACGTGTGGCTCGAGAACTGGGAGCGGGCCAGCTCGGCATAGACCTTCATGGCGGCCACAGCCCGCTCCTGTTCGCCAGCAGATAGGGCGTGGGTGGCCACCCGAAACGGATCGCCACCGCTGGCTTCGAACATATCAGCCAAGCGTCGATGCAGGTCGCGGGCGGTAGCGCCATCCATGCGCTCTGCAAGGAGGCGTCGAACCACAGGTTGGGCGACCGCGTAGCGGCGTCCGCCTTCCACCAGTACACCCTCTCCGGTGAGCCGCTGCAGGTCGGCTAGCAACTCCCCGCGCGACGAGTGCAACCCCAGGGCTTCGCACTGAGCCAGCGACATCCACTCCAGCGATACCAGCGCAAGGCCCGAGACCAGAAGACGGCAGCGCTTCGGTAAACGCTCGACCTGCACGGCTTGGGCCTCTCCCATCGAGGCCGGCAAGTCGCTGGTTTCGACGTGCCCTGGAAGACTCCAGGCGCCTCCCTCGTAGCGCACGAGCCCTTGCTCGAGCAGGTGCTGCGCCATCGCCATCACGTCGCGCGGATTACCACGTGTCACGCCGAACAACCGGTCGGCCATCAACTTCACGTTCGGCACGTCCCCGAACACCGACGACAACAGCGCCTCCGTATCGTTCACACAGAGGTTGTTGAGCGAGATAACGCGTGCGGCTTCTGAGAACAGGGAGATCGCCGTGCCACCCGCCGGGTCGGAGACGGGCAAGCTGGTGGCGAAGACGACCACCGGCTCTCGCCGTGTGGCGTGGGCGACAGATGAAAGCAGCGCCGCCGACGGTTCGTCAATGCGGTCGAGGTCATCGAGCCCGAAGGCGAGGGGATGGTGTCGTCCGAGGGCGATTACCAGTTTTGTAACCGCATCACACACGGCCGCCCGATACGCTTGTGGGGTCTCGAACCCGGCGGGCACGACACGAACGCCGCGCTCGCGCAGGGCCTCCGTGAGCTCCGGCATGAGATCTGCCACCACGGCCGCGTGCGGGGAAAGTTCGGCGAACGCCACCTCCCCATAGGCGACGAGCAGATGTCGAATCAGGGCGCGCACCGCCCCCCATGGGCCGGTGCCCGCGGCGCCAGCGTCCGCGCGAGCGACGCGTACGTCGAGCAGCTTGGCCTCTACAACACACGTGTCGAGAAAGCGGGAACGGCCCGTGCCCGCCGCCCCCACAACCAGCACACCGCCACCGCGCCCCTCGCGGGCTCGTAATAGAGCTCTACGCGCCCGTGCCTGGGAACCTGCACGCCCCTCGAGGTTGGGTGTATCAAGGTACGCTTGGCGAACCACCAGTTCCTCGTCCAGCGGAACGGACGCGATCGCGCTCAGTCGTTCCATGACCTCCGCCGCACTCGCCGGCCTGGCGATTGGCTGTAGCTGCAGCAGGGACAAGACCAGTTGGTCCAACTCCTCCGGAATATCCGGCGCGAAATGCGATGGGGGCGCGAGCTGATGCTTGTGAAACGCTTGCCGCAGCTCCGTGAAACTGCGCACAGGATAGGCGTGGCGACCCGTCAGGGCCCGGTACGCGGTCGCCCCCAAGGAATAGAGATCAGCGCGGCCATCCAACGCCTGACAGGCGAGCACCTCGGGCGCGGTGAACGGTGGGGAACCCACGATCTGCCGGCTGGGACCAAACGGCACCATGGCTCCAAAATCGATCAGTTTCGCCTTGCCATCTCGAGTGCAGCGCACGTTGCGCGTCGTCACGTCTCGATGCACCTGCCGTCGCGAGTGCAGCAGCGACAGGGCCGAGCACACATCCAGCAAGATGGTGCACGCTTGCCGCCAGGGAACCGGGGCCATCTGGTGCAGATCGCCTCCGTCTAGCAACTCTAGGGTGTAGAAGGGCCGGTCGCGATCATGGCCGTAGTCGTAGACCTCGACGATACGCGGATGCGCGAGGCGCGACATGATCACAAACTCGCGCTCGAAGAGCTCCGCAACATGGTCGAGCCGCTGAGCAGGTCCAGCCAGCTCCAAACGTTTGAGTGCTACACAAGCGCCCGTGACCCGATCGCAAACTTCGTAGACCGCGGCCATCCCCCCACGGCCCAGCTTCCGTACAATCTGGTACCGATCCCCGATGGTCCCCAGGTCCGGAACAGGTACTACGTCGCGCGACCCCATCGTAGGGATATTCTAGCGTGCATCGATGCCAGCTGTCATGCGCCCCGCCGGCACCGGGCTCTTGGCGAGGTGCGCGACGGACTACGTGAAGGCATCGAGACCCACACGTACGCGTCGGTCAAGCCAGCGGATTTCGGGGCCTTACTTGAACGCATCACGAAACGTCGCCAAGACCTACAGCACGGCCCCGTGTACGAGCCAACCTTGCTATGCGCAGAACGTGTGTCGCCGTCCGGCCAGACATCGCGCATCAAGCCATGGTCGCCTGCCGTCAGGCGCGCTTCCCCAAAGGCGGATTCGCCCGGCCCGCGCCGCCAGGCGCTCTTCCTGACGGCGCGGGCACGCTGATACGTGTATGGGGTGAGTTGGGCTTCGCTCCCAAACGAATCAACGCCTGATCTGGTCGTGGATGGCCCCGGGTCAGACGCCGATGGGTAACGCGTGGGAACGTCAAGACAGCCTACGCCAAGTCGAAGCGGCGATCTGGACCAAAAGAGCGACAGACAAGCCCAATGATGAAGACCCCAATTCGGGGACACCAGCAGGAAGCGGTCTTCTCTACTCCATCTCAACGAGTCCAGAACGCGATGCCCAGAGGAGCCGCTGACGCCAGTTTTTGAGTCCATACTCACCTTGAGACCTGGCCCCAAGCCGGTCGCCGTGGAGTCGCAGCAACCACAGATCTCTCCGTGCAATGCCAAACACTTGCATCATCTCTAGAGCTCGTCGGCTCGTCGGGTTCCGCTTGAAAAGGAAGACCCTTCATGATGGGGTTCCGGCCGTTTCGACGGAACCCATATCGCGTTGGACTCGCGTGCCTCGGGCGGTGTAGCCATGGAGCGAAAGTGAGCGTCAAGACTGAACTGGAGGAAGTCGGCGAGGGTTGCTTCGCCTACCTGCAACTGCCTGGCGTCTGGGGGTACAGCAACTCGGGGCTCATCCGCGATGGCGACAAAGGGCTGGTTGTGGACACCCTCTATGATCCGCGCCTGGCTGCCCAGATGCTGGGAGAGTACCGTCGCATCGCCGCAGGAGCATCACTCGAAACCGTCGTCAACACGCACGCCAACGGAGATCATTGCTGGGGCAACCAGCTGTTCGATGACGCGGAAATCATCAGCTCGGAAGCTACGGCGGGCGAGTTTCGCGCGCTTTCCCCGAATGCGATGAATACGCTCGTGCGCATATGCGAGGTGAGCGCCTCGATCGGCGCGCCGGCCCTCGGGTTGCTACGGCTACTCGGACGCCTGGGCGTGCCCCGGGCGGCGGCTCTGTCAAAGGCGGCCCCGTTCGTCGCAGGCAAGTTCCGCGACTTCGACTTTGGCAGCGTGACACTCCGCCCGCCGGATCGCACGTTTTGTGGCGAGCTCGAACTCGCGGTGGGGGACAGGCGCGTGGTCCTCATGGAAGTGGGACCCGCTCACACGCGCGGCGACGTCTTGGTGTTTGTGCCAGACCAACGCGTCATCTACACGGGAGACATCCTGTTCGAAGAAAGCCACCCAATCATGTGGGAGGGCCCGATTGAGAACTGGCTAGAAGCGTGCGACCGAATCCTGGCGCTCGACGTGGAGACGGTTGTACCTGGCCACGGCCGCGTGACCAACCGGACGAGCATCCAACAGCTCAAGACCTACTTGACCGAACTTCGCGATGCCGCCCGCAAGGCCTATGACGCCGGCGTTTCCGTGCACGACGCGGCCTACGAACTGAGAGGCAAACTCATGCCGAACTGGGGCGAGTCCGAGCGGTTGGCGGGCAACGTGGCAACGCTCTACCGGCAGTTCGGTGACACCCAGGCGGCTGCCGACCCGGTGGAGATGATGGCCCAAATGGCGCACTTGGCTGGGACTCACTAGCTAGCGGTGGCCTCCACTTCTCGAAGCGCCAAGAGCCATACGGTCCCCACGGCGACCATGGAAGGCACGTTCACCCACAGGATGTTGAAGTGGGCCCGGTGAAGTAGACTGGTCAGGGTGTCGGGAACAAACCAGGCCAGCATCGAAACAATGACCATGTGGTGCGTCCACCTATCCCCCGGTGCCCTCCGAACGGCCCATGCGAGCATCAAGAAGTGGGCGGAGATGGTCGCGCCGATGGGCGCATAGATGAACGCCAACCAGGTCTTCGCTGCACCTGGCAACTCACTGGCGAAGAAATCATCGGCCATCCCATCAGCGTACCAAGCGAACAGCGGGGACCCCGCACCGATCGCCACTACTACGCCGAAGAGCGAAAAGTAGGAACAGACAAGGAAGAGCGCCCGCTGCCGCGCACCCATTGAAGCCCGCTGGGCGCGGACAGAAGCCTGCTCGCGGGCCAGCCACAACTGAGAGCCCACCAACAGAAGGGGCGCAAGGTTGATCATCCAAACGTTGAACAGCGCGCCGTGATAGAACGACATGGCCGAGTCGAGCGCGAACCAAAGCAACAACCCAGCGACCAAGGCATCAAGGGCCCAACGCTCACCTCGTGCAAGGGGTCCCCGCACGAGGAAGTACGCCGCCACCCATTTTCCCGCGATCGACGCGCCCAGGATTCCGAAGGTCGCGGGAACAAAGGGACCCAGGGTACGCAGCCTGTCCGCGGCCCCCCACAGGGCCTGCCCTGCCGCGACATGCCAGATCGCAAAGACTTGCGACATGCCCGCCAGTGCAAGTACTAGCCCGAAGAGGGCGAACCCCAAGCAGGTCACGCCCAGCCAGCGATGCCGATCGCGTACCACAGGATGCTACCTAGAGTCGGCGCCCCGTGCCGTCAAGGGCGCCCCCCCGCACCTACCAGCTAGCGTGTGACCGGACGGGAACCAGCGCCTCGCGCACCCGAGTGGCCAGGATTTCGAGCGTGTACGGCTTCGCAAGCAGCTGCACGTCCTCGTTGATCACGTCGTACTCCGCGATGTCGCCCTTCGAGTACCCAGACATGAAGAGCACCCGCAGGGTAGGACGGGACCTTCGGAGCCGGTCTGCAAGCTCCAGACCGTTCATACGGGGCATCACGACGTCCGTGATCAGCAAATCGATCGGACCGTCGAAACGCTGGGCGACGGCAAGAGCGTCGACTCCAGAGCTCGCGCTCAGTACGCGATAGCCGAGCCGCTCGAGGTTGGTCGTCGCGGCCAGCAGCACCAGGGCTTCGTCCTCGACCAGCAGCAGGGTCTCATCGCCGCCGAG
This sequence comes from Myxococcales bacterium, assembly GCA_028817905.1. Taxonomy (GTDB): domain Bacteria; phylum Myxococcota_A; class Polyangia; order Polyangiales; family JAFGIB01; genus JAPPOR01. The sequence continues at coordinate 7,951 of JAPPOR010000627.1, forward strand.
CGGCTGCCGCGCGCTTGAAGGTTCGGGCTGTTCCGAGCGCAGGGCAACGCGCGGCAAGTACACAGTGAAAGAGGTACCCGCATCGGGGCGCGACCGCACCTCGATTCCGCCACCGTGCTGCTCAACGATCGCCTTGACGGTCGCTAGACCCAGCCCCGTGCTCGTACCGCCAGGCTTGGTCGTAAAAAACGGCTCAAAGGCCCGTTCGAGCGTATCCGCATCCATACCGCATCCGTCATCATGCAAGCTGAGCGCCACGTAGGCGCCTTTCGCCAGACTGGCAACCTGCAGTGGGCGCGACTCTTGTACTTCAGTGCAACTGAGCTCTATCCGCAACTCACCTCCCTCGGGCATCGCGTCGCGCGCATTGATGGCCAAGTTGAGTACGATCTGTTCGAACTGAACCGGATCCATGCGAACGTTCCCCGTAGCGGGTTGGGCACTCGTGCGCAGCACGATCTTTTCGCCCAGTCCACGGGACAACATGAGCTGCAGACGGTCGACGGCACCGGCCGGTGCAAACACCCGGGGCTGCGTGACCTGCTTGCGCGAGAAGGCCAGCAATTGGTTGATCAGAGTGCTGGATCGCTCCACGGCCCCCTGGACCTGCTCCACAAAGCCACGCATCGGGCTCTGCGCATCCAGTTCTAGGAGCATCATCGAGGCGTTCACGCTGATGACGCTAAGAAGATTGTTGAAGTCGTGCGAGATCCCCCCGGCCAGCTGCCCCACCACCTCCATCTTTTGGCTTTGCCGCAACTGCTCCTCGAGGGTCTTTCGGACCTCTTCGGCGCGCTTTTCTTCGGTGATGTCCGTGATGAGCCCCTCGATGTACAAGAGCTCGCCGGCCTTATCGTAGACACCCTGGGCCCGATCCCAAACCCAGCGCGTCTGCCCGGCAGCATCGATGATGCGATACTGGTTGCTGCAGAACCGCTGCGCCTCCAGGTTCGCTTGACACTTCTCCCACAACCAGTCCACGTCGTCGGGATGCACGAGGTCGCCGAACGCAACCTTCGAGTTGTTGTGCAGCTCCTCCACGGTATAGCCCGTCAACGCCAAGCACCCATCGCTGACCAGGTCCATGGTCCACGCCTCGTCGTTTTGGCAGCGATAAACCATCCCGGCCACATGGTTGAGGAGCTGGGTCAGCGCGCTTGCCTCCCCATCCGGTCGCCCCTTCGGCGCGGTGAAGAACAGCCCGTCGGCAAACCCGACGCGTCCATCCTGACCGAGCACGGGCAGCACTTGCCCGAAGAAGTCCTGGCCCCTCCAGCGAATCCGAAGCTGTGTTCGCTCGCCCACCAACGCGCGAGCACACGCGGCACGCAGCACCTCGGGGGGATCGGCCTCGGTCAGAATATCCTGCACACTGGCCGCGTCGCGATTGAAGCCAACCTGGTCGAGTCCGGTACCGTCTAGCCCCACTACGTTCTGCTCGCTATCCACACGCAACAGGAGCGCCGGCTCCGCGCCATGGAGCGGGCGCTGATGGTCGTCAAGCCTCCGGGGCGCCAGGTTGTCCAAGGTTCCCTCCCCTTGGCCACATCGTAGTGCGCGCTCTAGCATCTCGCTTGGGCAAGTCATCCGCCCCCCCCTATCCATCGGTTCACGGGCCATCCTCCGGGTCGGCCCCGGCGTCTTCGCGACGTACTCCCGGATCGGACGGCTGCTCAGTTGGACTGTCGCCCTGCCTAACCGCCCCGACGCCTTCCACACGTACACCCGCTTCCCGCCCAGGTTCAGTAGGAGCTTCCGCCGGAGTTTCCGCCAGAGTTTCCGCCGGAGTTTCCGCCGGCACCAAAACGAAATCGACGCGTCGATTGCGTGCACGTCCAGCGTCTGTGTCATCAGGGCTGATCGGCCGAGCCTCTCCGAAGCCAACGGCCGTCACGCGGAGCCGTAGGGCACCCGGGTCGTCGCTGTGCTCGATCAGGTACTGCCGCACCGCTTCCGCGCGCTCTTCCGACAGGCGCCGGTTTCGTTCCGCACCACCGCTCGAGTCGCTATGGCCCTCGATGCGAACCTTCAGTTCCGGATGGGCATGGAGGATCTCCAGCACCTTGTTCAAGGTCGCCTTGCTTTCCCGGTGGATGGTGGCTTGGCCGACCGCAAAGCGTATCGGTTGGTCGATGGCAACCCGGTCCTGCTCCAAACTCGCTACGGGCGGGGGCCCACACAGGTCTCCCTCGGCCACCGCTCCTGCCTGCGGATCGGTGCAGCCTTCGGCGTCTTCGACTTCAGCAGGCGGCGGCGTGGGCATCATGGGCTGCGGGTCGGCGGAGGGTTCCTTGGGCTGCGGGTCGGCGGAGCGCTCCTCGGGTCTCTCAGATACCGGCGGCTTGGCATCTTGGTCTGTGACACGCCTAGTACGCGTCTGTGGAACCTCGGCCGGTGGCGCCTGGCCCCCTCGGTAGGTCGCGGCGAGCATCACGCGATACTGGGGTTGCGCAAGGCCTCCGATGATTCCGACGGATCCCATCGCCTCAAGCGTCGTGTCCGGCGATAGGCCGTGGCGTATGCCGCAGCTCAGTTGGCCCCGGGTCTCATCGCGATCATTGAGGTCTGCGAAGCGGTGCGAGCCCACCCATTCGGCGCTTACGAACGTTCGACGTTCGATCAATTGGTAGGCGACCGCCACCTGGTATTCCAGTCGTGGTCCCTCGAAGGTCCGGTGGACGCGCGCGCTGGGGAGGAAATCTGCCCCCACGGATGTCGCCCACGTCACGCCCCCTAGCCGGTAGGATGCGACCGCCGTCGGCCGCGCGCTCACACCATCTCGGCCCATATAGGCCTGCGGCTTCCACAACCCCAAGGTGACCGGGATTTCCAGGGCGACACCCGGCCGCGCCTCAGCTGGCTCCAGGAGCACCCACTTGGGACGCAGGATCGGGTGCGTGACCCCTGCACTGTCCGTGTTGCCCAGACCGAGCGCCGGGTAGGTCGCCGACTGGTGGGGAACCACTGCCCAGTGCACACTCAGCTCACCGCGACCCATCAGTCCGATGGCAGCCCCTGCCTCGATCTGTTGCCGGTTGGCAACCACGCTACGCAGGGTATCGCCGTGCTCGTCCGCCACTCGGATGGAGTCCGCAAAGTGGTGGGCCGCTAGCTTCACTTGCCAGCGAAGGTGGCCCAAGACCGCAGGCAAGCTGGTCGTCAGGATGGTCTCTGCACTTGGGTTCATGCGAAAGGGGCTGGCATCGATGGCGGTCATGCGCGCATCCGGGTGCTCCTGCGCGCGACCCGGCGCAGATGCCAGGCAAGCAAGAAGGGCGAGCATCCACAGCGAAAGGCGATTGAACGGCGGTCGCCGCCGGGTGCGGCGGGCCCGAGCCAACCACAAGGTCCAGGCGAACCAGAACAGGCTCAGGCCGGAGCGGTCGAAGCGGATCGAGGGACCTGCGATCGAGCAACCATGGCCTCGCACGGAGGCGCCGGACTCGAACCATCCGCGCCCATCGTCGCTCGCCTCTGTCGGGTCCGTGCCATGCTCGAGCACTTCGGTCCCGTCGTTGACGCCACCCCCGTCGGAATCCAAGTCATGCAAATCGTTGAGCCCGTCGCCGTCCGTATCGGGACGCGGAGTCGAAAGCACCTGGTCCCCGGCTTCCACGGCATCCGGAACACGGTCATCATCCGAGTCCTCGTCCAGCGCATCGATGACCCCATCGCCGTCGTAGTCGATCGGTTGGTCGACGTCCGCGCCCACCTCTTCACCATCCGACACCCAGTCTCCGTCGGTATCGGGAGAAAGCGGGTCGGTACCGAGGTCGCCTGCCTCTACGCTGTCGGTGATCCCGTCGCCGTCCGTATCCGCGAGCCGCGGGTCAGTCTCATCGTCGTCGCGTGCTCCGTCCCGATCGGCATCCTCGGCCCCGTCGTCAAGCCCATCCCCGTCCGTGTCCGCGCGCTGGGGATCGGATGAAGTGCTCGGGTCGGAGTCGCCGAAAAGACCGAGCTCCAGTCCGTCGACGAGCCCGTCGCCATCCGTATCGGGCGCCGTGGGGTCGGTGCCAAATATCGATCGCTCGTCGCCATCGCGCACCCCGTCACCATCACTGTCGGCCTGGCGCGGGTCGGTCTCGCTGGCCTGTACCGTTCCGTCCTGGTCCTCGTCCTCGAAACCGTCCGCAAGCCCATCCCCGTCCGTGTCGGCGCGGGTCGGGTCGGTTTCGTCACGCTGGTCCCAGGTTCCGTCCCGGCTGCTATCCTCCAGGCCATCGAGGACACCATCGCCGTCTGTATCAGCACGGGTCGGGTCGCTCGGGCCGTCTCCATACCGGCTCCCGGCCTCGACCACGTCATCCAGGCCGTCCCCATCCGTGTCGGGGTCGCACGGGCTGGTGCGAACAACGTTCGGTTCGCCGCCCGCTGACTCCAGCTCCAGTCGATACTCAGCGAGGTTTGTCAGACCGTCGGCGTCCGGGTCCCGCTCACCGTCACCCGAATCCAGCGGATGCACCGACGCTTTGACGCCCGCCGCACAATGGTCACGGTCCGCGTAGTGTGTTTCCCAGCCATCATCGAGCCCATCACCGTCCGTGTCGAAGCGCGTTGGATCGGTCTCATCGGAGTCCCGCTCGCCGTCCCCATCCAGGTCTTCTTGACCGTCGAGCAGGCCATCCCCGTCGGTGTCGCCAAGCAACGGATCGGTCGTGGTCTCCGGGTCGTCGTCGCCCCGGAAGACTTCGGAGCGGGTGGCTTCGGGCTGCCGGTGGCTCGTCTCGGGCTGTGACAAACCCACTTCGAGGCCATCCCCCAGGCCGTCGTCGTCCGTGTCGTAGCGGGTGGGGTCACTTGCAAAAAGGAAATTCCCATCCAGCAGCACGGATTCCCGACCGTCCAGCAAACCGTCGTCGTCGGTATCGGCATCCGAAGCGTCGGTCGTGAGACCGTCGAGGAGCGGGAAGACCTCTTCACCATCCGCCAGGCCGTCGCCGTCACTGTCGCTCACATCGATATCCGTGTGCGCCACATCCGCTTCGTACGTATCGGATAGGTGATCTGCATCGGCGTCGCCGAGCGCGTCCCCGGCGTCCGTCGGGTCGGTGCCGTCGGAGATCTCGACTGCATCGTAGATGCCGTCCCCGTCGCTATCCGGGCTGCAGGGATCGAGCCCCTGAGCGATCTCGTCTCCGTCGGTCAGCGCGTCTCCGTCGGAGTCGGCCCTCGCAGGCGACAGGCAGGCGAGCTCGCCCTCCGATAGCTCCACTTCCTGACCGTCAGGGAGCGCGTCCCCATCGCTGTCTTCCAACAGCGGATCGCTACCGTGCACGAGCAACTCCTGCCCGTCCACAAGGCCATCCCCATCGGTATCGTCGTCTCCTGGGTTGGTCTCACCCTCATCCCATTGCCCGTCGCGATCCGCGTCCTCCTGTCCATCCGACAGCAGGTCTCCGTCGGTGTCCTCAATGAAGGCGTCCGTTCCCAGGTCCTGCTCGAGGCGATTGGGGAGGCCGTCACCATCCGAGTCCAGCGCGTCGTCCTGCGGCATGGTCGGATCCGTGCGATCGATCAGTACCTCCTCGCCGTCCACCGTCCCGCCCCCGTCGCTGTCCTTGACGGTTGGATCGGTGCCATGGACTCGCACCTCGCTGTAGTCGATCAGACCATCATCGTCGGTATCAGGCTCTGTCGGGTCCGTACCGAGCCTGACCTCCTCTCCGTCTGTAAGGTAATCGCCGTCAGTATCGACGCGCATGGGATCACTGCCGAGCTCACGTTCACGCTCATTGTCGAGCCCATCCAGGTCGTCGTCCTCTGCGAGGACCCCCGCCGGGACGACCACCAGGAGTATGAGCAGGATCTGAAGGGGTCTCGGCCGAAGCATTGCGTCCCTGTGAGCGCTTTCATCGGGAGTCCGGACGACCGTGGGGCGGGCAGCTTGGCCGCCGCATGCCTCTGCGAATGCCCGGAGCGGGGAGTGGCACGTTAGGAAACGGGTCCAACCGCGCTGTGCTTAATACGACTTGGTCACTATCGTCGTGATGGATCGCGAAGGACCCGGTTTTCACAGGGCCCGCGGCCGACGAAGGAAGGGTTGATCCCGCTCGAGGAGGCCGCGGACCCCGTGAAAACCGGAAGCAAGCGAGGCGCGCGTCGGACGTGATCGAGTCGTATTGCGCGCGAGCGTAGGGGAATTCGGCCAGAGGAACCGATTTCGGTGGGGTGCGCCACCGGGGCGCTGACGCCATGCTACATTGCCCCCAATCATCGGCGCCTGCGCGCTCTCAAGCAGTCACCGCATGCGTCCCGTTGTTGAGCCTCTTGGAGACGGCGGTACACTGGCCCGGCTTCCCCCGGCCCTGATTGATTCTCGTCATCTCGCGCATGCTCGGCAACGTCTTCGCGCAATCTTCCCCTCGAAACACCGTCAGTATTTCGCCGAGCCGCCGAAAGCCCCTGTGGAGCCTTTGCTACGACCCGATACGGCGCGGGCGAGCCCTGCCAACCAGTCCCCCGATCCAGCCAAGCACCATCCAAGCACCATCCAAGCACCATCCAAGCACCATGACCGAACCCGGACCCGACCCAACCGATCTCGGAACCTTGACCCTGCGCCGTGTCGGAATCGACACCTACCACGAAAACGTCGCCTACCTGCATCGACACTGTGCCGTGTACCGCGCCGAGGGCTTCCAGGCGCTCGCCAAGGTCGAGGTGCGCGGCAATGCCGACAAGCGCATCCTCGCGGTCCTCAACGTGGTCGACGACGAGTCACTCGTGGCACCGGGAGAACTGGGGCTGTCTGCCGAATCGATCGCAGCGCTCGACATGGTAGAGGGAAGCCAGATCCGAATCTGCCACGCGGAGCCCCCCGCATCGATGGATGCGGTCCGGCGCAAGATCGAGGGCGAACGACTCAGCGCCAAGGAATTCATGGATATCGCACGCGACATCGCGGAGCGGCGCTACGCGAAGATGGAGATCGCCGCCTTCCTTGTGGCGTCGGGCCAGACGGGCCTGGATCGGGACGAGGTCATGAACCTGACGCGCGCCATGGTGGCCCAGGGTCAACGCTTGCACTGGGATGGCGATCTGGTGGTCGACAAGCATTGCATCGGTGGGATTCCCGGCAACCGCACCTCGATGCTGGTCGTGCCGATCGTCGCGGCCCATGGAATGCTGATGCCGAAGACCTCCAGCCGCGCCATCACCTCGCCGGCAGGTACCGCGGACACGATGGAAGTGCTCGCGGACGTGACCTTGCCGCCGAAGCGGTTGCGCGCCGTCGTGAGCCGCGAACGCGGCGCCCTGATCTGGGGCGGCACAGCCAACCTCGCGCCGGTGGACGACATTCTCATCTCCGTGGAGCGCCCTCTGGGTGTGGACTACCCGGGCCAGATGGTCGCGTCGATCCTGTCGAAGAAGATCGCCGCCGGCTCGACCCACCTGCTTATCGACATTCCGGTGGGCCCCAGCGCCAAGGTCCGCCACATGCGCGACGCCCTTTCGCTGCGCAAGCTGTTCGAATACGTCGGCGACCAGCTGGGGTTGTTTCTGCAAGTGGTGGTCACCGATGGGCGCCAACCCGTCGGCCGCGGCATCGGGCCCGTGCTCGAGGCAAGGGACGTGATGCAAGTGCTGAAGAACGACCCGGATGCGCCCTCCGACCTGCGACAAAAGGCCCTCCGCCTGGCGGGACGGGTGCTCGAGTTCGACCCGGACGTGCGCGGCGGCGACGGCTTCGATATCGCGCGCGACATCCTCGACTCGGGACGCGCCTTGGCCAAGATGCGACACATCATCGAGGCCCAGGGGCCTCGGGAGGAACCCCTTGCTCCGGGCTCTTTGGTGCTCGAGGTCCCTGCACCGGGGCCCGGGGTGGTCACATCCATCTCGAACTACCAGATGGCGCGCATCGCGCGCATGGCTGGCGCCCCGATGGACAAGAGCGCGGGCGTGGACTTGCTCAAGAAACTCGGAGAACCGGTAGACAAGGGCGAGCCCCTCTACCGGGTACACGCCGCCTTTCCTGCCGATTTCGGCTTCGCCAAAAGCCTTGTGGAAAGCGACAGTGGATACAGCGTAGGCAAACCGGAAGATGTCCCGGACGTATTCGCGGAGTTCTAGCCCATGTTCCTATAGTCGCTTTCGCGCCCTTGTGGCGCGTCCCTGCATCCGACCTTGCCACGCGCGAAGCGCGTCCAAACCAATCATAGGAACAGACCCGGCCAATGCAGCTACTCGGCTTTGCAGACTCACACGCCCAGACCGTCGCCCTGGCAGAAGCCCTGGATGCCCCCTGGGACGAAATCGAGATCCATCACTTTCCGGACGGCGAGAGCAAGTTGCGCCTGCCTGCCTCGCTGCCCGAGCGTGTGGTCCTCTGCCGCAGCCTCGACGACCCAAACGCCAAGTTGATCGAGCTGCTGCTGGCCGCCAGGGGCGCGCGTGAACTGGGTGCCCGCCACCTGAGCCTGGTGTGCCCCTATCTGGGCTACATGCGGCAGGATGCGGCCTTTGCGCCCGGCGAGGTGGTCAGCCAACGGGCGATTGGGCAATTCCTGGCCGACCTGTTCGAGGAAGTGATCACCGTCGACCCCCACCTGCACCGCGTCGCACACCTGTCAGACGCGGTCCCGGCCCGTCGGGCGGTCGCCCTGGGCGTCGCGACGACCGCCGGCGCCTTTCTTTCCTCCAAGCCCGGACGCCCCTTGCTACTGGGACCCGACAGCGAGTCCCGCAAATGGGTGCAGGCGGTGGCGGACGTCGCCAAGCTGCCCTTCGCGGTCGCGGCAAAGCGCCGCCTGGGAGACCGCAGCGTCGAGGTGCAGCTGCCCGATCGCGACTACGCCGGCTTGGATGTGATGCTCGTGGATGACATGGCCAGCACGGGTCGCACCCTGGCCCGCGCCGCAAGCGCACTCACGGCCGCAGGCGCACGCCGCATCGAGGCGCTCGTCACACATGCCCTGTTCGTCGACGACGCCCTGACTCATCTATCAGCGGCAGGCGTGGCAAGGGTCTACAGCTCCGACAGCATCCCCCACCCCACAAACGCCTTCCCCCTGGCC